>NZ_CP159992.1:3245961-3563269 GCF_040702995.1 Paenibacillus sp. AN1007
GGTACCTCTCATCGCTTGGCGATCAAGCACCCAATCCAGAGACAGTTCCTCCACCTGTGTTAGATGCAGCTTCTGATTCTGCCAGTTTGGATATCCACCAGCGGAAGTAAACCCGTAACTCCCGGGTACGATTTCATTGAAAATAATCTCCAGCGTCTTTCCCTGCTCCGCTTCTTCAATATGAATTGGACCGATTAAGGCGTGACCTCCATCTTTTTCACCTTGTCGCGGGAACGGTCTCAAACGTTCCGTATACCTTACGCCCATGCCCCAACCGGCATCCAGTGTCTGAAATCGGACTGAATCCCCCGACCGTATGTTCAATATGGGCTTGACCTCATTTGTAAACGAACCGATCAGATTTTCTTGCGTTAATTCAATGATATGTGTACTCACAGCCATTCCTCCCGGGCTTAGATCCATATTGTACGCAGCGCAGAGCAGCATTCCATTCCACAGCCTGCCTGACGCACCATTCCATCTACGTTTGAAGACGATCAAGATATTGTTTTAACGGTTTCATATGATGCTGATCATGCCATATAAAATCTTTGAGGTATTGAGGAATATAGAAGGGGTTACCTTCTGCGTCCAAATACGTTTGATGAAGCTGTTCATCCGTCAACGCTCGAATATCATTCATAATTTTATGGCGGTATGTGATCGCTTTGTCCACGATTTCCGCTGTTTCGGTGCGGCTGCCATACTCCACAGCTTTGCGATTAAACTCATCAAAATCCAGATGTCTCAATGTTACAGGCTGATGCAGCGCAATCTTTTCAATCGCTTCCTTGTAAAAATAACGATCCCATAACATCATATGACTTACGATGGATTTGATCGTCCACTTTCCTTTCTCCAGACTTGAATTCCAGATCTTTTCTTCGAGATGAGTCAACGTTTTGACAAACAGCGTCCATTCTTCAAATGTTTGAAGCAAATGTTCCATTTCTTTATTCACACCAAACTTCCCCCTTCTCTTTTTCGAAGATCCTTTACTATATCTCTATATTCCCTTCGGTTCCGATTCATCCACATCCCAAAGCATAATCCACCATCTCTCTTTGGGGTATCAAATAACTCACAGCCTCTCCTATTTCGATTGTTCATCATCTTGAATCATCACGATTCGCCTTTCTAGTAAGCAGCTGTTCAAGCGATTCTCTCGTCTTTGGATGCAAAATAACATCTTCCGAGTTCATCATGCGTTCTGCCAGATTGGAGTCTTTGACTCTACGGCCCCATTTTCTCGTAAAAGATCTCCAGTCACATACCATCTCTATAATATATTTTTGCGGCATAGGCAGAGCTTCTTTTGTATTTCTGTTTACAATCCAGTACTCCCAATGATGTTTATTATGATTCTGGTGATGCAGCCATGCGTTCTTCCATCTTTGTTCTGTCACTTCATTCTTATGTCCCGAATAAAATTTGACTGCATAAGGGAAAAATTCTTCGGGAGCAAACTTGGACAAATCATGAAGCAGCCCCTGTACATATAAACCTTCATGCCAGCACTCGATTAAAACATTCAGCTTATGTTCCGTTACATATAAGAAATACCTCCAATAGGCAGAAAGCATCTTCCTCTCCCCTAACCTTCTATTTTAATTTTCGGATCTCAACAGTTTCTTGGCATGATTAAAACGATGTATCCCAAATTCCTTGAAATCGGATTGTAATACCGCATCCCTCAAAGGATATAGATTGCTTGTCAGCCGCAGCTCAACACCTCTCGTCAAAAGCCTCTCTACCAGGTGATCTATTTTCTCTACGCAGCTTGGTGTAATCACCTGATCGGAAATGTAATATCCCGCTGTTTCATCAAAAAGTTGAAAAGAGGCTTCATCCAGATGATATCGATACAACGATTGGCCTGCGATCTTGGTGTACCACTCACGCTCAACCGTGACAATAATATCAGCTTCCGTATGTTTGAAAAATAATTCCTGATGTTCATTACTGATTTCGTTGGTTCTCTGAATAACAATACGGGGACAATTTCTCGGAAAATAATAGGTAAATTCATGCTGCTCATCAATCGCCCACACTACAGCCGGAAAATCAGGCCGATTCTGCTTCAATCTAGGAATAAAAATATCAATATCTGCATCTTCACTGAAATGATAGAGCACCCGATACACCTCTGTTCTGTTATGGCTTAAGCAAAGTGGACAACCCTTGTCTGATCTCGTACGTTAGATTGCCGTTATCTAACAGGCTGTTGAGGAGATGTTGATTCACGATTTCATTGTTGGTTTGTAAATATTCTAGGATCAAATCAGATTTTTCTTTTCTACCCATCATGTGATAGGCAGTGTACCATAACTCGGGGCTTGAAATATTCATCCCGTGCCATGTTCGATCAGGAATATGCGACAAAGGTAACTTTAATATGTTTGCTTCAACGCGAAAAGCAAATCCACCAATCACATCCACATTGCACGAACGGATCTCAATTCGGTATTCACTCGCAAAAAGCCCATCGCCACTTTCTTGCTCTGTCCATTCATATCCGTCTATCGCTTCAATAAATGTGGACTTCGGGCAATCTACCATCAGATCCCAATCATTCACGGATTGGGCAAGATTCAAGTAATACAGCATTCCGCTTCCACCCAGTGTAAATGAAATTCCCTTCTGTTCTAATTGTTTGACAAGCGGCATAATGACTTGAGGATTATTCATGGTTTACTCCTTCTGCAGTCGCTATTTGTGTTTGGATCAGTATAGAATTTCAATCTGTTTGTAAACAGCAGCTGGCTCATGATCGATCAGCATATTTACGCGGTTTTGCTCGGTAAGCAGCATATTCACAATATGTATCTCGTAGTACCACTCTCCCGTATCCTGATAGATATGCCTGCCATTGTAAAGGATTCTTCTATATTCGTTCGAAGTCAGTCCAAACGCCTGCTCGGTTAAGGCATGATTTCTTTTGTCATAGCGGACGGGTTTGCCGCATTCTTGGGAGTAAGAGAAGGTCACCTCATATTCGGATTCGAAACCCTTTTTAGCTATTTCAACGCATCCGACTTTCCACTTTTCTGCTCCTGGGTCCAAAATCACAATCTGATCCTGAACCGTCTCCAGACCCTTCTTATTTTGCACGATGACCACCTTGTGGTATGGCTGTCCATAGGACGTGTCATAACTGAACAGATTTTCCGGCAAACTTAGCGCTTTCTCCATGTGGTTTCGTACACCGGCAAAAGGAGCACCTCTCACTTCCTTCTCCCACCGCAAGGTAATGAATTGAAGAAGTAATCGTTCTTTATTCAAGTGCCCGTTCCTCCATTCCCATCAATAGTCAAGAAGCTGGAACATCCTGCATAGACGTCCCAGCTTCACTTTTTCATCATCTGAATCCATACATGGAGTGAACTATCACTCACTTTTTAAAAAGCGTGTTGATGATCCTGTCGGCACATTCTTTAGGCGTGTGCCTGCTCGTATCGATAGTATAACTGTATTGAATATCGGAAGCCATCATTCGGTGCTGCTCTTCCGACTGATCTTCTCTTCGGTCACCACGTTCAATATTGCGCTGACGACAGATCTCCAGAGGACAATACAGCTCCACAATATCCAGTGGATATCCTTCAAAAATCGTTTTGACTTGTTCATAATGCGGCGCAAGCTCCGGTCGTTCCACCAGAATTCCATCGATCAATACATGCTTGCCGTGGTCTGAAAACAGCTTGGCTGTATGATACATCAGCACTATGGCTTCGCTTAAATACTTCCAGTAATCGGTCTGGAGATGTTTGTCTCCGATTGTGTTCTCAAATAAATCATTCGCCACAACGTAGAAGAATGGATCATCGTAAGACTGCATCTCTTCTACGATAGACGTTTTTCCCGAGCTTGTTACGCCATTCAAAAAAATAATTCTGCCTTTGCCTTTTTCCATTATGTTATCTTCCTTTGCTAAAGTCTCATTTCCAAAACATTTCACAACCTACATTTTGCAGCAAACCCATTCTGTTTGGGTTCACTATAGTGAGTAGGTCAAGCGGCGCCAACCCATGGATTGTTCTCCATGATTTCTACGCAAGCGGCCTCATACTTTGATTAACCTGCTGCACAGTCGAGTACGAAGAATCTTGATAAATCAAACCATTCAGCTGCATTCCAAAAGCACATCCACCATCGATGCCAATCTTGTCTGCGGCAAACCAAACATCCGCTTTTCCATGAATATCGATCGTTTTGGTATGTCCAAAGACCACTTTTTTGTATAAATCTGTAAACGTATGCTGGATAAATTTATGTTTGATATACATAAAATCATGCTCCGGCTGCTGCTTCCAATCACTATAATCCGGGTTCAATCCAGCATGAACATAAATATGGTTTTCATCTTCATGGAATAGCGGCAGGCTGCTCAAAAAATGAATATGGTGGCTGTAGTCCGATTGAATAGATTTCCTCGCCTGCTGCAGCCGTGTATCCGAAATTTCATCTTTCAGCTGACAGTAACTTTCAAGCGTTGGAAGCCCTCCATGTTCCATAAATCTGGATTGAATAGCGGAACTCCCCTCTTGTATAAAATCTACGAACCGCTGGTCGTGGTTGCCTTTTAATGCGACCGCATGATGTTCGTGTACTAATTTCATCACCTTATCCACAACTTCTTTACTGCTGGGACCTCGATCTACATAGTCCCCTAGCAGCATTAACTGATCATAGGTCGAATTGTAATCGACATCATGTAATAACTGGTTAAACGTATCAATACAACCATGAATATCACTAACCATGAGCGTTCGATGCATCGAAAACCACCTCCATTTCATCTCTTTGAAGAAGCAAGGAATACCTGAAAGCCGCTGCATCTGCTCTATTAAATTAACTTTCTGATCTTCATACAATAAAAGCTGGCATTCGGGTACCGATTGAACTCTTCGATATGTACTAACTCCAACTTTAACTCATGTAATATTTCAAATAATTCTTCTTTTTTATGATATTTATCAAAATCCATGTACATCCATTGACCATTTGGTTTTAATACATCGGATATTTTTTGCAAAGCTTTACGGTATGCGCCTGTCTCATGAAGAGCTGAACCGATCATCGTGACGAGATCATAATGATGTTGAGGCAGCTTGCTTACTAAAAAGTCTTCACATATTACTGTAGAGGCATTGGGATGCCCCTCCCTATGCTGCCGGTATTTGAATATGTTACAAATATAAGAATCGATATCGATACTCGTCAAACAACCTGATCCGTTTATAAGATATCCGATATAATCATCCCATTCGCCTACGCCAATCCCTACATTAAGCGCATTCATCCCGCTGAACACATCAAAGTGTTTGGCTAAAAACTCCCTCGTCCCCAGTTCCAAATACAAGCCTGCAGGCGAGAGATTCCACTGATAGGCTTCCTTTTCTCTCATATTTAAATAAAAATTCAATAGATCTTGATCATTCATCCCTATCACCCGATCTCCAAATATAATAAAATACCCTCAGCGTACGAATGACTACTGCTGCTTGTACTTTTCATCAAACTCCTTATCTCTCATTTTTATTTCACTGATCGAATTGCGCAGGAAGGCCGACTGACAAATAAAGTAGACAGTACCCGTCAGAATGCAGATGCCTCCAACCCAATAATTCAGATTCAGATCCATCTCATAATCCGTCGGACTATAGCTCCCGGCTCCTGCAAACTGAAATACGGCGTATCCCAATTTCGGAATGACCTCTTCAACCGTTTTGGTAAGCGTGATCACAATAATTCCTACTATGATCAAAATGAACGAAAAAACCATCGGCATGCGTTTCAACTTTGGGCATCTCCTTCCCAAATGAATCTCGGATTGTTTTGAATATCTTCAATAATTTCAGTTAACTGTTCTGTGCTATAATGCTGCGTATAGAGTTTGGTTTGCTCTTTTAAGGTCGGACATGTTTCAAATTCCTCTAGTAAAACCAGACTGCGCTCGCCCATCCTCACTTCTTCGGCTCTCGATTGATCCCTACTCACCAAGGTATTCTGATCAACCAATAAAACGACATAAACGAGTCGGAATTCCAGATCAGTCAGCTGCTGTACAAGCCGCTTTACTTCTGAAGGAAAGGCAACATAGTCAATAACCACATCATAATCCTGTTCTAACAGATTCCGAGTTAAGCTGTATATATTTTTCCATGTTAAATCATACGTCTCTTTACACACCCAGGGTTTCCCTCGTCCATTCACTGGAATATGACTGATTGTATCCCCAGAAATGTATGCACTTTTACTTAATACTTGAACCAGTTGTTGTGAAGTTGTAGACTTCCCGACACCAGGAGGCCCCGAGATCACATATAATGTTCTGTTCATTTGGTTATCACCTTCTATTTATACATCTGGATGTACCACATATGAAATCCTAGTTCCTCGTAAAATGCCGCCGTATCTTTCCATCTTCGATTGGATGATCCAACCAAAGCCCTCTCCACTTGGTGCTCACACGCTTTATCGATTAGACATGTGACAAGCTGCCGGCCGATCCCTTGACTCCGATGTTGAGGGTGAATATAGACTTCATGAATCTCCAAATAAGCGTCTGACTGAGGAATGACCGGCACTGCATTACCCTGCCTGATCTCCCCAAAGGCATAACCAACAATCGCATCCTGCAGTTCGACGACGTAGAAGTAATCATTCAGCTTCTTTTCTAGTTTTTCTGGAGTCCAAGCCACATTCTCGTATCCCAAAGTGAGGTCCTCTTCTGTCCAACTGATCGTGAGATCGGTGACTTGAGCAAGATCTTTCTTCTGGCCCATCCGGTAGTGGTACATATCGCAGTCTCCTAACTATATGTCTCAAGCTTTACCAAAGATAAAACGATCATCGGGGTTCCACACATGCAGATCATCCGCAGCGTACCCACGCAACCACAGCTCGTCGTTTATACGTCTGAGATAAAAACCTTCTGGAAAATAATCATCTTCACTAATAGGCTGTGATGCAATGGTAACCGCCCCTGGAGGGGCCTGATTCCCTTTCGAGGCAGCTGCCGCATTTACTTCGAATTGATGCCAATACTGCATTCCAAGATAGGGGCCTAACTCCAATGGACATAATCTCAGTCCGAGGTCATCCGCTCTTTGAAAGAGCGGCAGCGTCGCAGCTCCCTCCCTAAATCCCAGATGTTTAACGGCTAATTCAACCGTAACCAATCTTTTCTTTGTATGAGATGTAATGAATTCCTCGCTACCTAACAATGTTTTTCCGTATTCATTTATTTGAATTGAGCACTGCCGCAGTTTGATTTGAAGCTCCGATGGGGTTAGGCCTCCAACTTCAACTACCCTTATTTTCACGGGACAGTTAGGGTATATTTCTTCCTGTTCAGGCACTTTCAGTCCCCCTAAAGGTTGATTTCTAAAAATTCAACTCACTATATTGCTTTATTCTAATTGACTCCCTTGTGACGCTTGAAAAGATGTAATTTGAGCAATATGATGCTGTCCATGCCATACAAAACGTTGTAGAGCAGTATCTAGTGAAATTGTACCCAATACTTCTGTCTGGAGTTTCCGACGAAACTGATCAGGATCTAACCCGCACAGCAGCGTATAAAATCGCTTATGGAGTATCTCCAGCAGCATAATCGAGTCCTCCAAAGGTAGGTCTGCATAGTCATGCAATGATGCCCAAGCATCTTCACGATAAGAGCCTGCCAGCGGCTCCTCTTCAGTCAATGCTCTTTTGAATCGGATATAAGCGTTCATATCATTATCAGCAAGGTGATGGATAATCTGTGAGATCGTCCAGCCGCCTTTGCGATAAGGAATATGCAGCTGCTCATCATCGATATACTGTACACTCTCTCTTAATGACTTCGCGATTCCGGGAACTTGATCGATGATGTGCTTTCGACTCTTATCAGTGAACTTGCGAATAGGCTCAAAGTTCCCTATTGGATAACGGACCTTATCATTCAAGTTTCAGCACCTCACCATTCCTCTACTAGAGAACCAAATCATATCCAATATAACCCACAATGTTCCATTTGCGAAGGGTAAAAACAAAAAAAGAAGCAGGCTTCTCCTAAAGCCGCTTCTGCTGAAATTCAGTCCCCATTGTAATACTAACCATCAGAAAGCATCAGGCATAGTATCCTCCTTCTTTTATATACGTGCTTGTATTTACATAATGTTTATAGATTTTACTGAAA
This sequence comes from Paenibacillus sp. AN1007, assembly GCF_040702995.1. Lineage (NCBI taxonomy): Bacteria > Bacillati > Bacillota > Bacilli > Caryophanales > Paenibacillaceae > Paenibacillus > Paenibacillus sp. AN1007. Next base: position 3,254,147 of record NZ_CP159992.1, read on the forward strand.
GCCCGGTTGGCTTTATGTTGATTTTCCCCATCACTTAAACACGGTTTGGTTACCCTGACAATTTCCTTTATATCTGTATCCATACTGACTTCACCTGATATAAGACGTTCAAGATTCAACTCAAACCGTCCCTCCAGATGCTCGGAGCAGTCTCCATATGCATATACTGCTGTACCAGCATTCACACCAATTAATTGAAAGTCTATACAAAATGCCATTGATCCGACCTCTTTAGTTTAAAGTTTAATGCAGCACTTATATCAAGCTGTTCTAACTGCCCGCTGAGCGGCTCTTTTTGAAATGGATCAGACAAGAGTGCCCCTGCTCGTTTTGTCCTCAATTTGACCTGATTATCGGGCTTCCGTGGTGATAAACCTTCCATCTTCGATGAGATTTTGTATCTCTGCACTCTTTTTTAGGATAATCATTTTCTTCTCGTACGGTTTCAAAAACATAAGGATATCCTGCTTAAATTGGTTCTCAAATTCGTGATTCCATTTTAGCATCTTCAATAAACCTGTAAACGTTTGTTTGTATACTGCTCTTTCCATTTTCAGCTTTTGTCTGATGAAACGCAGTACAATTCTTGCATCTCTCCGAAAAACAGGGATATCCAAAAATATAATTTGTTCAGCCCGCTCAAAACTACTTGCTAACCATTTATAATAGACACCCTCCACAATCCAGCATTCCCGATCAATGATGTCATGGAGTAACTGGTCCCTTTTCTCCGGCGAGTTCTTACCTGCCAATTCAGTCGGTCCGCTCCACATCACCGTATCCAGTTCCCCGTAATATAAGTTAAACTGCCTTGATAACTTCTCGGCTAAATATGTTTTTCCACTACCTGTAGAGCCAACAATATGAATTCGTTTAGGGATGGACATAACTCTCTCCGTTTCTTAAGTTAGAACGACTAACAGCTGGTGCAGTTGATTCGAGGCTGCTGATCTTATTTTTACTCATTCGTCTTTCAGTATTTTCTCCATGATCAGATTTTCATCATTATTCTCAACGATTTGATAATTGAGTTTCGTATACAGCTTATTAGCAGGTTCATTGAATCTAAATACACTAAGTCTGAGCTTACTCATTCCTTTTGCTTTGGCATCCTTCTCAATCCATTTCATCGTTTCTGATCCATATCCCTTATTGCCTCTTCCTGATTGCTGCTCACTATGTTGGAAAACGCCTTCATAATCTACTCACAAATTGTATCTGCAGCATAGATTTTTGATTCTCTGTTCCAAGTATGATATCCATTAGTGATATGGGCCCAGCCATATTTCTCATAGTAATTTTCATGATCTGTGCATAAATACAGCTTTTGAAACCCGAGTTTATGTGCCTCTTTCCGAGCGTGATTTAACAGTATTTCTCCTAATTTTTTTCCTCTTTCTTCTTCCTCAACGTAAAGGTTAGATAAATACGGTCCTAAATCTTGTCTGCTCACAAAATCATTTGTCATTAGTGAAAAGCTGCCGATGATTTCATTCGATTTCATCATAAAATACCATCTAGGCAGCGAATGGTTTGTATTCATACTCGAAGTTATGCAATCCTCAAATATTTTTCTGTTTAATCCCCATCTTTGAGAAACATAATTAATACATTCTTCTAGCAAATTCGGATAATCCCTGAGATTAATGATCATATATTCCAATACATCACCTGATTTTTATATTGTTTTAGGGTAAGATGATTCTTTATTCATTCAATGAGCCGCTGAAACGGTCCACTCTTTCTCCAACTTTACTACAGTTTCAAAATTCTCGATCATTCCCTCTAATTCATTAGTGAATATTAATATTTTGCTTGATTTCCTATCATCTAATGGTTTCATAAAAACAGCCATACTCTTCTCTTTGCCATTCATGTTGTAATCGGCTGCATCCATGATCGTTGTAAACGCAGCGTCTTTAATCGCTGCACGATCCATTCTTTCATCTGTACTCCATAAACTCACTTCTATTTTCCGATATGTTTTCACTTGTTCATTTGTATCCATTATTTTATCGTGATGCTCCGTCATAAAAAGGGTGTATGCTTCCCGAGATTCCCATAACCCTATAATTACAGCATCTTCTTTGTTCAGAAGATTCCATCCACCCCATTGGACAGCAAATCCACTTATGAATTCAAGCTCTTTCCATTTCGTTTGAGCCGCATGAAAAATCTCTTTGGAATCTTCATTCACTTCGCATTTAATCATTTTTATAAGCATTAGTTTTTCTCCCACTATGGCGCCATCGTATCACTTTAAGGACTGGTTATCATTAAGCGGTTAAGATGATCACTAATTTTGTTTGATGTATTTTTCGTAGAATACAATGGTCATACTATCATTAATCACTTTCCTCCTGCCGCCCCGCTTATAACCTAACTTCTCATATAAATAACAATTCCTCTGCTCCTGAAGGACGGTATCCAGTTCCCACTTCTTTGCATCATCATAAAGTTCTTCAATTATGGAAAAAACTTTCTGTGCAATCCCTCGGCCCTGGAATTCGGGTAAAATGAAGATTGGACTTACACGATATACTTTATTCTCTTTTCTGACAATTCTGATGGCGCCTACGTTTACTTCTGAATATTTAATTATGTAATAATCCGTAAATGATTGACTCAAACGAGCTGCGATTTGAGCAACAGTTTCGTTCGCAGGACTTGTCTCATAATCCTGATACTTATTTAATAAAGGTGTAAAAGACTTCACCTGCATCTCATGAACAGCAGCAGCTGCATCTACACCTGACTTCACTAAAGTAATGTCCATAAATAACCTCCTTCAATGAACCTAGCGATATAACAGGTTCCAGCAATCACACATGAAGTAAATATATGCACAAGATTGCACTTTGTTTCTATTCTTGGCTTCAAATCTCTTCTTAATATAACCTAAAATGTTCCATGTGCGAAGGCACGAATTGAAAAAACAGCCCCTGAACTGACCCTATGTTAGAATTCACTAACAATATGCATTCTTAGTACATCAGTGTTCAGTTCAGATATCGTGAATTTCGTTTCATTTGTATTTGTTCATACCAGCAAGTACCGCTGCAGCCAGCCCTGCGCAAAATAGTAAACTAATGCAGCTAAGTATGACCTGCGTTGTTGATGCGTCATAATAGCCAGATATCGTAAATACAGCTGTAATAGGATATAAAGCTTTTAGAGTATTTGATGTACTAGCAAATAATCCAATAAAAGAATAAAATTCAGTGATAACTAATGCAATCCAATACCCTTTTTTCATATAGGATACCAGAGCGATAATAGGGGAAATTGCAATAAATATACATACTCCATCCAGAAAATAAGCTTTCAAATAATTTATAATCATCCCCAGCGATAGATCAGAAAAATGTAAAGCTGCTTCGATTAAAAATGTTAGAACAAAGAGGAACAAGTAAAAAAGAACACTATAAACAAGAGTTATGATCATTTTTGCAGTCGTCAACTTCGCTTCGTTCACGGGGACTAGTCGAAGTGAATCGATTGTACGCTCCTGATCTTCACGACAAATCATATAACTTCCTAGAAGAGCTATAACCGCAGGAAGAACGAAAAATGTTGCCAGTGGTTGAGCCACAGCCATATACCAATCTGCAGTATCTATATCTCGAGTACCGTTATTTTCTTGTAATCCGGATAAAAAAACAATAACGGTAACCATAATCGTTGCGAAAATGGCGATCCAGACAAAACTTAGTCGGCGGATCTTTTGGCGCTCCGCCCAAAGTAGTGTTCCCATTCTTAATACCTCACTTTCTTCTTGCTAATACAGCGTTTGCCAGGAGTACAGAAGCAATCCCCCAGACCAAAATGCTAAAAATCGCCATAGGTATGTTGACTACCTGCGTATTGTTCAGTCCTGGAATATCTCCATTTCGAGCAACGATTACTGCCATGCTGGATAACGGGTGTATATACGTATTGATTGACACGATAATTGAACCAAGAAAAGCATAAACTAGTGTTACAGCAACTGGAAGAATATATCCGTTTTGCGCTGCAGCAATAGCCAGAATCGGAAGCATAGCAAAAGCGGTAATAACACCAATCTCCAAACACTTTCTTATCAAAAATAATACGTGTTGCCAATCAAATGCGATGTCTCCGAGAAGTATACTAAAGATAACGGAACCTATTGCTGTAACGATCATGAAGCAAACGGAATAAATCAAAACCACTAAAAATTTACTGAAGAAATAGCTCATTTTGCTAACGGGTACAATCCAGAGTTGTTTAAGCATGTCGTATTGATTTTCATTGTACATAAGCATCGTGCTTAATATCCCTAAAACAACAGGTAAAATAATAAAAAGTGTAAATCCGAACGCCGACCATTTATAAAACTGTACAGGATCGCCACCAGTATCCCATGCATATTTAAATAATAAGTAGGCCAGAAACGGCATGATAAGCGCTGAAAACATCATCATCCATACAAATGTTCTGCGCCGCAACTTCAGAAATTCAATCTGGAGAAGTTTAAGCAATGCCATCTCCTCCCGTAATTTTCTTAAAATAGTCCTCTAACGTATCATTACAAAGCTGAGAACTAATAACCGATACATCTCCCAATATTAGTGCCTTATTCATTGACCCCATATCCAGAGAATGATTAAAGATTTGCAGCGTATGATCGTCTTTCACAGAATAATTTTTCAGATCGAATTGACGTTCCAGGATCACACTTGCCTTAGCAGCATCAGATACTTGAAGTAAAATGTACTTGCCATTTCTTTGCTTGAGTTCCTGCATACTACTTTCTTCGAGCAGAATCCCATTGTCGATTATTCCAATGTCATCCGCAAGCAGAGAAATCTCAGACAGAATATGGCTGGAAATAAGTATGGTTTTCCCACGTTCAACACTAAGCTTTTTAATGAACTCCCTAACTTCTGATATCCCTATAGGGTCCAGACCGTTTGTAGGTTCATCTAAAATGAGAAGTTCTGGGTCATGCAGAATTGCATTAGCAATGCCCAGACGCTGTTTCATACCGAGAGAATACTCACAGAACAGCTTCTTATCCTTAAACGGTAAACCTACAACTTCCAATGCATTCTGCACAGCGTTAGGCGCAGCCGTACCACGCAGTTTGGAAAAAATAGTTAAATTTTCTGTTCCAGTTAAGTTTGGATAGAATCCGGGTGTTTCGATAATCGCTCCAATTCTGGGATATACCTTCTTTTCTCTACCTTTAATGGGCTCACCAAATACATTTATCTCACCAGAAGAAGTAGATGTTAACCCTAAAATCATTTTCATAATCGTCGTTTTTCCGGCTCCATTGCGGCCGAGCAAACCGTAAATACGTCCTTTTTCCACATGGATATTTACACTATTTACAGCTTTCTGATCTCTATAGTTTTTAGTCAGTTGTTTCGTTTCTATTATATACGTTGTCATATAAATACCTCCTTTATATAAAGGTTATCAAACAAATCTTGCCAGAACCTTGCCGAAATCTTGTTTATTTCTTGCAATTGAAAAAAAGCTCTTATAAATTAAAGAGCTTTCGAAAGTTTCACTATAAATGCTGCACCACCAGAAACTGATTTTTCAGCATGGATTGTTCCTTTATGCAGTTGAACAAGTTCTCGAGCAATTGCAAGTCCTAAACCATTTCCGTTCGTTGAACGTGATTCATCACTTTGATAAAGTCTATCGAATATATGGGGTAGGTCATTCGGACAAATCCCTTTTCCATTATCACTTACCTGAACCATCACGTTTTGTTCATTTTCACTTATTTGTAGATCGATTCTCGTTCCTTCACTGTGTGCAATAACATTTTGAATTAAATTATTAATAATTCTTATATAGGCATTAGAATCTAATCGAATAAAGCATTCTTTTTCGGAAATATCAATTTTATACTCTAAATGCTTTTCCTCAAATGTTGGTATCCAATTGGCTAATATATCACGAGTACATTCGTTTATATCCTGTTGTTCGAGTTTAAACACCTGCTCTTTTGCGTCAAGTTTAACCCAATCAAATAAAACTTCAACAAAGCTCTTCAAATGATGTGCTTTATTTAAAGCAATTTCAAGATATTCTTCTTTTTCTTTGCCTACAACAAATTTCTTTTGAACTGCTTCTAAATAACCAACTAAAGAAGTTAAAGGTGTTCTTACATCATGCGATAAACTCGTCATAAGTCGTTTATAAGCCTGCTCGGATTGCTTTAACTGTATAAGTTGAGTTTGACTTTTCATGGCGATATCATTTATGGAATAACATATGCTTTTAGTGATATCATCTTCATCCACCAAAATACGGCGATTCCAATTCCCCTTTTTTATATCCTCTAAACAGTCCTCAATGATTGAAATTTGTTTAGAAACCTTATTCTGTTTCGTGATCAAATAAGTAATGATCATAACAGAGAAAGCCAACGTCACAAGTAGAATATAGACCCATTCCATAATCAGGCCTCCTTATTAAAACGATAACCTACCCCATGTACCGTTAAAATATAAAATGGCTGTTCTGAACTCGGTTCTATTTTCTTTCTTAACTTACTTATAAAGGACATAATATTGTTATCATCAAATGAATAATCATCGTTCCAAACTTGTGTATAGATTTGTTTCTTCGTAAACACACGCCCCTTATTCGAAGCCAGAAATACTAATAAATCAAATTCCTTTCCTGTTAAATCAATTAGTCTGTCCTCGACCTGAACAGTTCTTGTTTCTTTATCGATAACCATGCCTTTAAGTACAAGAACGCTTACAGCATTCCCGGAATTAAAAGTGGTATATCTTCGAATCAGAGATTGCACTCTAGCAATAAGTTCATTGATACTGAAAGGTTTTGTTAAGTAGTCGTCTGCTCCAAGACCAAGGCCTGTGACTTTATCCGGCTCACTTCCTTTAGCCGTCAGCATAAGTACGGGGATATGGCTATACTTTCTTATCTCAGATAATACTTGAAAACCATCCATCTGCGGTAACATCACATCTAAAATAATAAGTGAATATGAGTCGTTTTTATTCATGATTTGAATTAAACCTGATTGCCCATTATATGCTGTATCGGCTTCCAGGTTAACTTGGGAAACACATTTTTTTACTAGTGAGCACAACTCCACATCATCATCTATGATGAGTATTTTATTTGACATGAGGTTTCTCCACCCCTTTTTTCAATCAACGTGTTGTTAATTTCAGCGGCCTTATTATTTCTGACCCATTCAACTAATCTGTCATAAAGCTCCAGGTCTGATATTGCTTTGGACTTTTTCTCCTCCAAACTCTTTACTATGATTTCAATATTATTACTTCGTGACTCTGCATGAATGAACGTTACTAATGATGGTTCTAACTGATTCATATATTTAAAATAAGCTCTTTGAGGCTTAATAAAATGCAAATGTCTTTCAAAATTATTTCGTTTACTACTTTTGTCGTTCTCCTTGCGTTTACGCAGCTCTTCTTCAGTCGTATACAGGTAAAAATATCGATCTGGAAATTGAATTTGTCCTTCAATGATCATTGCTCGATAAAACTCATCGATTGACTTCAATGAATCCCATCCTTCGAAATCATAGCACCAGTTGTACCAGAGAGGTTGAAATGGGTCTCCATCCAAAATTGTGATTTTATGATTATTATGCTTTGTTTTTGCAATCATCGTCCGCTCAACCTGTTTTTCCAAATACCAAGTACTGGCGGTTCCTTCAGCCTGTTCAAATAATTTATTTACTTCTTGAATGATATAAGCATTTAATCTCTCCTGCATCCACATCGAAGTACTTGATTTACCTACTGCACTTGCTCCTTCTAAACAAATTATAGACATTTTATCTCCTTTAATGAAAAAGTTGTTGAATTATCACGTGCTTCGTCCTTTCCTCACCTTTCTGAACTCATGAAAGATCTCAACGATCAAAATAGCTTCTTCTTTGTACCTTTCAAGATCATTTAATTGAATCCATTCGGGTTCATCATTTCTATATTGATAGAATCTCAGTACGACATTTTCACCATCTGTTGTAGAACTTAAAATCAAAATAAATTCTCGCTTAGGATATGTAAATCTTAAACACTCCTCCCAATTCGAGATGAGCTTTAATCCGGTTTCCAAACTGTCGATATGATAATGATTAATCGAAGCCTCTAAATCCGTGCGATCCTGATAACCAGTCTCATCGATTGAACTTGTATTTTTTAAACTTGAGGCATCCACCAAGATGCAGCGGTCCCATTCATAAAATTCGGGATTAAACAAATTGAAATCCATTGGTTCATTCGACTGAATAGACTTATTCAATAAATTTCTCATCGCCATGTTTGTCTTCATTCTTATCATGCAACCAGCTTTCCAGCATAATAGTCATGTTTTGATATTCTTCAAGTGCATTAAGGGTGTGCATCACTTGTACGGTTCCCATCTCTTGTTCAATTGCATCTGTACATTCAATCCACAGTGAACGCTTAAGGCTGTATTCCAACCAGTTCAGTTTGCTTGAATACCCAAGTACCAAGACCGTTTTCCAATCTGCTTCCAGATCCCCGTATAGCTGCTGATATCCGCTTAAGAAAGCGTCGAACTTGCATTTGTTTACTTTACCCGATTCATCGATCGACCAATAAATGGCCGTTTCAATCAAATCATGTTTGGGATTGATCTCTCCAGCTGACTCCCAGTCAATCACAATGGGGTTATCTTGGACCCACATGACATTCTTAGGTTCCAGATCGCGATGGCTGAATACTTGTTCATCCTCCAACAGCATAACTGATCGGTTGATTTGTTCGGTCCAGAATGACAGCTGTTCGATGCGATTGGATAAGTGGTTTGCCCAAACAGCCCCCTCTGCTATCCCTTTGTGTAAATAGAACTTCCAAGGAATTTGATTTTCGTCGTTCCGAGTTCTCCGAATGCTATCGACCTGTGCAAACTTTGTTTGATGAATCTCAGCAAGGATAAAACCGACCTTCCTGCAGTGTACATCTGTAATTTCGAAAGGCTTTAAACTTCTCCCTTCAATCCAATCAAATACCATATAAAATTGATGATCAATCTCCTGCAAAAATGTATCTCCGTATACATTAGCCGGTTGAGCTGATATACGCTTAGATAAAATACTTACGACTCGTTCTGCTTCTATATAATTGTTCAGTGCAGCAGGTCTTGCCATAATTTTTGGGTTTAAAGCTTTAACTGCGTATCTCCCTGTAGTGGTCTTGATTGCAAAGACCCTATGTAAAAGCCCGCCTGATATCGGTTTCGGAGTTGTCGTCAATTCACCAAGCCCTAATTTCTCACACAATTTTTCAAACTGTAAATGATAAGAATCATTCATTTTAGGAGTCCTTTCCTACATGAATTTTGTTTTTCTAATTTCACAGCATGTTCGTTTCTGTATTACGAATTCACCATCTGGTGGCTCTTTAATAATTCTAGTACATCATTATATCTTCAACTTCTCTAAGCTTCAAAATGTCCTGAGATTCCTTTGTATTAATGGAACCCATTTCTTCATGTGCAGTTGTTATTAACCATTCTTCTCCATTCTTATAAAAACACAAATCTTCCAACAATTCAGGCTGCATCCAAGCATACAATCGATCTGCTCTGGTTAACAAGATTTCTTGCAGTTCATCCTTACAGTCCAAATAATAAACATCTGCATTGAGCCCAAACAACTGTGTCCCTGGCCAATGATCCTGTTTTTTAATTTCTTTTATGTATGGTTTTATTTCTTTAAGAAACTCCTCTCCTTTCCCACTTAATTCAATTTGATCTCTTTTAACTAATATAAACTCATCACAAATGCTAAAAGCCAAAGATATTAATTGTTGATATGTTACTCCTCTTGGTTCTTCTAGTAATTGTATCATTTCATTCTCCTTTGTTAGATCTTGTATCCTTACCCTGGAATCATCTATCAAATACATCTTGAAAATACTTATCCATTAATCTTTTAGAATTAAATCTGTCTTGAATACATTCTTTAGCTCTTAAACAAGCATCCTCATATCCTTCACTTCTCATGTTGTCCGCAAGAAAAATCATCTCAATTATTGGATCACTTGGTTCCAACTCGTATGCTTTAGACAGCATGTTTTTCCCAACGCTTTCCCAATGCTCGTAGTCTCCAAAATGATGAGGAAACAATGTGATCATATAACCGAAAATCAATAAAAACTTCGTATTCCTCGAGAATTTACGTATCCCTTCCTCTGACACTTCTTTTAATGTCGATTCAATCATTTCATAATCGTTCTCGTTAAGCCCCTGAGTAATGAAGGGATTTCCGGATTCGACACTCAAATACCAAGATAAAAAACCTAAATTCAAACATGTATCTAAGTCACGCTTCCCTCGGTCCCAGTCACTTTTCGTTGAAATAAAGACTTCTTGATATTGTTTGGCAGTTTCAAATTCATCTCTTCGATCTCCATCAACCATGCTTTAGCTTCCTTTCAGTACAGATCCTCTCGGCCTTTTGGTTCGTTTCTTCAAACAACTCTCTTACAGCACATTCTCTGCAGGACTCCCCTTCATCGATCATTCCGCCAGGAATTTCCCACTCCTTACTTTCCAGAAATACTTCATCTTGACCGAAGAGCGAATACCCGAACTCACAATCGAGTTTTTAAATCATTTATTGTATTTAACCAGTTCGGATATTCTTCCGATTCTTCCCATAACTCTTTTAGTTCTGAATCTTTCCTAATTTTCTTAACTGCTCGTTTAGCTTTTGTAATGAGTTTTTTTCCTTTACCTTTATGTTTATCGATCCAATCATATAGATCTTCTGTACTGCTTTGATTATTCAATATCTCTTTCCCGGGATTACCTTGTAGTGCCGCAAGGATCTCAATCGCGCCCAGAGCATTGGAAGCTAGATCAGACTCAATATATTCTTCTTCTAATACTTCTTCAATCGTCTCTTCAATCAAATCAATGCCATCAGAATCAAGTAAATCTGCCTTCCAATCTAATACATCATCGTTCTCGAAAATTCCAGTTCCCCATGCTCCCATCAACTTAACCTCCTAGTTTTAATAACAAACCATAAACTTACGACTTTCATTTTTCCTGATTCATTAAAAGATTGAGATGCATTCTTCATCTTTAAGCCTTGTCACCTTACAGTTCTCATTGTATTCAAATTCTATTATTCTCTCTTCAATGGTTTTATTACTCCTATCTTTAAATATGTCCTCTCGATCATAGTGAGGAAAGATAAGCTTGTCGGTTACACCTAATGCCCCAAAATCCGTTAAATTCATTGTATTCATCTCTGGCGTAAAGAAATTGACAATGTTAATATTTGGCCCCAGTAATAACGCTCCCGCACTTACTCCGACTATAATTACATTTTGTGCGGCCAGTGCTTTAATTATTTTATCAGCACCACTTTTCTTAGCGTAATACAGCAATGTAAATGGATTTCCACCATTAATATATATAACATCTCTATGTATGAGAACTTGCGGGTCATCAAATTCTATATCTACAAAATTAATATGCTGAAACCCCATGCCCCTGAAATCCTGCACTGCCCTTTGTGCATATCTATTATTTTCTTTCATAAGGGATCCTGTTGTAATGATAGAGACCTTTAATTGGGAAGTATCTCTATCCATTAAATTCAGAAATTGATTTTTAATATGTTCAGTAATAAACCCACAAGAGGTTAGCAGCACGCTGCTCATTGAGATCCCCGTCCTTTAATGATGATTTATCTAATCTTTATCATTTTATTAACCATTTCCTGATTTCCGCTATTGTTACTGTGTCTAAATGTGTCCCACCGACTTAAGCGACCATTGGGAGTATAGATACTCAATAAATAAGATCTTCACGTACTTCTATTCCCATCTCATGGCAGTAATCCCTATACTTCTTCAATACAGTATAGATATCATCCTGACCAATCACGGAATCATTATTATCGAAATATTGAAGTGTTCCTCCCAATATGAATAGGGTAATGACCTCTTCATCTTGTGTTATCAACGTATGAATATCTCCCGGTGGTTCAAATATAAAAGTTCCAGGTTTCGCAATCCAGTTACGCCCTTCATAACTCCATTGTCCTTGTATATTGTAACCAATAACGGAACCGCCGGTATGACGATGCCGAGTCAGCACTTTATTACTTTTTATCTTAAACAGGTATGTCCAGCTGCCCGTTGATAAATCAAACCTTAGCGGTTTAAAATGACAATTCGCTTCGCCTTCATCAAAGGGTACCCACGGTAAATCTTCAATATCAAATACTCTTTCAGGTAACTGCATGCTTTCTGCTAATTTTATAACAGCATCATTAATCAATTGATTCATATAAAAATCTCCTCTTTTACGTTTAAGTAGGTTTGCGTTATTTCAGACGTCTTCTTGAATTAACTGACAAACGTTTGTATTTTTCTTCCTTTTTCGATCCGCTCTTCAAATTGACCTTTCGTATATTCATTAATTACTCTTTTCCAAAATATTTGTGCTCCTTGATTACTCTCAATTTGGTGCACTTCCCACGGTCCTTGATGTCGGTTGAATACATCGATTGCTGCTGACTTCCCCAGTCCTTCTCGTCTGTACTTCTTTAATATGAAAAATTCTGAAATTGAATAATGTGGAAGTTCAAGTTCTTCTATGAAGCGAACTAAAACAAAGCCTACATACTTTTCTTCTCGTTTAATCAAATAAGCAAATTGCTGGTTTCCTTCTTTAAAATAATCATCTAAAGGGTAAGGTCGATACTTCCCGTTCTCTTCTACATCAAAGTCAAGAAATTCAGAAAAATCATAAATATATAATTGCATAAGATTATCTAACACTTCTCTATACTTTTGATTGACTTGAACGATAGCAACATTCATTTTATATCCCCCGCTCTAATTCTGATCTGCATGATACTATATTAACGGATGTAACCTACTGCTCGAACCACTCTACTAATAATTCTAGTTGTTTTTCTATTTTTTCAATTACATCCTTTTTTAATACAATATTATGGCCTGATATCCATGTTTCCATATCTAAATTTTTGTATATATTTATTGTTTCTCTATAGTGTTTTTATCACAATTCAGAGCTAATTTCTTGGAGTCCATTACAAATTGACAGGAAAATATAATCGCATCAGGACTTATTACTATTGGAATTCCACATATGAAGCATACGAAATTGCAAATACGTTGTTTGGTTAGCTGGGCTGTAAAACTTGACCTAAACTGATCAGATTATACTTAAAGCAAAAGCGTGATTAATATCTAATCTTAAAATATACTTTACTTCTTTTAAGGTAAGGAATATTTTGGTTTAAAAGGTGATTAAAAATATAATATAAAAAAATAACAGGAGTAATCATGAACACTTCACATTGGATTACAATATGTATACTAATAGTACTCCTTTTACTTGCCTTAAACCTGATAATTAATTACATTAGCCGTAAAGATCAGGAAAAAGCACCTCCCATTATAGTTAAGATATGGCTTATTCCCGTACTTGCTGCACTAATTATTATCCCTGTGGCCGTTTTCACAATGGTATACAATCTTTTTTTTTATAGCATTGGGGAGATAAGCAATTTCCTGCATTTTGAGAATTTTGGGGATATCACTGTTTTTTCCATTCTCATCATTACCGGGTTCATCTTGTTCGAAACCTTGGTTCATCCAATCATCGTAACCCTACTAAATTACGGTATGAAGAAACAAGTTTCAATCTATACTCGTAACGCTATTACGATATTGGCTGATAGCGTCATTATTTACATTTTGGCTTCAAGTTTTGTCAGCATTTATATTGCCGATTTCTGGTCTGCCCTGTCTATATCAGTTTTTTATCATATAATTGAATGGGTATTAACACTCTGTTATAAATTATTTAAGAAGAAGAGTAAAAATAATTCCAACTGGATATAAAAACATGATCATATTGCTTTACAAGTTGACAGAATTGGCGGCCTATCTGCCTCATTCCTTTGTTTTAATGATTTATAAAAATCCGAAGAGTCTTATCAACTGATTGGTCAGTTTTTTCTTAGCCATTTACATCGAATTTCTCATAACGTTCTTGTATTCACGACCCAGCATATGCTGGGTGTCCGGCAACCTGCCGGATCAAGGGCGCATGCCCGCAGCCTGAAGACTGTTATTGATGTATCCGCCTTTCCTGGTTCAGCTTTCAAGTAATCTTTTAATTCGCAGTATTTGACTTATATGTCTCGCTTCATGTATATAAAGTAGTTCAATCCATTGTTTTAATGATAATTCTTCAAAGAACGGATGCTTTGCGGCCTTCCTATTAAATATAGTAAGGTCTTCTTCTCCTTCAATTACGTTCAACAAACTTCTTCTTGTTTCGGTCAATTTCTTATTCATGATCTCGTATGTTAATACTTCATCCTTCTGAGGTTTAGCAAAATCAGGTGATTCAAACTTCCTTTTCTCATTAGCTAGTAAATCAATTCGTCTTGAAGGAGCGTTCAGATCATCCGCAGCCAAACCTTGTTTTATAGCCTTTGTAAATAATAATTCAGTCATAACTAAATGCTGACAAACTTGACCTATACTCCATGCTCCTTCTCTCTCCGGAAGATTAAATAAATGAACCGGTACTTGTTCAATGATCTGAGTTAACTCATTTCGTGTCTGTTCTAGTCTTTTTAGAATATCCTGCATCATTGTTTCACCAGCCTTAAATAAGTTTTTTGCGGATATTTCTTATAACGTTGTTGTTTTCCTGACGTTTATGTGTCTGCCTGAATCCGCTTCCTTGAAATGCCTCTGGCAGACCGAGCTGACAGCCGCGAAGCTGGAACATGTTGTTATACGATGTATGACACTTCTTTTAGTTACAATCCAAAATCAATTAAGCCTTGATCTTAACGTTTCAATAAATTCATATTCATTCTGTTCTATCCATTGCTTTCTAATAACCAATTGATGAAGTATGAATCGAAAATATTCTTCTATCTCCCGTCCTGAATAATATTGACCTATGTAAATACATAGCAATGATACATAGTACATCTGCATCAAAAAGGGAATCCATTTAATTTCTTCATCTGTTAATGTCATATGTTGAGAATACTCATCCAAAAATAATTCTAGATTTGAAAGTGAACCATCATCAAATTGAAGAAGATGGTTCATACAAATAGCTAATTCTAATGCACGAACATCATATGAAGCAAAGTCAAAATCTAATACCCCACTCATCTTCCTTGTTTGGTTATCAATAAGCAAATTAAAAATTAATATATCATGATGAACAATCTGCTTTGGTAAATCGTCTACAATAGATTCATTTCTTTGAACAGCTTGTAATGAATGTAGTAATATAGATAATTGATTACTTTCAATCTCAAAAGGTGGCTGATCAAAAAAACGGCTTACGGATCTTTCGTTAGATAATTGATGAAGATTGTATATTTTATAAAACTTAAATTCCTCCATTAATAAGTCACTTTTAAATTTCTTAAATGCAACCGACAGTTCACCAACGGTTTTTCCATATTCCTTAACATCTGATACCCGTGTTAGGTCAGGAACTTCTCCTTCAATAAAACGCATAACTGAACCTAATTGACCATTTGATAGCTGCACAAACCTCCCTCCTGTCTTGGCAATTAAAAATCCAGGAAGCTTAAATGAAAGATTAATATGTTGTTCAAGGAATGTCGTTAATTCAATTTCGAATTTTAATTTCTCTAGATTTTTTGAGTGGTTGTCATATATTCTTGCAACATATTTCTTATTGTTAACGGTTAATACTTGAGAGTAATTAGTAAGACCGAATGGCACTGATTCAATTTTTTCAACTGCCTCATTAAAATAATATGTAATCAGCTCTTTGAGTAAATGTTCCAATATAGTTTCCTACTCTCTTTGTCAAATATCGTTTAACGTTCTGATATTCGCGACATCCATTCCCCTTAGATAGCTCTTATCTTAGGGAAATGGATGTGTCCAGCTGCTTCCTCTTCTTCGAAAAACCTCTGCCTGACCGAGGGGCGAATATATTGTTATCCGATGTTCATGCCTTCGTGAATAGCTTACAAATACTACTTGTTAGATTTCTTTTCTATAACTTTTAATATATTTCCCACACTTCTATCATCCCAAATAATTACATGACACTTTTCTTTATTTAACTTTTGAAGAGCGCCAAGTCGATGATTACCATCCCTCACACTTAAAGAGCCTTCTCTATTTTCAGCAATTAATGGGGGCATATCCTATCCACTTTCTATACGTTTAGAGATTTGATTAATGTTATAATTCCACCAATCTTCATCTTCTACATATTCCATATTTAATTCAGGACCAAGTGCTCTATTTAAATAACTAATATCAATTTCAATTGGCCCTAACCAAAATCGTCTTTTCATTTTTAGTCCTTCTGATAATCCAACATTGTTTCCTTCGCCGTTAAAAAAAAGATGAATCCATGTTTCTAAATCATCATTTGCAGCGTACTCCATTGCAGTATCTAATGTGAATCTCGTCATAGCTACGTCCCGCCCCCAACTCAAATATTGTCTTCTTAGTTTTTAAAATACCCTGCATGAATTTCGTATAACGTTCCTGTATTCACGAACTCCAAAGGGGTTGTCTGCTGAAATCCCTCTTCGAAATCCACCCCGCAGACCGAGGCTCCATCGGAGCCGAGCTTGAATATTATGTTAGGCGAAGATCTAATGCTTCTTTGAATATCTTCCAAAATTCCAATGTCCATTCAATAAAATTAAATTATAATAAATGACTAAACAAATAATACATAGGCAAACCTACAGATACTGTGGCAGCTGAGTAAATGAAAATAGGACTGTTAATTATCTTGAATATACTTAATCTTTTAGAATTTTTATGAGGTTTCAAATATTCAATTCGAGCAGATCCTATATACTCATTGGTGTAGCCAACCACTAAATCTTGGGTTCTATATGTTAATTTAGTAATTTCTAAACTTGAAACAGGGATCGTTACTTTAATCTCTTTTGATGTTATTGCATTTTTAGATAAATTCCATAATGTCGGTTCTCCAACAAAAAACCATAACGTAGGTTTTTTACCGTTAGTATAGTTGGAAACTTCAGTGCCACTAGGCTTTAAATGAACAGTGTGTGCATCAATAATGACTTCCTTAGAACAATATCTAACAAGTTCAGTTCCAGGTAAATCCTTATAACTTGTTATTTTTTTCGTTTGTTTCGATCTGAGAAGTAATAAAAAAATCCAAAACAAAGCCACTAATACCAATACAATTGATATTGAGAGAATATCCTTCATTGAATCCACATCCTAATGTGTATTTATTTCCAGTAGGTGTCACACTTCATATTACAATCCGTCTCAAAAATAATCTTTAAAAGTAAACTCCCCTAAAGAAGCTTGTTCATTTTCAAAACGTTATTGTATTTAACTAT
The DNA here is from genome assembly GCF_040702995.1 of Paenibacillus sp. AN1007. Classification (NCBI taxonomy): domain Bacteria; kingdom Bacillati; phylum Bacillota; class Bacilli; order Caryophanales; family Paenibacillaceae; genus Paenibacillus; species Paenibacillus sp. AN1007. The sequence goes on from NZ_CP159992.1 coordinate 3,271,560, forward strand.
TAGATTTTCGCCTAACGTTCCTGTATCCACGACGTCCCACCGACTTAAGCCCCGCCTGGGGCGCCCGCGATGCGGATAGTCGGTGCATATGTGTCCGCCTGATTCGACTCCCCTGCTACTCCCCTTCGGACAGACCGAGGAAACGTAAGGTTCCGAAGCGTGGATATGATGTTAGGCGAAGGATATGCCCTCTAGATCAAACAATCAATAATCTCTTTCGATTTTGTGTATTTAACTAATCTATAAATTTCATTCATTACACGTGTCTTTCCTTTTTCATTTGTCCACCAATTGTCAGGACGTGTATTGGTATCTAAAACTCCACATAAGCTATACTCAATCCATTCAGGCATAAAGGTTTTCATCGATAACAAACAACGTCTTAAGTGAAAATAATTAGTAACTAATAAAATTCTTTTTATATTTTTCAACCCATAGTATTCTTCTAACAGATCTTTTGTGTATATAATATTTTCTGCTGTGTTTGTTGATTTTGTTTCAAGTAAGATATCCGATTCACTAGCCCCTAGACTTATTGCAGCTTTTTTCATAATTAGTGCTTCTGGTGGGTCAGACTGCCCCCCTGACATAACAATTTTTTTCGCTCTACTATCATTTAATAGTTCTACTGCTTTTGGCACTCTGTATTTAGGTGCTGTTATACTTCCAAAAACCAAAATGATATCACCTATTTGTCCATCGTCATCAAGGTTCTCAAAGATAATCTTATTTATAGTTGAGTGTTCTAAATCTTCTAAGTTTAATTGAGATAAATACATATACTCCTCCTTGGTATAATTTGCATAACTTTCGCATAACGCTCCTGTATTCACGACTCAACGCATGTCGAGTGTCCGGCGAATGCCGGACCAAGGACGAACGTCCGCAGCGTGAATATATTGTTAAGTGATGTTCCAGTCTTCATCGAATCACTCAACTTCTTATCTTCTTCATCTCTTATGAACGAAGTAATTTAAACGCCTTTAAATCAATGTTAAATTCTCCTTTAGTCAGTACATCAAGTCCCAAAAGTCCGTTAATGTTGTGATATTTAAATGAAGTAAAGTCGATGTATACATCTTCTAAAATAAAATCTCCCACTTGTATACCCTCAATTTTCTTACTAAAGGCATGCTCTTTACCTCCAATCCCGTAGCTGGTTATGATTTCGTCGTCCATACTCACTTGTATCCCAATCTCGTCTACTTCATCTTGTGAAATTAAGCTGTGACTAGCCCCTGTATCGATCACGATGTTCGATATGACTTTCTTTTGCTTATTAAAATGGACTGTTATTTCCGTAAATAACAGTCCTTCTCGATATTCAATATTCATTTAAAGACTTCTCCTTAACCCTATATTTCTCCTTACCTTCACTACGACTTGATCTTTGGAAGTATGATAAACCAATGTTTTATCTCGGCTATTCAATAATTCGCGAGTCGCTTCTTCATCACTGATCGGACCAATTACGGCTACATCATCAATGACCTCTTGATTGTCAGTTTCTTCTGAATGAAGAACTTCAAATTTTACGAACTGATTCGGAAAAATCTGCTGAACTTCTTGCCATTTCATCTTTGTCCCTCCTCTGTTTTGATGGTTACATTATACCATTTCATAGATCTATAACTCTCATTGGAATTTCATTTAACGTTTCTGTATTCATGAACCCCAAGGGGATTGTCTGCTGATATACCTCTTTGAAATACCTCCTGTAGACCAAGGGTCCAACGGAGCCGCCGCTTGAATATATTGTTATATGATGGAAATGCTTCTTCGAGATTGCTTACCAACATGTCTTCACTCACTTCAATTATTATTTTAGCTTTGATTCATCTTTTCTCATGTGTTATCATATCTTTAAAGAAAGACCAAGTGCGGTCAACACTTGGTCAATACAATTGGCTTGGATGGTCTATCCCTTCTTAAGTCAAGTCAGGATAAAAACCCACCTTCGGCGGTCAACCTTGGGGTGGGTTTTTACTTTCTCTTGTTGTTATTGATATACGTCAAAAGTGCAAGAATGAATGTACCGAATAATAGCATTAGAGTCATCGCATCTTTCACTTCCATGGTTTCACCTCCTTTCGAAGGGAAACCATACCCACCCAAGATTCAATTGTATCTATATTTTACCTGTGTTTACATCTCCGTACAAGTGTTCTTATCTACTTTTTTGTATTATTCCTTTATTCTATTTTCAGCCTATCATTTCTATCATTTCTATCATTTCTATCATTTCTATCATATAACGTTCCCGTATTCACGACCCGACACATGTCGGGTGGCCGGCGAATGCCGGGCCAAGGGCGTATGCCCGCAGCGTGAATATTATGTTATAAGATGTTGGCGCCTTCTTGAATTACTCACACGTACTATAAATTAAATTCATCTTTAATTAATCTTGCGACTTCATCTGCACTTAAATTTGTATTATTGATTCTCAAATAGTTCTCTCTAGTAATTTCTCCCTCTTTAGAATTGAGTCGATGTTCTTCCATCGTTTTGATTAAGTCCATTTCAGAATATTCAATATTTCTTTTTGTTGGTTTTTGATCAAGTCTAAACGCCGTTTTATTTCGTTTTAATCGTTCTTCTATATCTGACTCTAATTCAACAAAATAAATTTCTGCCCCTTTCGATTCAAACAAGTTACATGTTTGCTTGACGAATTCCCAGTCCTTCTGAAGATCAAACCCCCAAAGGTAAGTAAAAATAAGTCCATACTGGTTGCTGCTTGCGAACGATTCAAAAAGCTCTCTTCTTACGATACTTGATAACCTCCAAGTTTCACTACCAAAACCAAAAAAGGGATGAAATAGCTCGATCGACATGTGATTGTGAAACAATTTCAATTCCGTTATTTTCGTTAATTCATGACCAACCGTCATCTTTCCAACGGCCTGTGGGCCAAATATCAATATGAACTTCATAGGTATCACCCCGGTTCTTAATATCTTGCGCCAATGTCTTATAACATTCCCGTATTCACGACGTCCAACGTAGTTGGATGTGTCCGGCGAATGCCGGACCAAGGACGAATGTCCGCAGCGTGAATATTATGTTATCCGATGCTGCTGACTTCTTTGATTAGCTTACAAATCATGTTCTTGTTTCTTCCAGTTTTCACTCTTTTATTAATGTCTTCTTTCATAAGTTCTTGTTATTAAGCTATGCTAATGAATACTATTGATACTTCTTGAGAACAGTTACTTCTATTCAAAAAAGTTACTCTTCGCAAGAAATTAATCTTTAATCTTTTTTTTAGCAAACTTCATAGCAAATAACTGAGGAATCAAATTCAAAATACTAACAAAGATTAATAATTGATACGGTGTTAGTGGCTTAAAATAGACACTCCACTGTTCATTGCTTGTCATATCGCTAATGAAATAAAACGAAACTATTAAAGATATTATGTTACCAATAATAAAAAATATGGAATTACTAAAAAGTTTACCGAAGAAAGCAAGAAGTGTCGTCCCTACAATCATAATTAAGTAACCAATCATTGAATGATTAATAAAATCTTGGTGCATCGAAAAATAAACAAAAGGAAAACAATATAAACAGACTATTAGAATACCAATTGCCATTTTCCTCATATCATCACCTCTCTCAATTCTCTTAATGTCATTTCAAGTTCTTCAACCAAATGTTCTTTTCCTAAATTATAGATCACTTGTTTTTTTATAAAATATCAACTATGTAACATGCTAAATAAAATAACCTTGTATATTTGTGCTCATAATATTCTTCTAGACGCTGCGGTTGACAAATAGTTAGGCTTCATAGATTTTTTTTATTTTCCCCTTGATTATTTATTTTTGTAGTTTTCAGCAGTTTCGGATAACGTTCCTGTATTCACGACTCGATGTATGTCGAGTGTCCGGCGAATGCCGGACCCAGGACGAATGTCCGCAGCGTGAATATATTGTTATCCGATGTTGCTTCTTCATCGTCAACTCATTCAAGTCTGCATTTGCTTCTTCAAAAAATTTAGTAACCCTTTGATTATTATTTTTCTCATTTGTTCATAAGTAATTAATACATAATAACTTCTTTCTTCTTCCTTATCTTTTCCATGTTCCTTCATAGTCAATGAATTTATAATTCTTTCATCATTTTTTTGACTGAAATGAAAATTAGAATAATTCCCTTCATGCACAAAATCGTGTCGAATATTATAAAAAATTGTAGCTATGATATCTAGGTTTAGCCCTGATGAATTTTGGGCACGTTCATCTGACAATGATCTTTCTATGTGTTCTAATAAAAATGCTTGGTCTGCCTCATCTATACACTCTGCAAAGAATCTTCGAATTATTTTAATTTTATCTCTTACTTTTGCACCATGATTTGCTATATGGCTTGTAGCCTCAATACAAACAATCCAATAGAAAATGGCTAAGACATGTCGTCCAGGCTTTATTGATATCATTTCATCTCCTAATGAAATTAATCTTGAAATATTGTTAATTATTCTTCTAGGTATAACATTATCCATTTCGTAGCAAGTTCGCAATAATTTAATAGCCTGTTCTCGATCTCCAAAAAATTCACTGAAAAACTTTATATACTCTTCGCTAATGACTGATACTTCTACAAACCCCTCAGAAGTATATTTTTCTATAATCTCCAAAGCGTTTCCCCCGTAATATTATTTGTTTTAAGCAATTTCGGATAACGTTTTTGTATTCACGAACCCCAAAGGGGTTGTCTGCTGAAATGCCTCTCCGAAATCCATCTAGCAGACCAAGGCTCCACAGGAGCCGCAGCGTGAATATTATGTTATACGACGGAATCACATCTTCGAGTTAACCAACATCCTCTTATATTCTATTCTTTCATTGGTCTGTTAGATGTTCCAAAAGATCTCCAGGTTGGCATTCCAATGCCGTACATAATTTATCAATGACTTCTAAAGATACATACTCATTTGTGTTGAGCTTTGCCATCGTTGCAGATGAAATTCCCGTCATTCTCAATAAATCTTGTTTCTTAATCTCCCTGTCAATCAATAATTTTTGAAATGGTTTATAACTTATCATCTGGTACTCCTTTGTATCCGAATTGAATTTTTCTTTAATTATATGAAAATATATTTTTTTAATCAAAAATATCTTTGATATGTCTTGACTATAATTTTCATTATGATAAAATAATATTCAATAAGTTGAATTTTTGTTCGCAAAATAAAACATAACGGACGGTGATCATTTATGCACAATTCTTTAGAAGTCTTACTTGATTCGTTGATTCGTAATCGAATTGAAGCCTTATATAGCGATCTTCTCAAGAACAACACCATTTATAATCAATTCTCAGCCGATCGAAATCTTTACTTCAAACAGTTACATGAGCTTCTACCTCAGGATATGCATAAAACTCTATTTCTTTACGATGACGCAGACCTTTCTGTTCATACAATATTAGAACGAGAAATCTATTTACAGGGGTTTAAGGATGCTCTTCAATTACATAATGAATTAAATATAACATCTAATTGAGAGCCAAACGGCTCTCTTTTCATTTGATACTATTCTATAAGTTGTTGCATACACGAATCCAAGAACCTTAAGGCGACGTAGTCGCCGGCTGCGCTTGCGCAGTTTGGTTCGCAGGAATTGTCCGCTGATTCCGCTCCCCCGAAACTCCTCTTGTGGACCGAGGGACAGCTTTAGCTGGCCCAGTGCGTGAATGTGTTGTTATCGAAAAGATATGCCTTCTTTGAAAAAACTAAAGAAAAAAAGAATCCCTTAAAAAAGGAATTCAAAAAGGCAACCACAAAACATCTTCAAGTTCTAATTCTAGAGTTTCTTTAAATAAGCTTTCAATACCATTATTATCGTATAACGGGGTGATTTTGCTTTTATACAATTTAAGAACATCAAGAAGACTTGTCGATACGAGTATTTGCAAATTATTTTTCAATTTTTTTAGCTTTTCATTAACCTCTTTTATTACTTCATTACCCAGATCATCCGCGATAATATCACCTTCGCGAATAGAGCCCTTCTTGTCAAATAGCCTAGAGTTATTAAGCAAATCATCATAAATTACTTGAGTTACTTCAAAGACAACAGGTCTTTCTTTCTCCGCCGAAAAAACATAGTCTTCCTGAAATTTCAATAACTGAACAATTTTCTTGGTATACATTGAAATTGTTTTTTCGTTCTGTTTTTTTACAGCATCTTCGTATTGTCCTGTTTCAGATAATACTGTACGACCTATTTCATTTACCATTTCATTCATTCTATTAGAAATGTTTTGGAGCTCAGTAACGGAGTTCAGCACTTCTTTCTTATCTTTTTGAGATTTAAGATCAATGAGGTAGTTAAAAAACATTGAAGCAATTTGGCTTCTTAAATATGTTTCAATATCATCGAATTTTTCGAAAGTGGTTAAAGCTTTCACCTTAACTTCATCAATAAAATCAAAAACATTTGTACTGTCAACATACGCAAAGTTAAACTTTGAGTCCGGTTCATTGATGAGCGTTAAGATTGCATCCTTATTTTTCTTAAACGTATGATATTCCGAATATACGTTCTTATCAATAAAGATAAAGATTGGAATATTGTTACTTACAGCTTCTTTAAACTCTCTTCTAGTTATTGAGATATAATTTTTCTCATAACCCTCGATAAATTCCAGGTGCTTCTCTTCACTGGAAGGGGCACCATAACGCCCACCAATGATTAGTATCATCATATGGCAAAGCTTGACCTCATTGTAACAAGAAATATCCAATTCTTGATTGAATTCAAAATACACATTACCACTTTCAAATAAAACGGGCTCAAACCCATACTGCAAAATAAATCTTTCAATACTATTTCTGATATGTTTCAAGTCGTAATATGTAGAACTTACAAATATCCTAGGCTTCATACCTAACCCCCAAAGGTAATCTATTATATTCAACTAATATATTATAAATTGTAATATAAATGTTGCATATCTTTCCGATAACGTTCCTAATTTCACGACTCGACATATGTCGAGTGTCCGGCGAATGCTGGGCCAAGGGCGTATGCCGCGGCGTGAATATTATGTTATGTGACGGAACTTGCTACCTGAATAATCATCCAAACCTAATCAATTCTTCTATATTATGTCTAAGCCTTGAAGGGTGTCTTGGATGGCCGGTCTTAGCCATCTTCAAACAAAATAGTTCGATTTCCTCGCTTCTCAATAATTCTATTACTTGCTTATCACGTTTATTGAAAAAATGTTTTTCTCCCCACGCTACGATCACTCGATCAGCTCTTAACGCTGCTTCCCTTATATGTTTGTCGTTCTCAGAACCTATAGGGTCTATTAACGATTTTTTCAATCCTTCTGGATCGGTTGATATCAAGCTATAAAGATTAACAATCTCAAGTGAACCGTATTGAAATTTATTTGCAATACTCGGGTTTAACATTATGTACAACAATTTGGGGAGATTTACATCCCATTCTCTAGTCAACAAATATCTATACTTTCTTTCAGGATCAAATATAGCGTCTTGCTTCATTGTATTCACCTTCTTCTTAAATTAAAATGTTTTATCAAAGTTCTGTCGTATAACGTTCCTGTATTCATGAACCCCGAAGGGGTTGTCTGCTGAAATCCTTCTTCGAAATTCTTCCCGCAGACCAAGGCTCCGAAGGAGATGCAGCTTGAATATTATGTTAAGCGTTGCTTCTGTCTTCCTGAGTTAACTTCATTGACCATGTACTGACTTAAATCTAATTTCTTAGTTCTTATTCTTGGCGTACCAATTTAAAATTTCATTATGTGTTCTATCAATCTTTTTATTAAATCGTTCTCTGAACTCTTCTTTCATATCGTTGGGATCATATCCATACCATATACTACAATTGATCAAAAGATCCCGCATCTCATCCATCGACTCTTGAAACAGTAACATTAATAATTCCGTAGTCAAACGATCGTGTTCATCATCCGGAGCACCATGTTCAACTAAATTCACAGGATCAAATTTGTTAACGATTTCTCTTAGTTCTAAAAATGTCTTTGAATCTTTAGCGATTTTTATTTCATGATTCTCTTTAGGATCGTCTTCAGATTCCATCTATTCCCTCCAAATATTTTTAATCTACTTTAATGAGATATAACTTCAGAACAACCATATTCGAAATATGCTTAATCAATTCCTTGTAATTCCTCAACTTTTAATCATTTTTAAATGTGCTCTTCAGAAGTTGCGCTTAACATGATATCTACGAACTTCGTATATACCTATCATTTCAACTTCATATCCCAACTACATCTAATATAACCCAACTTGTTCCATCTGCGAAGTCACTAGTCGACAAAAAGCAGTCCCACAACTGCGTCGTTTGTTAGTAACGTACTAACAAGTGTACCTACAGTTACAATGAGACTGCTTTGGCTTATTTGAAACTGTACTCGTCACACCTAGAATCTTGCTTCCTGTAACTAAATCCTTACTTCCCGCCTACACTCCACACCACACGCTCGCTCATCGCTTTATGCTGTGCGATCAGGCAGAGCTCTGCCGCTTTGAATGCATGCTCCTGCGTCATTGCGGTCTCGGTACGATCCAGACAGTCGCGGATGAGCTGACCGAAGAACGGATAACCGACTTTGCCTTTTACATTGTAGCGGTACTCTCCCTCATGATTGACCAGGTACACCTGATCGCCCTGCGGCTCTCTTGCGATGTCGATGTACTTGCGCAGCTCGATGTATCCATCTGTACCGAGGATTACCGTGCGTCCATCTCCCCATGTGCCAAGGCCGTCCGGCGTGAACCAGTCTACACGGAAGTAACCGGAAGCGCCGTTATCACCGATCAGAGACGCTTCGCCGAAGTCCTCCAGCTCAGGGAACTGTGGATGATTGAAGTTGTTGACCCGGCTGAAGGCTACCTGCGCATCACTGCAGGACGCAAAAGTCAGGAACTGCTCAATCTGGTGACTGCCAATATCACAGAGAATGCCGCCATACTGCTCATGTTTGAAGAACCAGTCCGGACGCCCCCCGGCGTTCAAGCGATGCGGCCCGGTGCCCATCACCTGTACAACTTTGCCGATTGCTCCTTGTTCAATAAGCTGCCCCGCATAAATTGCACTTTCTACATGCAGGCGCTCGCTGTAGTACACCATATACTTTTTACCTGTGCGTTTCACTTCTTCACGTGCCAGATCTAATTGCTCCATCGTGGTGAACGGCGCTTTGTCCGTAAAATAATCCTTACCCGCTGCCATGACTCTCATGCCAAGCGGTGCACGTTCTGACGTAATGGCTGCACTTGCTACAAGCAGTACTTCGTCATCGGCGAGCACTTCTGCTTCCGATACGGCGATCTGTGCCTGCGGGAACTGCTTGCGGAATGCTTCCACTTTGGCCGGGTCCGGGTCATATACCCATTTAAGCGAGGCTCCAGCATCCAGCAAACCGCCAACCATACCGTAGATATGTCCGTGATCCAAAGCTACAGCCGCGATCGTGAACTCTCCCGGTTCACACACGACCTCTTTAGTCACACTTTTGGGTGCGTAGAACATTCCGTCTTTAGCCATGTCATCCCATCCTTTTTTATTGTATTTAATGTATTTCGATCAAGCCTTTTGATTATCCAAGAACCCATTTACACGGAAACGGAGAGGACAGAACCAATCTGGAAAAGCAAACGTTCGTCTAAAAGCTTTCTTACAGAAGCTGCATCGGAAGCATACGCTCTCACCGGATTTCCCCCTTCATAATGGGAATTCAAAAATCTGGGATCACAGCGAATGAAAAATTATTCTGTCATCGGAGTGTTCCGTGTAAATCCCTAGTCCAACCTTATATACATATCATTTAAATGTCTGGCTCAGATCGGCAGGCTGACCGCCCGTATACGCTTTGTCTTTCTTCGTCGTTGAATTCGCAATGCGCTCCTGCAGATGTTCATAAAACAGTTCTTCATCGATCGGCAGATTCACCCAATTATCTGTCCAGGTGGACAGCAGCATCGCGTTGGATAATGTTAAGCCATGAATGCCATCCTGACCGGGAGCGATCAGCGGTGCACCCGTGCGAATTGCGTCCACCCAGTTGCGGATTAAACCCGGGTGGCCTGTTTCTATGCCGGTAATCGGCACATCGCATTTCCAGCATTCGGGCTGTCCAAAGCCTCCCGTAAAACGCCGATTGAACTCCGGCTCGGATTCGCGCAGCCTCCAGAAGATGAGCTGTCCGTCTTCGATGACGATTTTACCGCGGTCGCCGCTGACCTCAAAGCGGTTTGTTCCTGGTGCTTCACCTGTAGTGGTTACAAACACACCCGTCGCTCCATTTTCATATTCCACATAGGCGGTCACGTCATCTTCCACTTCAATGTTCCGGTATTTACCGAAGGAGCAGAAGGCACGCATACGCACAGGCATCATGCCAATCGTCCACTGCCATAAGTCCAGCTGGTGCGGGTCTTGGTTAATCAATACACCGCCGCCTTCGCCTGCCCATGTTGCACGCCAACCGCCGGAATCATAATAGCTCTGGGAACGATACCAGTTGGTAATGATCCAGTTGGTACGTCTTACTTCACCAAGCTCGCCTGATGCAATCAGATCCCGCAGCTTGATGTACAGCGGATTGGTCCGCTGATTGTACATGATGGAGAATACTTTGCCGCTTGCCTCGGCTGCTTCGTTCATTTCCCGTACCTGCTTTGTATATACACCTGCCGGTTTCTCGATCATCACATGCAAGCCATGACGAAATGCCTGGATTGCTTGTTCGGGATGATCATAGTGCGGTGTAGCCACAATGACAGCATCAATCGTTCCCGAACTCATCATCTGCTCCGCATCCTGCCAATACGTTACGGTAGGCGGAAGATTACTCGTTACCCAGCTCCCCATCTCTTCTCTTACATCACACACGGCCACCAGTTCAGCACCCGGCACTTCTCCGGCTGCCAATGTCCTGGCATGCGCCGCGCCCATATTTCCTATACCGATAACCGCTACTCGAACGATACTCATGCCTGCTCCTCCTCATTTACACGACGCTCGATTTCATTAAATACATCTGCAAAATGCTGCAGCATTGTCGTGGATTCCAAAACGCCGCTAAAATCTTCGATGCCGTAATAACCGTCATATCCAACTGCTCTCAGATCACGTACCATCTGCACCCAATCCACCATGCCTTCCGTCAGCGGAGCCCAGTTACAAGTCCATGATGTACTCAAAGATTGTCCAGGATGAATAGTTGAAAATTCTCCCTTCCGCTCAAGTGCCTCTCCCGTTTTCTCCTTGAACCATCCGGCATTTTTCACATGCACATGGGCGAGATAGGGTCCAAGCAGCTCAAGTCCCATGCGATGGTTCTCATACCCTTCATGCACCATATTGCCCGGATCGTAGAGCACCCCAACGTGCTCGGGGTCTAGAGATTGTACGAGGCGGTACGCAAGTGAAGCCGTTGGTGCAATCGTTTGATGATGCGTTTCAATGATGGCCTTGATGTTATACTGTTTTGCCATATCCTGAATTTCGTTTAAATAACGAAGGGCCTTCTCATATAACTCTGGATAAGCCGTACTCCGGTCATAACCCGGAACTCCCACTCGCATCATGGAAGCGCCAAGTTGGGCTGCAGCCTGGAAGGCTTGCTCGGATGCAGCCATGTCCCCACAATTCAGATACGGCACAAGGGCAATAGACTGTCTGCCTTGAGCAGCCGCTGCTTCCCGAAAAACAGGAACTTGTTCCTGCCACCTGCCCGGATCAATGGAGCAGCGATTATTTCTCCAGTATGAAGGCTGTTCAGACAACGCATCCTCCGGTATGCCGCGAAATCTCCATTCGATTCCGGCAATACCCGCCGCAGCTGCAGCAGAGGCCAGTTCGGCAGCACTCAGATCCGGAACAGCGACCGTGAATATAGACAGTTTCATGTTCAATAACCCCCTATATGTAAACGCATTCAATTCATGTCGTAAACGCATTGTATCACTCTCCCGCTCACATCCATAGAGCATAACGCAAACAGATGAATGACAGATAACATTCCGTGCATATTCCCCATCCAGAGATAACGTTTCCAGGCAAAATGAGAAGCTCCACACAAAAAAGCATCTCCAAATCAGATATCCATTCTGATCAGAGATGCTTTTCATACCAGCGATATACAAGTAGTATTCAGGCGGTGTTCAAACTGCTTGTTCATAAAAATCATTCTAGTCCCGGTCAAAAAACACATGCTCTGCCTGCAGTTTCCCTTCCGACACAGTCATAATTCCAAAGGAATATCGTTTCTGAAACCGGCGGTCCGTGGGTGAACCTGGATTAAATACAAGCAGGTTATCTACCGTATGCATCACCGGAATATGCGAATGTCCGTAGACCACCGCATCCAGCTGCTCATCTGCAAATGTCTGAATGGCATTCTGCTCTGTGCCCTTGGTTCCGCGGTGACCATGCACAAGTCCCAGCCGCATCCCTTCCGCCTCAACGATACGTGAAAAACCCAGCTTCTCACCAATTTCGGATGGATCCGTGTTGCCTGCAACGCCCTCGACCGGAGCATACTGGCTGAGCAGCTCGTACACGCTCCAGTCCGACCAGTCACCCGCATGAAGAATGAGATCTGCACCTGATAATGCTTCAACCAGAGGTGCTGGCAAAGTGCGTGCTTTCTTTGGTAAATGCGTGTCGGAGATGACTATGATTTTCATGTGACAACCGCCTTCCCTTAATTTGGCTTTTGCTCCGCCTCTAACTGTGCTGCCTCCATCTGCTGCGAGCAGGAACGTTCCATATCTTCAAGTGTAATTGATGCAAAAAACTGCTCCACTTTGGACTCCGCAATCTGATATAGATTGGTCAGCAGTCCGTCCATCTGGATGCCAACCTCACAATTGGGATTGCAGTTGCCATGAATCGGAAACAAAGGGCCTTCATCTTTGGCTGCCTGATAGACCATATCCAGTGTGATTTCACTGGATGGTTTCGCCAGATAAAACCCTCTTGTGCCTGGTGAAGAATTGACCAGCCCCGCCTTTTTTAGTCCTCCCAGTATACGTCTGACTACGACAGGATTGGTATTTACGCTGCCTGCAATTTCAGCAGACGTGATTCGTTCAGGCGCGCTGAGAGACAATAACAACAAACAATGCACACTGACCGAAAAATGAGTACTCATGGTTAACCACCTTTATTTAATATAATCCCGAATGTACCATCGTTATTCTGTAAACAGATCCTTTTCAGGACGTGCTCTGGCTTTGAGCTGCCGTACGGTATATTCCAGCTGCTTCACGATGTCATCCAGTTGTTTGCGATCAATCTTGGTCGGATCATCGACAGGTTTGACCGAATTCTTCAGATCGCGAATGGTCAGCTGCTGTTCCTGCCATTTGTCCATTAAATCTGCAATATTGGCATAAAATCGCTCGTAATCCTTAATTACCAGATCAAGGTACGCGTCTACCTCGTCCGGGTCATAACCACGAAGTTTATAATTGAACTGTTTCTCATGAATTGATAGAGCATCCAGCTGTACACCCAGTTGTTTGAACAATTGTCTCTGTTTGTCCAATCTTCGTTTCATATGTTCATCCATCTTGACAACCCTCCATTATAGCCGAGCAGCGGTTCTTTTCATTCGAAGAGAACACACGGCAATTCTCTCTCTATTTTTTATAACACATAATTCATCAGATATAAAACGAAACAGCCCGTTCCCGTGCAAAATGATTGCTTCGCTTCCTTTTCGGGTAAGAGAACACTACAAACCCCTCAAGCGGGAAAGGAGCATGCCCCTATGAGTACATTAACCGAAGATCAACGCAAAGAATTAGAGCAGGCGCTGCTGGAACAGCGTGAGGATCTACAGCGTCATTTCGAATCCAGCATGGAAGACGGTGCACCAGCAGAGTCGTTAAAAGATTCCACAGGGGAGCTTTCCTCTTATGATAATCACCCGGCAGACGCAGGAACAGAGACATTTGAGAGAAGCCGTGATCTCGCAATCGACGATACATTAACCGATGAATTCAATCAGGTTAATGATGCCCTCGAACGCATGGAAGAGGGTACATATGGAACCTGCATCACATGCGGTAAAGAGATTCCTTTTGAACGACTGCAGGCTATTCCTTACACAGCCTACTGTATCGACGATACACCAAACCGGGACGTAAGCAGTGACCGCCCTGTCGAAGAAGAGGTCATGACGATGCCGCCAACTGGCGCAGGAGAAGTGAGACAGCGCAATGCTGGCAAGTTCGACGATGCCGAGGCCTGGGAAGCAGTCGAAGAATATGGTACGTCCAACTCGCCTGCCATGGCGGCCAAACGTGATGTACAAGATTACGACGAAAATATGTAGAGCAGCAGATGACTGACTGTGTAAGTTATTCGGCTGCTCCAGCTGCCAAGCAGTTCAGGCGCTCCGAACTGCCTGCTCATTCAACAGTCGGGTAAACTTGGGCATTCGGCCTGATGGACATAGTCCATTCGTGATCTAACAACAAAAGCCGCCATTGGCGGCTTTTTCTCATGTCACAGGATGCTGCCTTATTGTACTTTTATTACTGGAAAATGAAATGATATCTCTTACTGTACATTCGTCCGTCCAGCAGCTTCATACTCTATTTTATTTCACAGAACGTTTAGAGGTCTTGACTGTATCCGATGTCTTGGCTGTACTTGATATTTTCGGTGTTTTCGGTGTTTCGCGGATCTCGGAAGCAGATGGATTCTTCTGCTCGACCTTTTTGTTTTTTATTGTCCCGGCTGCAGCTCGCGATTCAGCCTGTACCTCTTTGGACAGTGCCGTGAACAGCTGAAACACCTGCTGATCGGACTTCTGTCCGTCTTTCGTTAGATAAGGTTTGCAGAGCTCCACAATACGCTGATACAGCTCTTCTACCTCCTCTGCTGTGGCGTACAGCCTCAAATCGGAGATAAAACGCTTTTCCTCATCATCCTGCTCTGCATGATTCATAAAGCGCTGACGGCTCTGCTCAAACATTTCATTCAGCAGTTTTAATGTCTCTGAACGAAACACCTGCTTCAGCGGTGAATTCCCATTCTCTTCATCCTTGTGACGCAGGTGAATTTCACCTGCGAAGGGTTCGTAATATTTGGCAATAATGCCGTTGATCTCACGTGTGGATACTATGCTTAGAAGGCCGATTTTCTCCAGCTTTTTCACATGGTAATGCACCTTCGCCGGCACCTCCCCCATGAGATCCGCAATTTCTTTAACGGTAGAGGGTCTGCCCTGACGGTGAAACATATTCATAATCTGTATCCGGTACGGATCAGAATAAATTTTAATCTCTTCAATCGTTGAAAGCACTTTATGCTGCTGCATACTGGGTTCCTCATTTCCGGGAGACCTGCCTGCCCTTCGTTCCTTATATTATACCGTTCAGACAGGACTGCGGTCAAAACTGCATACACTCACATCTCCTGACGAAAACTTCTGCTGGCAAGCAGTAAAACCGCTGACAATCCAAGCAGTACACCAAAAACAATAAACAGGATCGGCATCGATAACCAGTCTGCAAACATCCCCGATAGGAAGCTGCCAAGCGGCGAAACACTTAATACCAGCATACTCTGCAGCGCAGATACTCTCCCCAGCATATGCGAAGGGGTAACCTCCATCAGGTATGATACCAGCGGAGTAGTCGCAAGCGGTATGCCAATCCCAATAAGCAGACAGAACAAACCAGCGGCCGGGACTTGGAATGACGTCATATAAGCCGGAAGTGCGGTCATTGCATAGCTGCAGCCAAGCATGACAATGCCGGTGATGATCAGCACGCTTTTACGATAACGTGTCCCTTGTTGTGACATCCACAGACCCCCAAGCACGATTCCTCCCACTAAAAGCCCACTAAGCAGACTTAAACCCCAAGCTCCTGCTTGCAATGTTTCCATCACGTAAGGTGTACGCAGCACGTTAAATGGCATCAGGCAGAAGTTAACCCAGGCAAAGAGTACAGAAGAAACCAGTAACAAAGTATGTTTACGCAGAAAATGAAAAGCTTCCGCCATCTCGGAGATCAGACTCCTAGCGCCAGATGACACTGCTTGCGGTGACATCCATTCTGGATAGTCCACCCGGCTCATAAAGATTGCGCTCAGTGCAAACAACGCGGCGTCAATCCAGATGGTCCACGCGATACCCACGGTTGCAATTAAAGCACCTGCCGCAGCCAACCCCGCCAGTTCGGCCAATCGAGTCGCTGAAGAGGTCATTGCGTTACCGGAGAGCAGCATGGACTGAGGCAGCAGCCTGGGAACACTGGATACCTCTGCAGGTGATGTGAAGCATTCCTGCAGGGAGTTCAAGATCGTGAATACGAACAAATGCCAAACTTCCAGCTGATCAAGGGCGAATAAAAGGGCAGTGATCCCCACGATAACGCCGCGTCCGGTGTTGGTCATTACAATCACTTTTTTCGGGGATAACCGATCAACCAATGTACCGGCAAACAGGCCAAAAACAATATTCGGCAGAAAATTAACGGCCAGCAGTGTGCCCATTAAAACCTTCGAACCCGTCAGGATGTATACCATCCAGCTGTACGCAATTGAATCCATCGAATCCCCGAATCGGGATACCATCTTGCTTAACATAAACTGCATATAAGGCCTGATTCGAACTAACTCAACAAGCCCTTGTTTCCCTGCCACAGCACCTTCACTCATGATTTCTCGACTCCTTAACGTTAAAATATTTTTAATGTTAATATTATTTTAACGTGGATCTTGGAAAAATCAATACATACGTGAAAATATTTTTATCGTTGAGATCCTGTAATGGGTTCTATCATATTGAGGTAGTGCTCAATGATCGACTTTTCAGAAAAATGTCCTGTTCGGGCCTTGTCTCCCCTGTGCCTTCATGAAATAATCTGGATAGGCCCTCCAGAGGCTGCTTTGCTGACCTGAACATACCAAAAAAGACTCTCATCAACATCGATGGAGTCTTTATAAGTAATAATTGGATAACTTCGGTTCCATGCTGCACCACTGCCGTTTTAGCCGTTATTCAATCGGACTGCGGTCTACCAGCACGCGCTGCCGGGTGCGGGCAGATTCGAGACAAGCATCAATAACGCGCATGTTCAAGATGGTATTGTCGGGACTGAAGGGTAGGGTTTCTCCCTCAAGAGCAGCCGCTGCAAATGTTTCTACCTGAAGAACATACGAATTGGAAACAGATACCCGTTCTTCCCGGCTGACAGAATCCGTATGAATGATGATCTGCGGCGGTATGTCACTGTTCTCCCAACCGAACACTTTGGGCAGCTCAATTCGCCCTTCGGTTCCGAGAATCTCCATCTCGGCCCTTCCGGAAGCCCACATGCCGCAGTCGAAGGTAAGGGCTACCGAATTGGGAAACTCGATTAACCCCGATGCCATCATATCGACGCCATCATGTTCCTCCGAGAATAGGGCATGTACGGTAACGGCCTCCGGCTCCTGCCCCAGATACATCCTGGCAGCAGAGATCGGATATACACCGAGGTCAAAAATGGAACCACCGCCCATATCTTTTTTAAACCTCACATTTTCTCTGTCATCTGCGGTATTACACGTAAAGTTGCCATGGATCGCTCTGACCGTACCTATCTCGCCGCTCTCGATAATTTCCTGCACACGTCTGTGCTTCGGATGATATCGATACATAATCGCTTCGGCAAACAGTACACGATGACGCTCACAAACCTCGATCATCTCGGCGGATTCCTTGGCATTTAATGCAGCGGGCTTTTCACATAACACATGCTTTCCCGCTTCGGCTGCTTTAATCGTCCATTCCCTGTGCAGATGGTTTGGTAAAGGAATATAAACAGCCTGGATATCCGGGTCACCGATAAGTTCCTCGTAACTGCCATATGATCTGGCAATATTCATCTCCTCAGCCAGTGCTTCCGCCTTCTCCTTTGAGCGGCTGGCAATCGCCAGCACTTCACCACGTTCGGACTGCTGAATCGCAGGAATAATCGCATTTTTGGCAATCGTCGACGTTCCCAGTACACCCCACTGCAGAGGTCTGTTCATGCTCATCTTCCTTTCGTCCCGTAATTATCCGCTTCCGCCTTGTGTAAAATGCCAAGACAGCGATCCAGATCGGCTTTCACCTGCTTCTTGTATAATTCGGCTTTGGCCGCACCGTCATCCGTGAAGTGATAGAGAACAATCTCCTGAAAGTCCACCTTCGGATCATTGCCCTTTAATTTTTTCGTTCGATAAAAAATACCCTGCTGAACCAGCTCGTGTAAAGCCCGGTATACTTCGCTTTGCGGCGGCACGTAACCGTAATCTTTGAATTCCTGCTTCATCGCCTCCAGCATCTCGTAGCCATAGCCTCTGTGCTGCTCAACCATCGTTATAAGATAAACCTTGATAAATGCCCGCTGTGCAATCATAAAAGCCATGCTCGTTCCCCTCCAGTCAGAACCTGTCTACTTCTCATTATAAAACTTATGTTCGGGTTCTGCCATCTTGCTCCTGATCCCTCCTTTATAACATGCTCGCAGGAGGGCAAGCAGGATTAGCGATGGTTGGAAGCAGAATGAAGGAAGAAAATTAATATTTTAAACTATTGTGAATTTTTCATATGATGATATATTCACTCTTAAAGTGCAGCAGCATTAGTGACTCTACTAGTTGGATGCTGGCTTAATGACTTTACTGGCTTGAGTGTGCTTGGGCACTGCGCCTACAATCCATTTCCCCCATTTTAGACGAGAGATCAGCCAGGTCAGTACACACGACACCAGAAGTGCAGTGATCCAGGTGACAATCATACGCACGACCGGATTCCAGCCCCATGCCGCGTAAAACCATTCATCTGGAATGTAACTGTAACGGAGCACCAGCATATGCATCAGATAGCCTCCATACGACATCCCGCCAATCCAACCCAGCCAGTAAAGTGCCGAAGAATGCTGGAGCTTGCTGGCTAACTGATACATCACCATGATGGAAGCAACCAGGAAGAGGATCATATCGGGCCGAATCAGGCTGACCGTATAAAAACGGATCTGAATGCCTTCCGGTTTCTGAAATTCCAGCATTAATAGATAAATAAACCGCAGACCCAGTGTCATAAACACCAGCCAGTATATCCAGCGCAAACGAACAACCCATTCCTTCCAGCGCTGGACGGACAGTCCTGCTGCTGCACCAAGTACAAAATAAAAAAAGAAATAGATAAAATTGCGGTCTGCATAGGTTGTAAAGGCATCCGTCAGCACCGGGATTTGAAGCCGTTCCATCCAGGCAGCAATGCTTCTAAGCTGATTGGCCAGAATAAGGAATAACCCGCCTGAAAGCAGCAGTGCAATCATCTGTCCCTTCGCTTGGTAACGATGAAAGACGTAACGAACGACGCGCAGAAACAACGGGAAAAACAAGTAGAACTGAATCAGCATAATGATATACCAGAAATGCGAAGCCATTTTCCCCGTAATCAGCTTCAATCCCAGGTCAGGAATCTGCTGCCAGCCGAAACCCGTCCAGTTCTGCGGGGTAAGCATAAAATAGAGGAGTGACCACACCACATAGGGTACGATTACGTCCATCACTCTTTTACGCATAAACGATCCGTAATGAAATGATTCTCCTGTGTTGTAGAACAGGACCATCCCGGTTATAAATATAAACAGCGGTACGGCAAACTTGGCAAGCATCAGCAATATGGCCAGCACTACACCATCCTGAAGTCCAGCCTGCGGGACCAATGAATAATGAGCGATGGAATGCTGCAGCACTACGGCTGCAAACGCGATTCCCCTAAGGGTTTCAATTTCGATAATTCGTTCTTTGCGAGGCAAATGGACCAGCCTTCCTTTCTTTATTCATCTCTGCACTATGAAAACAAACCCTTTTACAAACTTCGATTGGAGGTGCACTATACTCATGTCCGACAAAGCATCCCGTATCCCCGAATCCAAATATGTCCAGCAGCATCTGGCGAACGAACGCACGTTTCTCGCATGGGTGCGTACAGGTATTGCCATGGCAGGAATCGGTTTTCTAGCTGCCGGATTCGGTTTTAATTCCTCCGCATATGATCGTATTGCTCACCTTGCTGCAATCATTACCGGAATAACCTCTCTGCTCGGCGGTATCTCTATCATTCTGTTTTCAGCCGCGGCTTATCACCGAAAACGCACACAGATTAATGAGCAGACCTTTCAGGCGACCACCGGACTTATTACGTTTATCAGTCTGATGCTGCTCGTCATTGGGCTTGCACTTGCCGTGCTGTTGTATGTATTGTTATTCCCTGCCTGACAGGGGAACAAACGAAGCCTTCAGGATCATCCGGCAATCCGCTATTAAAATGGTTAGACTTTATGTTATGGGCAAAAACCGGCCTCCTCTGCGGAGACCGGTTAAAGTCCATCCTATCGAATATGATGCATTACAAGCAATCAATTACATAACAAGTACTCCAACACCCTATCACTTAACACCTATCATTCAACCCTGAACCAAGACCTAACCAATCCTGTCTTACTTTCCTCCATGTGCTGATTTTGCGATCTGCATGTTTGAAAAGCACTTCGATATATCGGATCGGATCGTTCTGTTTTTGGTTCGAGGGTATATGGATCACATTTACAAGAAAGTATTGTTACCGAACCGGGCGGCTTTGGTCTGGGCTTCCATTCTGCGTTCTTCCATATCCAGATCCGGACGTGCAGCATTCACATCTTCACCGTGTACTGCTTCCCGACTGGAATAAGCCTGACTGTTCAGGTTAAACACATCATATACGGCGCTGTCCCGATCGGTCGAATCCACGAGCAGCAGAATTTTGCCGTTCTGCACATATTCCTCATACTGTCTGGCATCCTCTTCAGGAATACCCAGTCCAACAAGTCCGCCTACCAGTCCGCCGGCTCCTGCACCTACGGCCGCTCCTGTAAACGCTGCGGCAATAGGTCCTGCAGCCAGAATCGGACCGATTCCCGGAATTGCCAGCGCACCGATCCCCGCAAGTAATCCCGCTACCCCGCCAAGTACACCGCCAGTGGCGGCTCCTGCTGCTACACCTTCCGGTGCTTTCGTACCCGTCTCTTCACGAATGGCTTTCAGTTCATCCCGATCCTGAGTAACGACGGATATTTCATCTGATGAGAATCCTTCCGCTTTCAAACTCTCAATAGCCTGTGATGCCTCACGCTCTGTATTAAACACACCAACGATTTTTTTCTTCATAGTGAATACCTCCTCATGGTTTTGAGTGGTTCGCTATGTTATTACCCGTGAACGCTTCTTTCAAACGGTCGGGGGGCGATAATCAGCCGATAATCATATGCAGTAATGCTAATTTGGGTCAAAAGAACGAGCAGCCCGAGGCTGGAAACGGAATAAACAAAATGGACAAGACAGAGCATTCTGATACGGGAAGATGAGCTGTTCCTATTCTTCCAAATGGAGAATACGAAAGCACCTCCCTTATCATGAAGCAGAACACCCGAAGTGTATAGGACGCGACTGCTTGTTCAGCTATTCCGCGGTTTTGCCCGATTGGTTGCTGCAGCTTCAAGGGGGTTATCCGGCCAGTAATGCTTCGGATAACGTCCTTTCAGATCTTTTTTCACCTCGAAATATGTCTCTCGCCAGAAATTGGCCAAATCCCGCGTGACCTGAACAGGCCGGTGCGCCGGCGATAATAGATGCAGCGTGACCGGAACGCGCCCACCGCCAATGCGCGGAGTCTCCTGCTGTCCAAACATTTCCTGTAAACGAACAGCCAGGACGGGGGTCTCTGGATGACTGTAATCCACCGGAATGCGGGAACCACTTGGAACCTGAATATGAGTGGGTGCCTCCTCGTCCAGCTGCTGGCGCTGCGTCCAGCTGATTCCGCCCAAGAGCACATCCTGCATCGACAGCTTTTTCAAGTCTGCTGCCGAACGCATGCCCGTCAGATAGGGTTCAAGCCGTTCAGCCAGTTCATCTGTGAGATGATCCTCAATCAGATCAGGCCATTCAGGCAGGTGCAGATGCAGAAAACGCATGCGGTCCGCAAGCTGCCGGGAAGATTTGGTCCAAGGCAGGCTATCCAGCCCTTCCATTCGTATTCCTGATAGAAGGGCTTCCCGCACCTGATCTTCCGGCGGCTGCGCAATCGTACTTTCCTTAAGCACCAGCGCTCCGATTCGCTGCCGCTTGTGTGCCCGCACACTTTTGGTCGTGCGGTCCCAGGCGACCTGCACCTCTTCGTGCAGCAGATGCTGCGCGGCACGCAGCAGCGTTTCCTCCCGCAGCGGCGCAGCCAGCAGGATTCGCGCGTCAGCGCCCTGGTCGTCTGCCTCGGCTGCGACCAGATAAGCGGAACGGCTCAGCGACTCTGCCGCCGCGAGCCGAACACCCCGGCCGCTGCTCAGCAGATAGCGGCCATCCTCCCGGCGCTGCCCGATCCGATCCGGATAAGCAAAGGCCAGCAGCATGCCGCAGCTGTCCTCATCCGGCTGCACCGGATCGGGCGCCGGGCTGCCGAGCGCCGAGCGCAGCTGGCGGCTCTCCTGCAGCATGCGCCGCACGGCAGCGCCGTCTGCGCCTGCCGCTGGCGGCCTGGCGCTGCTGCCTGCAGCCAGCAGCGCATCTACGCGCGGGCGGAGATCCGTGCCCGCGCCGCCAGCACCTGCACTGCTGCCGCGGAGGCCTGCAGGCTCCTGCAGCAGTGCCGCCAGCGTGCTGGCGAAGCTGGCCAGCCCAAGCTCCGCCGCGCGGAGCAGCATGCTGGCCAGCCGCGGATGAACGCCAAGCGTGTTCATCCGCCGCCCAAAGGGCGTAATGCGGCCTGCGTCATCCAGGCCGCCCAGCTGGCGCAGCAGCGCCTGTGCCTGAGCGTAAGCCGCATCAGGCGGGATGTCCAGCCAGCGCAGCTCGGCAGGGGACTGGACACCCCAGGCGGCAAGCTCCAGCGCCAGCGGCGCGAGGTCCGCGGAGATGATCTCCGGACGCGCTGTTTCAGGCAGCGCCCCGTGAGCTTCCTCGCTCCACAGCCGGTAACACACACCCGGGGCCAGCCGCCCTGCACGTCCTCGCCGCTGATCAGCGGACGCCTTAGATACCGGCAGCGTAACCAGCCGGCTCATGCCCGTCCTTGGCGAGAAAGACGACGCCCGGCTCAGCCCGGCATCCACTACAACTTTCACACCCGGAAGGGTCAGACTCGACTCCGCAATGGAAGTGGACAGCACGACCTTGCGCCAGCCATCGGCAGCTGGACGAATCGCTTCATCCTGCTTCTCTGCGGGCATGCTTCCGTACAGCGTATGTATATTCACCTTTTCAGGAAGTATGGACTGTATCAGCTCTCGTTCAGTGCGGTGAATCTCTCGCGCCCCGGGAAGAAACACCAGAATATCTCCCTGTTCCTCATCCAAAGCACGAATGATCGTACGGGCAGTCCAGCTCTCCAGTTCGGCCGCGGCAGGTTTAGGTACATATCGGGTCTCCACCGGAAATGTGCGCCCGGCACAGTTCACGACGCGTGTATTTTCACCGAGCAGCGCAGAGACCGGAGCCGCGTCCAGCGTAGCTGACATGACAAGAAGCTTCAAATCCGGACGCAGCATCTCCCTGGATTCCAATGCCAGTGCCAGCCCCAGATCACCATGCAGATGACGTTCATGGAATTCATCAAAGATAATCATGGCTGTATCTTCAAGTCCCTGGTCCTGCTGCAGCATCCGGGTCAGCACACCCTCGGTGACCACTTCAATGCGTGTAGCCGGACTTACCCGGGTATCCATCCGGACCCGGTATCCGATCGTCTCTCCTGCTTTTTCTCCCAATGATGCAGCCATTCTCGATGCTGCGGAACGGGCTGCAAGTCTGCGCGGCTCCAGCATAATAATCTTTTTCCCATCAAGCCACGGCTCCTCCAGCATCGCCAGCGGTACAACCGTTGTCTTACCGGCTCCCGGCTCAGCAATCAGGATACCTGCATCCTGATCGCGAAACAACTGCCGTATTTCCGGAATCATCGCTTTTATCGGTAAATCATTGTACATATCATCGCTCCTATAACAAAGACTTCCGCATTCTTTCTCCAGCAGATATCCATGAAACCCCTAGATTCTGTATTCGAACGTTAGCATTATAACAAAAAAAGCCGTCCCGAAGGAACGACTATACGGCATCCATAGTTTTTTAATTGAGCGCGGTTCATCTTCATGCACGCGTCAAACCTTTATCGAGTTCTGTCTTATACGGTCTGCTGCTGTCTTTCATTTCAGATCAGCTCAATAGAGACTCTGCACCATCAATAACGATTTCTGCACCGGTAATGTGTCGCGATGCTCCAGAAGCGAGGAAGCTGACGAGGTCGGCAACATGTTCCGGTTGTCCAGGTCCGTCCGCAAGCGGCTGCTGACCTTCCGGGAATTCCATCGGAATGATAATGTCCTGAAGATCGTCGGTCTTGATCGTGCTTTGATCAATATTGGTTGCAATCGCACCCGGACAGATCACGTTGACTCTAATCTTGAACTTCGCCAGCTCCAGAGCGGCCATCTTGGCAAAAGCAACCTGTCCGGCTTTCGATGTACTATATGCCGACATACCGAAACTGGAGAAGCGCTGATTACCATTAATGGAGCTGGTAATGATGATACTGCCTCCACCGCGCTTTTTCAGATGCGGCAGTGCATACTTCACTGTAAAAAACGTACCGTCAAGGTTCGTTGTTATAATCTGCTGCCAGTCCTGCACCTGGATTTCCTCAATCGGCGCAGACACTCCGTTAATGCCCGCATTGGCAAACACGATATCCAGTCCACCGAACAATTCCACCGTTTCCAGTACAGCCTTCTCTACCCTTGCAGGATCGGATATATCTACATCGAATGCTCGGGCAGCCCCTTCATGTTTCGCATTAATCTCCGCTTCCGTTTGTGAAATTCGATCATTTACCAGATCAAACAGCGCAACATGCGCTCCTTCGTTCGCCAGCTTGAGGGCAGTCGCTTTACCGATTCCGGAACCTGCTCCTGTAATGATGGCCACCTTGCCTTGAAACTGTGGTTTGCTGCTGTGTTGTGTCATCGCCCATTCACTCCTTCGATTTGGAAATTATGTAGGAAGATTCGATCCAACTTGAAGTTCAATCAATTCTTCACAAGATTACCCAAAACGAGCGGCTTTTAAATCAACACCCGCAACTTTTTTCATTTTCTGGACCATTCTGGACGAAGGCCCAACGGAATGGACATTTTTCTCCAATGGTCCGATTTTACCATTCCAGCTCAATGAAAGCGGCATCATCCTCAAGCCCCCCTGTATGAGCGGCATCCAGCAGCACTTGTATGTGCTCATCTGGTATATACGTACCTATGGCATCCAGATCATTCAGTCCATCCGTATACAATTGAAGGCGAAAAGAATCACTGGCCGAACCTTTCATTTCAAAAACATGCGGTTTGCCGCCTACAGGACCTTCACGTGTAGACCAGCGTTCATTGGTTCTGCAATTTTGCTGAAAGCGCTCCGACTGCTCCTGACCGCTGCGCCAAAACCGGATCCGGGAATCCCCCTGCCAAGCCAGCCACATCCGGCTCTTACGTCCTCCGGAAGTAAGCTCAACGCGGCCGCATACATACATGGCTTGACTGCCCCGATTTCGCTTCTCCATCAGCACTTCGCGGAGCAAAAGGGGAGCATTATCCAAGGGCTGAAACTTATCCAGCTGTTCGGATGCAGTCCCCGTTAACTCATGAAGAAATTGTTCAACACCTTCAGCTGTTAAGGTTGAGGTCGTTTCAAGCCATTCCAGCAAGGAACTGCCGAGAAAGCGCGCAGCAAAGTCACCCAGATAACTCATACCGACTCCATCGCACAATACAAAATGACATACGTTGCCCTGCATGCGAATGGCAACGAAGTCTTGTCCTGCATCGCCTTGAGTCACTGATTCCGCTGCACGCCCATAGCCGTACCTGCATTTCAATTTCCCCTGATATCGAGTCAGCGGCTGTTCTCCAGTCTGCACGCTTACATAGCGAAAATTGTCATGCCGCTGTTTCGCATGACCTCCCCGATCACTGGCAGACAATGTCGCCATACGCATCGCTCGCATGATTCCCCTCCTATCTAACAGGTGTCGCGGCAGACATCTGGAATCCGATGGATACCAGTTCTGCACAGGTGCCAGGCAGCATCATGAGCGCACCAGGTGCAAGCAAATAATCCGCCTCCACCAACATCTCCCGATAGCTCTCAGGCAGCACAGATGACATATTACGCAGCTTCTCTCCATGCTCATCCTGCAGGTTGGTTTCTGGAGAGATGCCCTTCCATCGTCTAGGTTCTGTTATCGGCCCTTCCAGCAGATGATCACTAATAAATATATTTTCAACCAAAACGTTGCCGTCAGGCACACTCATGCCCATAATACGCTTAGCTATAGGCTCCGGGTCCTCTCCGGTTGCTACTCCATCGGTCATATGACATACAAGCGGAGCAGGACAGTCCTGCATATTCGGAATTTCCGCCTGCAAAATTTTTTCGGCCTGCAAAAACGCTTTTGCCGAATCTGAAAAACGTCTTGGTGTCAGATCAGGAAGCGAGCCTACAGCAGCGATTTCATCGATTCCTTTAATTCCGTTTAATACGTCATATACATCGTCACTGTATGCCAGAATGGCAATACGGTAACGCGGCGTCAGCCGATTTCCTTTCGTTGAACGAAACACCATCTGGCGAATCGCCAACGATAAAGCATCATAAACGATGTCAATTCGGCGGCGATTGTCCAAAACCATATTCATGGAAGCGCTGATATCAATTAAATAAATAATAAGTGCAGGTGTCCGCTGTGATGCTTGAATTGTGTAGTTCATCTAGAGTGTGTCACCTCTATTATTCATTATTAAGTTACAGATCGGGCAGAGAATACTTTGAATTGCCCAAAAATTTGTTAATTGCACTCATACGTGCTGCCACTTTCCCTACGCCTTTGAAGTACGAGGCATCGGTATTGTAGAGACTTTTGAAGTCTCGGGCATACGAAAGAGCATTATCCGTTTTTCTTCCTTTTTGTGCGTTGTACGCCTTGTTATAATGTGCGATCAATGTTACTACATTCTGCGCACGCTTTTTCTTGAGAGCTTCCTTCTGCGCCAGCTCCTGTTTACGTTTGGCTTCCGCCGCAGCTTTTTCTCTTGCAATCTTGGCGTCATTTTCTTTCTTCCAGGCTACGTAAGCTTCATATTTTGCCTGCTGGTCATATTTTGCCTGCAGCGCTTTTCGAGCTGCTTCTTTTTTCTGCTGTTCCTGTTTTGCCAGAAAAGCTTCATATTTTGCCTGCTTCTCATACTTGGCCTGCAGTGCTTTTCGCTCTTCTTCCTTTTTCTTTGCTTCCGCTTCCTTTTTCTTGGCTTCAGCGAGTTTTTTCTTCTCCTCCGCCTTAAGCTTTGCCGCTTCTGCCGCTTTTTGCTTTTCAGCTTCTTCCTGCTTGAGTTTGGCTGCTGCCGCATCCTCAGCAGCTTTAGCCTGAGCCAGGCGAGCTTCTTCCTGCTGTTTAACCTCCGCCTGATCAGCCAAAATCTTGACTGTAGGCACGCCGCCGGCAAGCAGCACAATAAGTACAGCCGAGGAAATCATAAACTTTTTGGAACGGTAAAATGGAACGGGCACCGGCTCTGTACTTTCTGTTTTGGCATTCATTTTGGCATCGAGTTCCTTGATTGCCGCCTCTACTTCCATCTGCATCGCACTGTTATTAGGAATGAAGTGATACAGAGAACGGTAGACCTCCAGTGCAGCAGCAGGTTTGTCTTCATCCTCAAGCGCTCTTGCCTGTAAAAACAAACGGTTCACAACGGCTTCCTGATCCGGGGCCTGCTTTGTACCCGATGTGCTGCCTGTGTCCGTATTTCCCTTTATGTCTGCATGTGCAGCGGCACTTTCTGTCACTGCACCCGGCTCGGATTCTGACGAAGCTGACGCATCCTCTTCCGGTTCAGCCTGGGCAGCCAGATAGGCTTCAGCCAGTCCAGTATCTGCAGCGGCCAGGGCAATGTACCATTCGCCAAAGGTTGGACAGCTGCTCAGATCATGACTTTCCCAAGCACGGATGAACAGATCCGATAATTTGGAACCCCATCGTTTTTCCAGAGAACTCCGCATGGCAAAATAACGCTCGCTCGCGGTCTGCATCTCATGCTGATCAAAATAGCTTTCACCCCAGGCTTTTTCTACAATGACGGGGTCCGACCAGCATAACATCTCTGCGATAATAACAGCCCCGGCAAAACGATCTGCATAAGAACTCCACAGGCCGCTGTGCACCGTTCGATGGGCAGCATATCCAGGCGAACCGGCAAGGAGTGCATCCGGCCGATCCATTTTCGAGCCGTACATCTGCTCCACATCTACCAGCTCAACCGCTGAAGTCTGGGCCGAGTTCTGCACTTCGGAAAAAAACGGAATCATTACATTGGGCGCGGACATATCACAATGTGCCAGTCCACGCTGCTCCATTGCAGAACCTGTACCGGCAAGTGCTCTGGCCAGCTTCAGACTTTCCTCCGCTGTCAGCTGCTTTTGATCACTGATTACATCGAACCAGGTTAGACCCTGTACCCATGGCATCAGTACCGCATATAACAGATCAGGATGTTCTCCAATTAGCGCTCCGTTTCTTTCCGGAGTGAGCACTTCACGCTTGCATACCTGAAGACCTGGAAGTTCACTATATGGCTCCATATGCTCAGATTGATACACCATCGCCGGGATACGGAATTTTGGAAAGAATACCTTTAGTGCTTTTGCCCCATGAACGGAGCCGTCGCGGGGTATTAATTGATACACAATCCCCTGCCTTCCGGCTTGGGCATAAGCAAGACCGGGCGCAGCCGGATGCTGACCAATTGTATAGGCCGTATCATTAATCACCACTTCATCCCCGGGATTCGGTTGAAAAGACATGCTCATCCCTCTCTCTGTCTTTGTGTCATAGTTGCAGCAAAAACCGGGTGTTAATACACCCGGTTTTTACTGTAATTGTGCAATCTTCAGCTTGCTGCCCGCATATATTCAGGGCGATCCCAAACATCCTATCGTCCTGAGCTATGTAAAGCAGATTAACGAGCTTGGTCTGCTGTGCGGAATTTATTCGCGATTGCTGAAAGTTCCACGCTAATGCTGTTCAGCGTTTGAACGAATGATTGCATTTGTTTGCTTGCTTCCTGGAACTCTTGGAAGAAACGCTGCTTCGTCATACCTTCCCATTGCCCTTCCATGCTTGTGATGGATTGTGTCAATGTAGATACGATTTGCTGACTTTGCTCTCCGCTTTGCTTGAACTGATTGGATACCTGATCGAGTTGTTCTGGGGTAACTAAAATACGTCCTGCCATTGTTAAATTCCTCCTTGATGTGTGCAATTGTTTTGGTTTGTTCAAATTGTACTATACAAGGATCAATCGGACAAAAGCCGAAGGACCTAATCCTATTTACCCCATTTTCAGCCATTGAAACTTCAACTAACAGACTATTTACAAATGATTTCACGTTCAGCTGTACTATCTGTAACTGGCACTTTTATGAAACTACAGGTTCAGTTCCTCTTCTATCCCGAAACGAGGGGTCTCTGAATCTCCAAGCCACAGGTTCAGGCTGCATAGCCTGAATGAGTGTAGCCGGAGAACCACCTGGCGGAGCAGTATCCTGTATCCGGTAAACAGCTGCCATAGCGGAAAGGGGGTCGGATACCACGGCTGCATCAGCCGCATGTGTAGGAAGAATCTCGTCCCCACGGCTGCTCTGAAGAACATTCAGCATATTGACCGCATTACCATAGGCCGCATTAACATGACTCAGCACGGAACGGTATTCCATATCTGCCTGTTGGAATAACAATGCCTTGCGACCCAGCTGTACACTTAAGTCCATCAAACGGCGAAGAGCTTCTTCACCCAGCCGTTTGCTGCGATTCCATTCGCTCATCACCGCTGCACGGGACTCCACTTCCCAATCCAGCGAATGAATCGCCTGATCCAACACTGTCATTTTTTGCTGTATTTGCTCCGCTGCATACTGAATCTGCCTGCTCAGTGCCCGAAGCACATCCGGTTCCACACGAATGCGCATTTACCATCACCTTTCCTCTTCCCCTGCAGGCTGTTTAAGCCAGTCCAGCAGCATTTCGTGAAACTGTTCTTTTGTTGTCAGCGCTGCAACAAGCCAGTCATCTGAAGCCTTTGTACTCATTCGGAATAACCAGTTTGAGGCTGCACTAGCGGTAAATGCCGCCGATTGTGACTGCCACCCTTCCTGCCCCCATACGAGTAATCTGAGCTCTCCATCCGATTGTTTGCTTACAAGGCAGCGTGCTAATGCGAGTGAGCCCTCAGGATCATTGGTTTCCTGTGAGAGCTCGTCGGCCACGGCCTGTACTTCACAGTCTTCCAGTCCATTCATGACATCATAAAACTTTTTCTTGGAACACATCAGTGCCGGTTTTTCCACCGGAGAATGCCCGCTCCACTTCATCCGCTCAATCAGGATATCAATGGCTTCACGAACATTCCCCAGATCACTTAAACGGAATGAATCAGGAACATCTGCAGTGCGGGTTACTTCAACAACCCGTTCATCCGTGCAGTGTATATAACTTTCATACGACTTGCCGCTAATCGTATAGCGGAGCCAGCATGCTCTGTCGGATAATCCGGCAATGGCTACTCTGGAAAAAACGGTTGGTGTCATGATCAGCTCATTGGTATCTTGATCCTGAATCAAGTAGCCCTTTTCCAGCAATGTGGTCTTAACGCACTCCCACTCCATAGCGATATCTTCAGCCATATAACCACGGAAGGGGTCTTCTACGCCGAGCAGCCGATCCGAACCTAGAATACCGGCAAGGAAAAATAGTTCCTTTTTCTGCAGCGTGACCACCTTTTGCTTAGAATCATGAACCGTCAACATTATGAGCCACCTCCCCTCAAACTACAACATGCCATCGGTCACGAATTTCTGAAATCCAATTATTCATTTTCCAGGTGCTATCGCATGGAACTGCACCTTTAACCCTGGAATATTTGCGTTTTATATAATAACCCTGACCCGGTGGCAGTACCTTAAGCCCACCTGCGGTGCCTCCAGATTCCGAATAAGGTATACGGAAGAACGAGAGATCGTTAGGGTCCAAAGTCCCGAGCAGCAATCCGCTCTGGGAAGCTTTCACGTCACTTACCCAATCGGAACCAAACGTTGGAAAGTCTGCAGGCACACCGGAGATAATAACATGAATCCCCCGGTCTCTCCCCTGGCGAACAATAACACCAAGTTGGTCTTTCACATTAAAATCAGTAAGCTGCTTGGACAGCGTGTCCGCATCATCAATGGCAAGCACGATTTCCGGTCCTCCCGTAATCTCGGCACGTTTCAGAACTTCATCGTACAACTCCTGAACGACAGACGCAAGCTGATCTTCACGGGATACATGTCCGCGGACATGGGGCAAACTGCTGATTTCACCCAAACCGCCTGAGCCGTATCTCATATCTACCGTGTATATTTGCACATCTTCTGGCGAAGCATGATAAGCCAGAGAAAGCATCCAGGTTTGCAGGAAGGTCGTTTTTCCACCTTCCATTGGACTTGTCACCATAAAATGCGGTCCTTCGCGCAGATTAAGCTCAAACGGTTCCAGATCATCGGTAAGCAGCCCCACAGGCACGCTGACCGTCGATGTTTCCCATGCTTTACCAAAGGAACCTGTTCGAACAAGCAGATCTTTAAGGCTGATTTCTTCCGGAAGTGGTGCAATCTGCGGTGCTTCCTCGCCAGTCCATTCTTGACGAATGGCTGCAATAGTCCGCCGAAGTGCGGAAGAGCGTTCTCCTTCATCCGCTCCGGAGGACGGCAGCGCAGCCTGGAACATCAGCGGAGGCACCTGGCCTTTCACCAAACCTCTGCCAGGCGGAAGCTGGCTTGGAGACTTGGAAGGGCGGCCTACAGCATAATAATAATCACTCGGGTCAGACAGTTCAAATGAGACTGCATTCGGAATGTTGCTTCTGAATTTCTCAAATACATCCGTTACGCGGTTGGCGGTGAGCACAAAGGTAATACCTAAACTTCCGCCTTCACGCAAAATAGTCTCCAGCGATTCATTCTCATCAGGATAAGCATTACGAAATGATAAATAACCGTCAATAATGACAATAATCTGTGGAACAGCGGCATGAGCAGTCCGGCGATATGCCGAGATCGTTTTAACCCCTGCCTCCGATATCAAATCTTTGCGCTGCGCTGAAATTTTGAGAATATAGCGGAACAACCGTTTGACCCGGTCTTCCTCCTCAGCCATCATCACACCGCCGATTTGCGGCAGTCCTGCAAAATCTTTCATCATTCGGCCCATATCAATAATGTATCCGTTCCATGGCTCCGTGCGCTCACTACATGCAAGTGACATCAAGAGCGTCTGAACAAAGGTTGTTTTACCAAGCCCAGGCATACCATATACTACGAGATGCCCTTGATCCATAGGCAGTGCCAACGGCAGCTGACGCTGATTTGGCAGATCATCCAGCATACCTACCAGAGGTTTGAGTCCGGCAGCGCCGCCATCAATCAGGTTCTCTTTTTTCCCTTCCTGCTTCCAGTCCTGAAGACTTTCCAGTTCAAGCGTTTCTGGCAGTGGAGGCAGCCAAGGGCCGGGTAAACGCTCGATTCCTGCTTCTGCAGCAGCCTTTGCCACATAATCAATAAACACCTGCAGCTGCTTCGGTACGTCCTCTCCTTTGAGAACAGCTCTTCGTTCTCCTGTCAGCAGCGGCTCACGCTTGCCGTTCAGGCGAACCTCCATCACAGGCAGCACCGTCGTGGTATCCTCCTGCTGGTTATAAGGTGCACCGCTCCAGGCAAACTGCATTTCTTCAAACACTTCGTCGCTGCCGACCTGAAAATAACCTCGCCCAGGCTTGGTAATCCAGGCTGCATTCGGAATTTTAATCATATCTCTGCTGTCTCCCTCGCTCTGTACACGAAGACAGATTCGGAAACGCGAGTTACTCCATATTTTATCATCCACAACGCCGGCAGGCTTTTGGGTTGCCAGGATAAGGTGAACTCCCAGCGTACGACCAATCGCTGCTATACTGATGAGTTCGTCCATGAATTCCGGCTGGTCCCGTTTCAGTTGAGCAAACTCATCGATGATAATAACGAGATGCGGCAGCGGCTGCTCATGTCTCGAACGCAGAATTTTATAATATTCATCGATATGCTGCAGATTCCCTGCATCATTCAAAATTTTCTGTCTTCTGACCAGTTCAGCCCGAAGCGAAATATTCGCCCGTTCAATCAGGTTGCCATCGAGATTCGTAATGGTACCTACAACATGCGGAAGATCAACAAAGGTATTCGACATGCCGCCGCCCTTGTAATCGATCAGCATGAAGGCCAGATCATGTGGATGGAACTCGGCCGCCAGTGAAGCAACGATCGACTGAATAACCTCACTTTTACCTGAACCGGTTGTACCTGCAATCAAGCCATGCGGACCATGGCCCTGTCGTTCGATTTTGTCGTGCAGATTTATCGCAATTTTTTTACCGCCCGCTCTTACACCCATAGGTACCGGAAGTGTATCCGGGTATCTGGTCTGCCCCCAGCGGGAGACCACATCCAGATCTTCCACACGTGAAGTGCTGAGCATATCAAATAACGGGAGTACTTGCGGAATTTCCGATGCAGATGAACGCTTTAGACGAATCGGTGACATGTAGCGGGACAAAGCTTCCGCTGTCTCTTTGGAAATGACATCCGGTTTATATGCCTGCTGGATAACATCCGCATCTTCCGTTTTTTTGAAGTACACCCCTTTACCCTTGGAGGCCTCCATAATTAACTGACAATGCATAGGCAGTGATTGTTTACGATTAGCCAGCACAATCGTGCATACATCAATTTCTTGTGCGGCTTCCAGCAGCAGTGGAAGTAACGGTTCTTCTTCAATCAGCTGCGTATCCGACAGAATCACAACATAACAAGGGGTTTGTACCGCTTTTTTGTAGCGATCTTCCTTATTGTTGCGGCGTCGGTTCAACACGGAAAACAAGCTGTCCGCCAATTGATGCGCACTGCTGTGCCTGTCAGCCATGAATCGCTGTCCCTGATCCTCATCCCAGATGTGAGGCAGCCAGCGGAGCCACTCCCACTCCTTGTTATCTCTCTCTTCATAAAATGCAGCCAGTTTCAACTCATCCGGAGAGTGCCTAACCGCAAGCTGTGAGACGATAACCCGAAGTGACGCCATCACTTCTTCCCGATCACCGACAAGCCCCATCACCTTGGATTCAAATAAAGGCAGGGTTATTGAGGCATCCGGCACGGTCTGAAACTCAGCGGCGAGTCCATGAGCTGCCTCAATTAATTCATCTTTTTCATAACCATCGATGCGCGGAACCTGAAGTTTGATCCGAAACGGAACCTCTCCTGTCCCGATGCGCACCTGCAGAAAATCGTCATCTTCCGGGGATCGCTCCCAGAGGGAACTGTTTCGATTTTTCACAATCTGCAGGCATACCGATGGCTCACCATGAATCTCATACAAGCTTTTCACCTGCTCGGCCTGCGCTTCCTTCAGCTCTTCACGATGTTTATCCAGCTGCGCTAGATACATCGCTTTACGTTCTTCAATCTTTTTGCGATAGGTTTTTTTGTTGCTGAGGTATACAAAGAACGGAATCGTATACGAGGTAAGCATCATCATGACCGTCATCATCTGAAACATCATATAACTGCTGTTGTTCATTTTGCCGGTCATGTTGATATATACGTAAAAACCGATGCTGACCATCGTCATCATAACGGGGACAACGATTGAAATCATAGAAAATGTAGGTTTGTTCGGTTCAGAAGGCGGCCTGAGAATTTCGAGGCTCTCTTCCTTCAGAACCGGTGTCATTCTTGGAGAACGCTGATATAACACATTCACGAAGAAAAGACCTCCTTTAGTCGTTCGATTAATGAATGATACGCCTCAAAGCGCTATTCGTTGCTCTCCTGCTGAAATAAGGATCGTCTTCCATAGATCGGCGCTTCTTCAGATGTTGTTGAAAATGCACGCTGCACACGTACACAGCTTCCCTGACGAAGGCCTGTTTCCATTAACTGCTGCGTGTTTTGCGGGGTAAACCACAGTCCCTCCGGAAATTTGGCCTCCAGTATATACTGTATGCCGTCTCCTGGCGCCTGCCCGAATATTCGTACACCGAGCAGTGTCTTCAGGTGTTCAATGGTACATTCATCCGGAACATCGATGTCGAACCATTCGCCTTCCTCACGGCCGGAATACACGGTTAATATCATGTGAATCCCTCCCAAGGTCTCATATGTAAATTGTCCTAATGTCAGATTAAATCAAAAAAAGGCGGGTGAAACGGTATTCCCCCCTATTTTCTTATATAAAACCCTTGTTGGCAACGTACCCGCTGTAATTTTGTTACATATGACCCACGTATATATTAAAATATCGTCCATTCGACTCAGAACTTTTGTGTCATTGTTCCATTTAAATTTTGCAACGATGCGAAAATCACACTCCTTTTCCCATTTTTTAGAAAAATAAAACAAGAAATATGGGACCTCGATTGCTTTGGACGCAATTGAATTGTGAACACTTTTCAAACTTTATCCACCTTTATGTTTTCATAAGCTGATTTTAAGGTAATTTTAAGCATTGGTATTTATTATTACCTGTATGAAATAACTCTCGTGAGGTGATTTCAAGTGAGAACTCTAATAACATTTCAAAACAAATCAATCCCTGTATATTTTAATCAAGAAAACAAACAACCTGTGCAAAAAACATTAAGACTGCTTAGCAGTGCCCTTGAGCATAAGATCAGCAACGGTAAACGTGCTCTGCAAAAATGTCTGCACTCTTTGATTAGTATTGAAATTGTTGGCGGCGAAGCTATTCTTCACAGCCGCAGTGAGAATGACTCTCTTGCTCTATCTTTATACTAAAGAAGAGTTCATTCTCCTTTGCTTATATGGGACATAAAAAAGGAAGCTTCCCTTCAGGGACAAGCTTCCTTTTTTGACGTGATCCAGCGCCTGGTTCCACACGGGAAGTCAACAGCTTTGCAGTGAGCACCACTTGTCATGCGGCCCAGCCCTATTCACAGCACACGCATACACTTCTTTACATTACTACAGCTTCTCCAGCACATAGGACACATCATGTTCTTCCGCAATCTCTGCTTTCCGGATCCGAATGACAAATAATCGGACCAGATTAGCTCGTGTATGTTCTTCCTGACAGGTATTTAATTTCCTTAGAATAAAACGGTCAATGGACATGAGTTCCAAGCCCCTTTGCCATAATATTTACGGAGCACTTCCTTCCGTGTATCCATAAATAACCAGAACCGGACCTGCCCAAACAGCTTTTTTTACTGTATTCAGCAGGTAACTTAAAATACCAGTGAAAAGATGCAAAAGCCCGTCTCAACAGTGTTAAGACAGGCTTTTGCATCTTTTGCCGTTTTATCACGAACCTGCTCGGATAAACACCTCACTGCATGACAGGATACACGTCTTTCCGACTTATTTCACGCCCGGATACTCCCTGAATCGATGCTGCAGACTGATCCAGCGGGTACGTGTGAATTTGTCAATCGCCCAGTCTCCTCCAAACCGGCCGATGCCAGACGATTTCTCCCCACCAAACATAACATGAGCTTCATCATTCACCGATTGATCGTTCACATGCACCATACCGGATTCAATCTGCTGTGCCACCTGGTATCCCCGCTCCAGATTGCCTGTAAATACAGAACCACTGAGCCCATAAGGTGTGCCGTTAGCCAATTGTACGGCGTGCTGCTCATCACTGGCTTTCATAATAATTGCCACTGGGCCAAACAATTCCTGCTGCACAATATCCTGTTCAGGCTTTACGTCTGCAAGCACCGTTGGCATGAGCACACTTTCCTGATGTGTTCCGCCAAGCATTAATCGTGCACCTTCATCTTTGGCTTGTTTCACCAATTCAAGCAGCCGCTCAACTTCCTTCTTGCGGATCAGCGGTCCCACTAAGGTTTTCTCTTCAGCCGGATCACCTGCTTGTATGTTTTTCGTTTTGCTCACAAAGGATTGAACAAATTGGTCGTAAATATCTTCGTGCACAATAATACGGTTCAGTGCCATGCAGATCTGACCCTGATGCAGGAACTTTCCGAAAACGGCAGCCTGTGCCGCATGCTCGATATCCGCATCGCCCAGAACGATCATCGCATTGTTGCCACCGAGTTCCAGTGCAGTTTCTTTGAGATGTTCACCGGCGAGTTTACCAATGCCCTTACCCACTTCTGTAGAACCCGTAAATGAAATCACCTTGGGAATAGGATGTGTGACAAAATAATCCCCGATCTCGCTGCCACTTCCGGCGACTACATTCAATACACCCTCTGGCAGACCCGCTTGTTCAAACAAATCCGCAATCAGCCAGCCTGCTGTGATTGGAGTATCTGAAGCTGGTTTGATCACCACACCGTTGCCGAGAGCAATCGCGGGTGCGGCGGAACGCAGACATAGATGCAGCGGAAAATTCCATGGTCCAATGACACCGATCACACCTTTAGGTTCACGGACTACCCGATTTTCTTTGCCGGGTGTGTTGGACGGAAGCAGTTCCCCTTTCATTCGGTAAGGAAACGAAGCCGATTCGTCCACAATCCGTTGGGCTGCAGCAAATTCTGCTTCAGCTTTGATTCGTGTACTGCCCGATTCCGTAATGAGAAGCTGGATAATCTCTTCTTTTCGTTCATCCATTAGGGAGGATACTTTACGGAGCACAGCTTCTTTAATGGAAGGCAGCGATGCTTTCCATTCCACTGCACTCTTTTTTGCAGACTCATAAGCTTGATCTATATCTTCATGACTGGAAGAACGCCAAGTTGCGATAACTTCACCCGTATACGGATTGATGTTCTCTATCATTTTCTCACCTGAACCGTCTACCCATTTGCCTGAAATATATTGTTTAGTCCATACTGCCCTTTTATGCTGGTTGTCCACTAAAGTCATTACGCACGCCTCCGATTCTTCAGATTAGAATGCACATTAAAAAACGATGTCTCATTCATTAACCTTGTTCGAAGTTAGGCAAACGAACAGAACAACCTACCCATACGCAGCAAGATCAGACCAGCCATAAGCAATCTCTTCCAGTTCCTCATTCCCAATACGAATCCACTGTGTATGAACAGGGCTGCCACCCATTTTTTCATAAAAACGGCACGCCGGATTTCGCTCCAACGCCCAAATGAGCATACTGCGCATCTGGCATTTCCGGAGGTGTTGAACCACACGCTTGACAAGCTCGCTGCCTATTCCGGACTGCTGATAAAACTGCAGCAGATAAATGGCGTACAGTTCGCCATCATAGGGCAGTTTTCCTTCTCGTTCCTTACCTCCGCAGGCAAAACCGACAATTTCCCCCTCCTCGTTCTCAGCGACGATCAAAATCTGATCTTCTTCGCTAGAACGTAACTGCTGCTCCCACTGAGGTAATCTGGATTCTGTAGTCAAATGATGCAAAACATGATCTGGCACAATTCCTCGATATGTTGTCTTCCAGCTCTCTGTATGTACATAAGCGATACCTTCTGCATCTTCTTCACGCGCCAGTCTAATTCGCATAAGACTCTACTCCTTTTCTCAGTTAGGATGAAATCTCCTTACATATAAAGAAGCACAATCCGGCCTATGGCCGGATTGTAACTCGGGTTCCCACGGATACCTTGGAGGACAAATCAAGCACGTCTGAATTGTACATCCGAATGCAGCCATGGGATACGGACTTACCAATCGACGAAGGATCATTCGTCCCATGAATACCATAATGCGGCTTAGAAAGGCCCATCCAGAGCACACCGAAGGGTCCTCCAGGATTCTCTTGTTTATTTACAATGGTAAACTCTCCACTTGGAGTACTGGTAAGCATTTTACCTATGGCTACCGGATAGCCCTTCACGACTTGATCTCCATCCAGCAGGTACAGCATGTGGTCGGACAAGTCTACGATGATTCTGTAATTTGGCATCAAGACATCCCTCCTGCCTTATCGTATGCAAGACAAACACGGATGGCCCGCTTTATATCAGTCCTGTTCCCAATCTTTGACCCGATGGACATGCTTGGCCTTGCGTGTTTTGACCGGTTTGCTTGAAGCTGTTCGTTTTCTCAAGGCCGATTCTTCCTTGCGCCGCTGATACTGCAGTTCCTTCTGCATTTTGAGGAAATTGCTCAGCCTTTTCTCGTCCAGCTTACCGTTTTCAACAGCCGCTTTAACCGCACAGCCTTCTTCCCTCGTATGGCTGCAGTCCATAAATCTGCACGTACCGGCCAGCTCTTCTATTTCACCAAAAGCTTGGGAAAGTCCGTCTTCCCCTTCGTCCCAAAGATGCAGTTCGCGCATCCCCGGCGTATCAATCAATACAGCCCCTTGCGGCAGCACAAACATCTCCCGGTGTGTCGTTGTATGTCTGCCGCGGCTGTCCCCCTCGCGAACCGATTGTGTGATCTGTACTTCTTTACCCATCATCCAGTTGACCAGTGTGGATTTGCCGCTCCCGGAAGAACCTGTGAGCGCCACGGTTACTCCTGGTTTCAAATAAGTTTCCAGCATGTCCTTCCCTTGTCCCTCTATCGCAGAGATCGCCAGCACTTCAACTCCTGGAGCAATCCCTTCAACCTTACTGACTTTTTCCTGTACGTCTTCACACAGATCGCTTTTACTTAGAACAATAACCGGTCTTACTCCCCCATTCCAGGCCATCAACACATATCTTTCAAGCCTTCTAAGGTTAAAATCATGATTAAGCGCTGCAACGATCAGAAGAGTGTCTACATTAGCAGCAATGAGCTGCTCCTTCGTTACTGGACCAGCTGCCTGTCTCGACACACGGCTCTGGCGAGGCAGCAGCTGATGAATAATCGCTTCATCACCCTGCTCGCGCGTCACCGCCACCCAATCGCCAACGGCTGGTGCAGCACCTGTCTCCAAACTATGATGACGAAGTTTTCCTGACACTTTGCCCCAACATTCTCCATGGGCAGTAATTAGACGCTGCATATGCCCATGATCTGCAATAATTCGGGCAGGCTGTCTCGTTCCCGCTTCAAATTCACCCTCCGCCCAACACTTCTCCCATGCCGCAGACCATCCGTAACTTTCAATTCCAACCTTTTCAATATGCTGATTTAAAATAAAAATTCCTCCCAAATTGGTTTGTTTGCATTTGTCCAATTCCCAAAATTAAATGTTACGTCTACACATCTCGTTTCACGCTTTACATTTCCATCCTGCATTTCATGCTGCATCTCCGATTACAGACCTGAACAAAAAAAGCCGCGAGCATATACAGGCCCGCGGCAATATAGAGTTATCCGAATGAAAAGAAGATTCAGCAGTACACGGCATAACGGTTTTTATACTCCTGTCCGTTGTCCAAGCCCTGAATCTCCCGATCGGCACAACAAAAAAAAGCCGCGGGTGCGTCACCCGTGACTTTGTTCTGAAGGTATAGTCACCACTCACCGTGATTGGATATCTCTATCCAACTACAGCAAGAATGATCATCCTTGATCCGTTCCGGAGACGCTGTTCCTATTCAAGTCCACGTATACTGCCGTTAGATTTGTCATTAACATCGCCTCCCTTGTAGAATATGCCATCATGTTACACAGTCTGCTGCACAGTTGTCAAGCGATTTTTTTAATTTACTGCTGTCATTCCCTTTATTTCACTTGATCCCATCTGGTCCACATCTCGCGTGGGTTCAACTCATATTCCCCGTCTTCACGGTACATGAACTGATGCATAATAAACTCCCTGCGAAGGGTAGCGAAATCTTCGTGATAATTCTGAATAAACGTATTGATTTCTTTCTCGCTGTACTTGCGTCCGAACTCCAACTGCTCCACCAAATATTCAAGCACGACCAGCTTTTTCTTATACTGCGCAGGAATCTGACGAAGCCGGCCATCTTTGGAGAAAAAGTTTCGCATAATGGACGCTTTAAGGCTCTCGTTAATATCTGTCATATCGGACTGCTCCTTTCTGTTAAAAATAAAATCAACCGAAGCTTGAGCGTGTTCACGGATAAAATAAGGGTTCAGGGTAAAATAAACTGTATTTTTTTCTCGCCGTTCCTGAATTAACGCAGCTTCTCTCAGCTTGGCAGCATGATGTGTCACTGTAGGCTGCGACAGGTTCAGACGCTCCGCCAGCGCTTGGCCGTGCAGCTCCCCTTCAGACAGCAGCAGCAGCATACGAAGCCGGGTGGGGTCAGCCAAAGCTTTGTGATAGGCCACGATTTTCTCCAGCTGCATCACTTTTACACCTCACAATAAATTAGATGATCATCTAATTTGATAGTAATCTTTCTTCATTGTGAAGTCAATTGATATTTAATGTTTGAACTTTTATCACATTGACGTTATGTCAGAACTGGCATTGAAGTGTTATTTACGGTAGGATTATATTGCCTGAAATGAAGGAGGATTAAGAACATGGAAGATGTCATTATTATTGGCGGAGGCCCATGCGGCCTGTCCGCGGCTATTGAATGTGAGCGGGTGGGATTGTCCGCTGTCATTATTGAGAAACACAATATCGTACAATCCATCTATCTCTATCCGACTCATATGCAGTTTTTCAGTACGGCTGAGCTGCTTGAAATCGGAAATGTGCCGTTCAGTACCCCGAATGACAAGCCGTTTCGTTACGAAGCACTTGCCTATTATCGCAAAGTAGCCGAACACTTCGGCCTGCGTGTTCATAATTATGAGGAAGCCCGTGAGATCCAGCGTAAGGAAGACGGCACATTCGAGGTACATACGGTTAATCGGCGCGGAGAAGCTGTTCGTCATCAAGGCCGTCATGTCATCGTCGCTACCGGCTACTTCGATCATCCGAATTACCTTGGAATTCCTGGTGAAGACAAAGATAAGGTAACTCATTACTTCCGTGAGGCACATCCTTACACCCGCACTCGCGTAGCCATCATTGGAGGGAGCAATTCGGCAGTCGATGCCGCCCTGGAGCTTGTCCGGGTTGGAGCTCATATCGATATGGTTTACCGTGGTACCGGTCTGTCAGAGCATATTAAACCCTGGGTTCGTCCGTTATTCGAAAGTATGGTGCAGAAAAATCACATTACGCTGCACCTCGGCTCACGTGTGAATGAAATTCTGGATGATTCGATCCGCATTGTTCATACCGATGGTTCAGAGAGCGTATTGGAAAATGACTTCGTGCTTGCCATGACCGGATTCAGACCAGACCGTCAGCTGCTGACTTCCATCGGGGCTGAGATGTCGGAGGATATGGATAAGCCGTTATACAATCCACAGACGATGGAAAGCAGCATACCTGGTATATACGTGGGCGGTGTTATCGCTTCCGGGCGGAATGCAAATGAAGTGTTTATCGAATCAGGCCGGTGGCATGGACGATACATTGCTGAACACATTATCAGCAAAGCACCATACCATAACGGCAAAAAACGCGCTCAGTCTGAGGAGCAATGAAGTCCATGGACATGACCTCCCTCCTGCTGCTTGTGTTTGCAGCGCTCGGCATCATCAGCAGCAACACTCCTGTAACGGTTGCGATGGTATTTCTGCTGCTGCTTCGTGTACTGAACGTAAACCAAGCCTTTCCCTGGCTTGAAAAATACGGACTTACCGTTGGCATCATTATACTGACGATCGGGGTTATGGCTCCTCTCGCCAGCGGCAAAATGAGCCTGCAAACGATCGGTGAGTCGTTTCTGCACTGGAAGTCACTGCTCGCCATCGGCGTTGGTCTGCTTGTCGCTTATCTGGGTGGGCGCGGAGCTTCACTTATGAGCACTCAACCAACGGTTGTGGCAGGACTGTTGATCGGGACGGTTCTTGGTGTCGCTTTGTTTAAAGGGGTCCCTGTCGGACCGCTGATTGCTGCAGGTATCCTGTCTCTGCTGCTAGGCAAATCCTGAACTGTTCTGTCAGCATGTAAGCTTTTGCAAACCGGCTGTATTTCCCACCGTTGTGTGCTATACTTCTATTCATGCAAACAGATACATGCATCAGCACCAGAGAATGAGCATCTTTCTCTCATTGTCAGATGAACTCATCAAGCACTTCACGACGTTTATCGTCCTCAGGAGGATTCAGGAACCATGTCACGTCCCTTTGTAACCGAAGCCGTGATGGTGGCCATCTACGGTCAATTGCTTGCGCCGCCGGCGCCTGTGGAATATATCGTGCCTTATACCACCATCCTTGAACTATATGAATTTCAGAGCAGCGCTGATCCTATGATGGATAACCCGGCAGATGACCAGCACGTTAAATCCAAAATTAATGAATTGATCTCGTATTTCGAGGAACCGTTGAACAAGAAAAAAATCGAGCGTGCCCTCTCCGTCCCATGGGCAAAAAGTCCCTCCATTCTGTTTGGAGATCAAGTATCGATTACAATTGTCAACGCAATGGATACAGCCCAGTATGGGGAGTATTTCGATCCGATTGAGACAGAGCTGATTTTAACATCCCAGCGACTTGGCATTCCTATCCTTACGGATCAAGTGGAGCTGATTGCCCGAATCATCGAGGCAGCATCACCTGTGCAGGTGTTTGATATTGATGATTTTGATTTTGCAATGGACGATGAGCCGCTGGATCAGGTGTAACTTGGAGAAACCCATGCGCAAAAGACCTCAACCTTCGCTTGGCAGCGGTGGTCGAGGTCTTTTGCGCATTCATGCGAGGCACTTGTTTCCTTCTCTGTCAGCATGACTTCAAACCGGATTGTGCCAGCAATGTCTGGCTGATCCTATTCATCGGAGGAAGCGTATCCGGATCGAAAAAGTTTAAACCGGCATCGCTGTTTACCCGTGCTTCTATAAGGGAATCCTGAAT
This sequence comes from Paenibacillus sp. AN1007, assembly GCF_040702995.1. Lineage (NCBI taxonomy): Bacteria > Bacillati > Bacillota > Bacilli > Caryophanales > Paenibacillaceae > Paenibacillus > Paenibacillus sp. AN1007. Next base: position 3,315,515 of record NZ_CP159992.1, read on the forward strand.
AATTTCTGCCTTGAACAAAGCAATAACATAATATTCTTCATCCCCGTTTCCATGCACATGTCTAAGCTCTGGTCCAGAATACAGCGCCTCGAAGCTCATCGATGCTGCAGTCCATCCGGTCTCTTCCCATAGTTCTCGATGCGCAGCCCCTTCAATAGTCTCCCCAGGACGCATCTCTCCGAACGGCAATCGCCAGTGTCCCTGTTCGGCATGCTGGATGAGCAGCAGCTTACCCTGTTCGTTCGCAGCCATTACGGCCGCTTTGACCACAATATGTGCACGTTTGGCAATATATTGGCCTATATCTCTCGCCGGCAGATCCACTCCTCATCCCTCCTTCTTTAACAAAGACGGTGTCCCTTCCATTCGCAGTTCTGGACTTGGCTGTGTTTCATCCTTACATTGATGAATGGATATTCGGTTAGTATTTACTGTACTTCTGTGTATCGGTATTCAATATCCCGGCCTTCATCTACAACATCGACATGAAGTTGATGTCCTTTCAGATACCAGTAATCGTGATCTTCCATAAAAAACTGAATGCCGGACACTTCTGTTTGATCGGCAGGATGTCTCGGTTTTTCCACCGCAATACCTAATGAAAAACCAGGATGAAGACCTCCGCCAGAGCTGTAGCGGGCAAAAAAGCGGATGCTGTCCCCTTCATTCAGGTTTAATTCTTCTTTGTACCAGCGAGCAGCTTGATCGGTTACATGTATGGTACTCATCTGTTGTCAGCTCCTTTTGTATATATATGTTACATCATATCGCTCCAGGGGCCTGAATACAAACCCTGTTAATCCTAGAAGATCATATGATCTTGTGAAAAATGTTTGACAGATTACAAAATCGGGTGGTAAGATGCAAACATACGAGGTCTACATTGCATTTATTTCCATTAACAAGAAAGGGTGATTACGGTGTTTAACAGACATAAGTTGGTTCATATTCACGCACAATTAAATACCGGAGTATCCCCGAAATCATTTTTCCGTTCATAAGACAGCACTTGAGGTGTCTCTTTTTTAACAGACCCCTGCCAAGTTCGCTTACAACACCTTATGTACGGCGGTGGCTCTGCTCTCAGAGTCATGCTGCCGTATGAAGATATAAGACATACCGCCTGCGTGCGGTGTGTCTTTTTTTGTGAGCAATAACAGCCAAACTGAGCGAAAATCTGCATTTCTTGAACATCGAAAGGAAGGGATAACACGTGTTCTCTGTACTTAAAAACCTAGCCTGGTTCTTCAGGCTGGAACGCAAAAGATACCTGGTTGGTGTCATTTTGCTCATCCTTGTAGGCATTGCTGAACTGCTGCCTCCTCGCCTATTGGGGAACGCCATCGACGAAATCGTGCGCGGCTCCATTACCGGCACCTCATTAACGTTTTACATTTTACTGATTCTCGGAACAGTCATTATCATCTATCTGATTACGTACATATGGATGCACAAATTGTTTGGCGGAGCCAATCTCGTAGAACGGCTGCTGCGCTCCCGCTTCATGGACCACCTGCTGCGGATGACACCGCCCTTTTTCGAGAAAAACAGAACCGGTGACCTCATGGCCCGGGCAACCAATGATCTTCGTTCCATCGCAACAACCGCAGGCTTTGGTATGCTCACCTTGACCGATTCTACTGCATTTCTCTTAACCGTACTGTTTGCCATGGGTTTCCTGGTAAGCTGGAAGCTGACACTGGCTGCAGTCCTGCCCCTGCCTTTTATCGCGATCGCCATGATGATCTATGGTAAAGCCGTGCATCAGCGATACACTTTAGCACAGGATGCCTTCGGCGACATGAACGACCAGGTGCTGGAGTCGATTGCGGGCATCCGTGTTGTACGCGCGTACGTTCAGGAACGTCTGGATGAGAAACGTTTTGCCGATGTAACGGAAGACGTATATCGCAAAAATCTCGCGGTTGCCCGGATGGATGCCCTGTTTGAACCCACGATTCGGCTGTTTGTAGGACTCAGTTACGTTATTGCCCTGGCCTACGGCATTTATCTTGTATTCCATAATGAAATCACCCTGGGCGACCTCGTATCGTTCAACATGTATCTGGGGATGATGATCTGGCCGATGTTTGCCATTGGTGAATTAATTAATCTGATGCAGCGCGGCAGCGCTTCCCTCGACCGTGTCAACGAAACGTTATCGGTTGAACCGGCCGTGCAGGACAAAGAACATCCTGTTCATATTTCACAGCCGGATAAAATTGTAATGAAAGATCTCACCTTCCGTTATCCAACCTCCACGGTAGATAACCTCAGTCATATCAACATTACCCTGCAGCGTGGGCAGACGCTTGGGGTTGTAGGACGTACGGGAAGTGGGAAATCCACACTGCTTAAGCAGCTGCTTCACGAATACCCTGCGGGATCGGGTACACTAAGCATTTCGGGGCATTCAATCGAGGATATTGCCAAGGATGACCTGCACAGCTGGATTGGATATGTGCCGCAGGAGCAGGTGTTATTCTCCAAATCCGTTCGTCAGAACATTCAGTTTGGTAAGCCTGGTGCATCGGATGATGTCATTATGGAAGCCATTCGTACTGCTGCATTCGACGGGGATCTGGGGACACTGTCTGACGGTCTGGATACACTTGTGGGTGAAAAAGGTATTGCGCTGTCCGGCGGACAGAAACAGCGGGTTTCTCTGGCCCGGGCCTTTATCGCTGATCCCGACATTCTCATTCTCGACGATGCCTTGTCCGCGGTCGATGCACGGACAGAAGCCAAAATTATTGAAAATATACGCAGCAAACGTGCGGGCAAAACAACGCTGATCTCGACTCATCGCCTGTCCGCCATTGAACACGCAGATCGGATCATCGTGCTGGAGCACGGTAAAATTACGGAAGAAGGCACTCACCAGGAACTGCTCGCCAAGAATGGCTGGTACCGTGAACAATATGAACGGCAGCAGGTGGAGTCCAATCTGTCCACGTAGGAGGTCAACGAATTGAAGTCGAATACAGGTAAAAGGCTGCTGCAGTATGCCTTGAAAGCCAAAGGCACATTTATTGCTGCCTTAATCATGCTGACGATTGGTGTCGCGGCTGAACTTGCCGGACCCTTTATCGCCAAATCTATGATTGATAACCATCTGCTCGCCATTGAGCAGCCATTTTACGAGACTGCTGCTTCGAAGGAAGCCGCAGTCTATCAAGGAAAAAATTATAAGCGTGAAGGGTTACTCGCACCAGACGAACCCAAAGGCGCCGAGGTTCGAGTGCTGCAGGCCGGCAAAAGCTTTTATTTTGTAAACGAGCCGGTCAGTGCCCCGGACGGCGACCGTTCCTACTCGAACGGAACCTTGACCGTGACTCGTGCGGGTGAAGTCACAGGACAGTACGCGGCAGTGCCGCTGTCTGCAGGCGAACTTTTTGCCTTTTACAAACCCGAGATGCCGAGCATCTATCAATTAATTGTGTATTATCTGATCTTCCTTGTCATCTCCGTTATTATGGAGTTCGGTAAAACCTTCTGGCTGCAGTCCTCTGCCAACAAGGTCATTCAGCGGCTTCGCAATGATGTATATGCGCACATTCAGCGGCTGCCGGTGCACTTTTTTGATAATCTGCCCGCAGGTAAGGTCGTCTCCCGGGTCACCAATGATACCGAGGCCGTTAAAGATCTTTTTGTAGCCGTGCTGTCCAACTTTTTCTCAGGTATCATTACAATAACGGGAGTGTATATTGCGCTCTTCCTGCTCGATGTACGTCTGGGTCTGATCTCCCTGTTCGTTGTACCGATGCTTATTGCGTGGATCGTATTGTATCGAAAATTTGCTACCCGTTACAACACCATCATCCGCTCACGGCTGAGTGAGATCAATGCGATTATTAACGAATCCATCCAAGGAATGTCCATCATTCGTGTATTCCGCCGCCAGAAACAGACCCGGCAGGAGTTCGAAGAATTGAACGAAGACTATATGAAACATCAGAACAAAATGCTGAACCTGAACGCATTTACCTCTCATAACCTGGTGAATGTGCTGCGGAATATCGCCTTTGCCGTGGTTCTGTGGTACTTCGGGGCAGGCGCAATCACCGGCACGAGCATTATTTCACTTGGTGTGCTGTATGCCTTTGTCGATGTTCTCGGTCGCTTGTTCCAGCCAATCATCGGTATGGTGAATCAGCTTGCGAATCTGGATTCCTCTCTGGTTTCCGCCGGGCGTGTATTTGAACTTATGGATGAAAAAGGAGAACCGGTTACGGACGGTTCCATGCCAAGATACAAAGGCAATGTTGTCTTTGACGATGTATCCTTTGCTTATAAAAAAGATTACGTGCTGAACAATATCTCGTTCAAAGCATCACAGGGTCAGACGGTGGCTCTAGTGGGTCACACCGGTTCAGGCAAAAGCTCCATCATTAACCTGCTTTTCCGGTTCTATGATCCGCAAAAAGGTAAAATTACAATCGACGGACAGAATGTCAAAGAGATACCCAAACAGTGGATTCGGGAGCATATGGGGATCGTACTGCAGGACCCTTATCTTTTCACAGGCACGATTGCTTCCAATGTCAGTCTGGGTGATGAAAAAATTTCCCGGGCACGTATTGAGCAGGCGCTGCGTGATGTGGGTGCAGAACGTATTTTGGCGCATCTGCCCCAGGGCTTTGACGAGCCTGTCGTAGAGAAAGGCAGCACGCTGTCTGCGGGACAGCGCCAGCTGATTTCGTTTGCCAGGGCACTCGCGTTTGATCCGGCGATTCTCATTCTGGACGAAGCGACCGCCAATATTGATACAGAGACGGAAGCACTGATTCAGAATGCTCTGGAGGTCCTGAAAAAAGGACGTACCACCTTCATCATTGCCCACCGCCTTTCAACCATTCGCTCCGCTGATCAGATTCTCGTTCTGCACCGCGGAAGAATCGTGGAGCAGGGTGCGCATGACGAACTGATGGAGCTGAAAGGTCGTTACTATCAGATGTATCAGCTGCAGCAGGGTGCTCAGGGCGAAGTCATCACCGATAAGTCTGCTCGTGAGGCGGATTCTTTCAGTACAGCTTCGGCATCGCTCGCAGGAGGGAATGTGTAAGAGAACTCGCACCTCTCTGGCCTGCTCCTGTACTGCTATGCTGTGCACTGACAGGAGTCTTAAAACCCAAAAAAAACGCTCTGTGCAGCAGCCTTCCGGCTGCTGTCAGAGCGTTTTTTTATGATCCTAGAGACAGATTATGAAGGGTATCTCTTCCTTATTAATTCCAGCCTTTCAGAGTATATCCCATATACATTACCGTCTCTCTGACCAGAAAAGGGATCTTGCTGCGCCAGCTGCGGTATGCTGTCGTTTCTGTCGGTGATGGAACAGCATCCATGCCAAGTTCGCTCGCCATTTTCATCGATCTCTTCATATGCAGCGGGTCGCTGACAATCGTATAAGTTCGATATCCTTCCTTCTTTCCTATTTCAAGCGAGTACAGCAGATTCTCCCGGGTTATGACTGACTTCGTTTCGATAAGAATGTGCTCTGGTCTCACGCCATGTGAGACAGCATACTGGCGTCCTACCCATGCTTCCGTGGGTGTACTGCTGTCTCTGGAGCCTCCTGTAAAGATCAGATGACGCACCGTACCGTCCTTATAGAGCCGAACAGCTTGTTCAATTCGCTCACGAAATACCGGTGACGGATTCTCCCCTTGTACCGCCGCACCCAGAACAACAGCTGCGTCCGATGGGCGGTGTGAACCTTCGTTCATGTAGGCAAGGATGCCTCCGGCTGTAAACCCTGCCCAGAAAATGATGGATAACAGGACAGCGCCTATTCCCCAATATAAGATTCGCTGCATTGGATGTTTAAGATCAGGTCTGATCAAAGGGCGGCTGCTCATTATTCCTCATCCAGTCTCTGTTCCTGAAAACTAGCGGCATGCATCCGTTCCAGAGCAGCCCATGCTGCGGCAGATTCATCCTTTAGTCCCAGTGCTGCAATCCAGGCGCTTGTATATTGCTGGAGTGTAATCTCCAGTTCCTGAGCACGCTCCTTGAAATCTTCCAGTTCCTTAATCATTCGTGTCCGTCCCTCGGGACTGAATGTTTCATGAATGCGTTCCTTGAAGTAATGATGCACGATTCGGTTTCGCTGCTGCCATAATTCATTCAATCTGGTCGTTTCTTCTTCCGAAAAAGTAAAATGGTGGCGCGCCTCATGGATAAGCTGTCCCAATGAACTGCTCATTTTCCGTTCGTACAGCTCCTCCAGTTCTTCCTCGGATACCACTTTGCCCTGAGACATCTTGGTTAACAAAATGAGATTAACCAGCTGCTGTTCCAGCGCCTGTCCATAATATACGGCCAAGCCGTAGTAGGCAAACAGTTCCTTGGAGTGTTCGCTGTCCAGCATGAAACCATCCTGGAAATCCGTGTTCTGCATATGCGAGCGCTCCTTTCATCCGTGCGTCTTGGCTGTTTCATATGACTCTATCGTAACCAAACCGCAAACAACATTCAAGCTGCCGGACAGGACAGCGCCTAACTTCGTTATTCCATGGATTTTCTTCAGGATCTGAACAAGGTCACATCCGCTCTGGAGCCTGCACGCCAAGCAAAGACAAGCTGTAAGCCAGACGTTCGGCAGTACGCGCTGCCAGTTTTACCCGAAAAGCTTTCGTGCCGGGAGGCGCGTCTGCAATTCGCTCGGCATGATAGAAGCGGTTAAACGCTTGAGCGACATCGATCGTATATTTGGCAATGACCGAAGGTTCACTGCGAAGCACTGCTTTTTCCAGATAGGATGGGTATTCAGCAAGCAGCTTCAGCAGCGCCCACGACGTATCTCCCACAGCATCCGCAGCAAGGTGATCCCTAAGATGCCTATCCAAATGTGATCCTTCAGCCTCAAGCTCTGCATTTACCTCAATGTTCTCCGCAGCAGACCCTTTCAACGGATCTGTCACCTTCTCCCGTTCATCACGCGACACATTCGCGGCTTTGGCAAGCACACTTTGAATCCGGGCATAGGTATACTGCACATAAGGCCCCGTCTCTCCTTCGAAACTCACCGCATCATCCAGCGAGAAATCGATATCATTCATGCGATTGCTGCGCAGGTCACCGAAAATAATCGCTCCCACACCAACGGCTTCAGCTACCTGTTCAGACTGTTCCAGATTCGGATTTTTATCCTGAATGATCTGCTGGGCACGCGCAACGGCTTCATCCAGCACTTCCTGCAAAAAGACAACCTTCCCCCGGCGTGTAGACATCTTCCGCCCTTCAAAGCGCATCAAGCCGAACGGAATATGTTCACAGTTGTCTGCCCATTCGTAACCCATCTTGGACAGCACCGTAAACACCTGACGGAAATGAAGTTTTTGCTCGCCGCCAACGACGTATAACAAGCGATCTGCCTGCATAATGTTCCGACGATAGATGGCTGTCGCCAAATCCCGGGTTGGATATATGGTTGTTCCATCCTTTTTTATGATCAGACATGGCGGCATATTTTCTTCATCCAACCTTACCACGAGAGCACCGTCGCTCTCCTCCAGCAGCCCTTTATCCTGCAGTTCTTCAACGACTGCACCCATCTTGTCATTATAGAAGCTTTCGCCCAGTGTATAGTCAAAATCAACATTTAATCGTTCATACATCCGGTTGAACTCCTGCATACTTACTTTTACAAAGAATGCCCATAACCGCTGAGCTTCATCATCTCCCTGTTCCAGTTTGCGGAACCATTCCCGGGCCTCCGTCTCCAGTGTCGGGTCCTGCTCCGCCTCGTCATGGAAACGAACGTACAGCTCCAGGGAATTGCGAATAGGGTCAGCCTGCAGCGCTTCTTCATTCCCCCACCGCTTATAAGCCGTAATTTGTTTGCCAAACTGAGTGCCCCAGTCCCCCAAGTGATTTACACTTATTGAGGTGTAACCCGCTTCTTGATAGAGACGATACAGCGCTGCACCAATTACAGTTGAACGCAGATGCCCGATGCCGAAAGGTTTCGCAATGTTAGGCGAGGACATGTCGATTAGTACACGCGCTCCTTGACCCAGCTGCAGTTTGCCAAATGTTTCGCTGCCCAGTTCCTGCAGCAGCTCAGGTGCCAGCACCTTCCTGTCAAAACGAATGTTCACATACGGTCCGGCAGCTGCGGCATCTGTTCCGGCAGCCTGCAGTGCAGCAGCAATCTCACCAGCAATAACAACCGGTGCCTTCTTGAGCGACTTGGCCAGTGTAAAGCAAGGAAATGCTGCGTCTCCCATCTGCTCCTGCGGCGGGATTTCCAACAATTTTAATACTTCTTCCTCTGTGAGCCCTGTGAGCGGGGCAATCTGAACTGCAGCCTGCTTCATTAACACGTGAAACACTCCTTCTCCGAATCGTATATAGTTAAAATAAAATGCAAAAAAGCTCTCGTCTCTAAAAATCAAGAGACGAGAGCTGTGTTTACAGTTCCCGCGGTACCACTCTAAGTGAATTGTCAGATGAAATGCTTAAGATGCATGTCAAAACTTACGATTCCGCTCGGTGCAAATAACGGCTGCAGGCCGGATTACCCTCAAATCCAAGATATACAATCCTGCAGGACTATATATATAGCTTCGGATAACCATCTCACGGGTGCGCTTCACTCAGGACATTCCATGCCGGCTTACACCTGCCCCGGCTCGCTGTTATGGTTGAATCTGAGCTACTCTCCCGATCATTGATACTGCTGTATTTTATTCATTGCAGATTATTATACATATCCTGGTATGCCTTGGCAACCTGATAATCTACCTGCCTGCTTGAACATGCACTTTTTCATAAAGGACATCCATAGCAAAAACCCCCTGAATGAACGAATGCAGGCGTCCGAATTCCTGCATTTCTGCTTATTCAAGGGGATCATTACTAACACCATATGTTATTTACATCTATATCCTACATGGTTAAACATGATTTCAATAACGTACAGATTAGGCCACGGCTGCCATTAAACGGCAGGCTTCAGCACATGCACGGCAGGCTTCTGCGCAGGCTTGGCAGTGGTCATGTTCGTGTTTGCCGCATTCCGCCGCACAAGCTTCACATGCTTTGACGCACAATTCACAGATTTCGCCGATAAAGTCACTTCCACGAGTCATCGCTTGTGCAGCAAATGCACATATGTCAGCACATTCGCGGTTAAGACGAATACAATCACGCAGCATAGCCAGATCATATTCTTTCAGACTTGATATGTAACATACATTGCAAGCATTCATGCACTCCAGGCAAGCATCGATACATTGTTGGTATTGTTGTTGTGTCATTTAAAGTTACCTCCCAGGCAAAGTTTGCTATGCTTCTTAATACCCATCCGGAAGGAACTTTGAACCATTACTCTTGTTTTATTGCTTCCAGTTCCAGTAACTGTTCACGAATGACAGTCTGATCAAAATGTTCACCAATGAACACGGCAACATTCGGTACTTCACCTTGCGGTGTGATCTTCATATAATCCGATTCACGATAGGCATATTGAAACCAGAACCGGCTTGCCGTATCACTAAAAGAGAGAATACCTTTTGCCCGGTAGATATCACGCGGCAAACCAGCCACAAACCGTTCAAACGCTTCGCTGTTCACCGGCTGGCTGAAATAATGCGTATATACCATCACATGTTCATGTGACGTATGAGGCCTGGAGGCAAGCTTGTGCTGAGAATCCGAAGAATTACTGTGATGTCCATGTTTATACTCATGTCCATGACTGCATCCATGTGTACGACAGGCATCTGTATGCACATGATGCTCAGCTTCATCGTTTGATTTTCCAATATCTGCACCAGACTGCTGCAGGTGAATCTCATTGCCGCTGTGAAGCAAATGTTCCATCTGCACTTCACATTTGACCGTAGGAATCACCGGGGCAAAGCCGTTCCACTTGTTCAACAGCTGTTCCAGTTCCCGCAGCTGCTCTGTTTGAACGCGATCCGTTTTATTCAAAAGAAGCACGGATGCACAGCGAATCTGTTCCTGCATCAGCTTGAATGTTTTACCCTTCTGCTCCTGATACAGACCCGACAGATGAGCTGCGTCGACCACGGTGATCAGACTTTTCAACTCCAGCCGCATATACAGCGAAGTCTCCGTTACGGCATCCAGTATTTCCATCGGATTGGCCGCACCGGTTGCCTCAATTACGATTACATCGGGCGACTCTTCCTGAACGAGGTCTGCAAGCTGCAGTCCAAGATCACCACGAACAGTGCAGCAGATGCATCCGCCTAACATTTCCGTCATAGGTACTTCCTCATCTACAATCTGCCCATCCAGATTCACTTCTCCCAGCTCATTCATCACGACAGCTGGACGAAGTCCCTGCTGCTTCCAGTATTCGATCAGTTTAACGAGCAGTGTCGTTTTGCCGCTTCCCAAAAAACCGGACAGGATATATACAGGAATGCTTTGTTTTTGCTCCTTAGCCATACTCATCTTACACACACCTTTCTGCCAATCATGCGGCCTAGCCTCAGTCTATTTAGCGAGTGTACACTATCCTGTAATTGTTGTGCAATACGCTCCCTCTGTTCCTCGATCGCAGTCGAAAACTTCATTGCCTCATTCCCATGAATGGTCTATGCTATGAGAACAAGTTATTCAAGGAGGATTTCCCCATGACCAATTCAGTTGAACAGCACCGGCAGGAGGCGCCGCAAACGACTGCCTGTATGATAGTCACGGTCTCTGACACACGTACCAAAGAAACGGACACCAGCGGTCAGCTTATACACGAGCTGCTGCATCAAGCCGGTTATAAAGTCGTGGAGTATCTCATTACACCTGACGAGACAGAACGGATTCAGAGCATCCTGCAGGAAGCTGCTGTACGGGATGATATCGAAGCCGTGCTGCTGAGCGGCGGTACGGGGATCGCTCCCCGGGACAACACGTACGAAGCTGTATCCTCTCTACTGGACAAAGAATTGCCGGGCTTCGGTGAAATATTCCGCTATCTCAGCTATACCGAGGATATTGGTTCGGCTGCCATATTAAGCCGAGCGGTTGCCGGGACAATCGGAAGAACTGCTGTGTTTTCCATGCCAGGGTCACGCGGAGCGGTCAAACTGGCCATGGAGCGTATTATTTTACCTGAGCTGCGCCATGTGATGCGTGAAATATACAAACCCGTCTGAACGATTCAGACGGGTTTGTCGCTTCCTTTTTTGCTTCCTTATTCTCGCTTACTTCCTTTATTTAACTTAACTGCGTGCCCCTCCTCTTTTATTTCGTCCAGTACATGCTGAAATACCTGAAGCACATCCTGTTCATACATATCTTTTTCCCCGCCGGACGCTGTGTAGACGAACGATACATGCCCCTTGCTGCGAATTGTCGTTCTGCCCATTACGTTTTCCAGCACCGCATTGTCTTTACGCTCGCCGTACATCTCTTCCATCTGAGCAGTCCGGGTGTCCGCATCACGGTAGATGTGTACTTTGACGATATGCCGTGCACTGCCATTTAATAAATACATGTAAGACATGCCGCCCTCGCGGTCATCCTCAAACATGTTATTCATTAGTTTAATGTTTTTGGCGGCAAAACCTGCGGTCAGCTCTCTGGCTAACGTTCCATTTAAACCGTGTCCCTGCTGTTTCGCCCTGAAGTTTCCTTCAGCCGCAGCTTCGCGTGTATAAACCTTTCGCTCCTGCTCTATGGATGCTGCCGTACAAGCTGTCAGAGACCCTACCATCACCAGCAGTACTCCACCTAATATCACGCTGCGTCTCGCTTTCCGAACAGCCGGACTCCGTTCCTTTTCATTCAAAGACATACCTATCCTTCCTTTCCATGAGCCCCAATATGGTAACTCTCTCAGGTAGAATTAGGATGTCTTGGAGGTAAACCTTTTATTCCATACACTATTCGGTCAGCATACGTACAACGCTGCGCCCTACCGCACCGCCCTGCAGTATGTTGGTTAAAGTGTGCGGCAGCTGTTTCAGCGTAATTTCCTGAACACCCAGCGCAAGAGCACGATCGGGTTTCCACTCACTCCCCAGCTTGTTCCAGATGCGTTCCCGACGTTCCATGGGACAATACACGGAGTCAATGCCAATCAGCTGAATTCCGCGCAAAATAAATGGATACACCGTCGATTCAAAATTATTTCCTCCGGTTAAGCCCGATACGGCAGCAGCTCCTCCATACTGTATCTGCTTCAAACGCTCCCCAAGTGCCGGTCCCGCTGTCGGATCGATGATTCCAGCCCACTTCTGTTTGCCCATGACCCCCTTAAGCGGAGCATCCGCTTCTTCGCGCGAGATCACTTCGGCGGCTCCCAAACTGCGAAGCAGTGCCTCTTCCTGCTGCTTTTTACCTGTGCTCGCCGTTACTTCAAAGCCCAGCTTCGCAAGAATAGCAATCGCCATGCTGCCCACCCCTCCAGTGGCACCTGTAACGAGAATTTTGCCCATTTGCGGCGTAATGCCAGCATGTAACAAAGCATCAACCGAAAGCGCCGCAGTGAATCCTGCTGTTCCAATCGCCATCGCTTCCTTCTCACTCAGTCCTTGCGGCAGAGGCACCAACCACTCACTCCGCAGACGAGCATACTCACTGTATCCACCGTAATGGGACACGCCTGGTTCAAATCCGGTACTAATTACTCGGTCACCAGGTGCAAAACGTCCGCTCACGGATTCTTCCACCGTTCCTGCCAGATCAATTCCAGGCACGATCGGGTATTCGCGAACGACACCTCCGTTTTCTTTTGACGCAAGCCCATCCTTATAATTCACACTGGAATAATGTACCTGTATGGTCACGTCACCGTTAGGCAGATCCTCCTTTTTCAACTGCTCTATATTAGCGGTTACTCTTTCTTGATCATCCTTACGTATTACATAAGCTTGAAATGGTTCTTTCATCCGGATCATCTCCTTTATTTTCGTTCGGTAAGCAGATAAAGTATCGGTCCTGCAAGCGGCAGCAGCCCTGCCCAAGCCCAGTTTGATGCTCGTCCATTCACTTTGGCATCCCGGAAGGTTGCAATCGTGGACAGCAAAGTTAGTACAACAAAATCAATCGTCATAATATGGACAAACGAAGATTCATTGAATGTTTGCTCGAAACGCTCCGGGTTCCCTAGAAGCAGCGCATAGAGCGCCGCTCCCAGTGTTAGTAACAGCAGGATCAGATGGGTCAGCCTATGTGAAGCCACTCGCGAAATGCCAGATTTGGACTGTTTCAGAGACGACAAAGAATCTGCTGATATCCCTTTTCCTAAAGGGGAGCTTAACGCAAAATAGGGCAGCAGCGCAAACGCCCCCAGACCAAAGGAAAACAAGACGAATGGCCAAGCAGGTATATGCCGGCCCTCACGCGTTTTCACCGGTTTGCGAAGTAACATGCAGGCATACACCGCCGGGAAAATACCCAGCCACGAAAAAACAGTCAGCACCCATGGTTCCTCGCTGCGCATTCTAAGCAGCTCTTTGAAAATCGGATCATTAGCGGGAGAATTTCCCGGTGCAAAAAACAATGCGTAAGCTGTGAAAGCGATCCAAATCAACCCTAGTATGTACCTCATATTGGCAGCCCCCTCTACCTTTCATCCCCTGCTGACAGGTTATTGAAACAACTCTTCTTCGCAGTCTGAATCAAAACGCTTCCTCCTCTCTCTCTTGATTTAAAGTACAGATCAGAACGTGGCGGGATTTGACGTTTCCTGCGGTTTCCCGAGAAATAATCGTTTGAATGCTGCAGCTGAGAAGTTTGGAGAAAAACATGTAAAATGAGGAGGAAGCTGCACTGCAAGCGCAAGTATATCTTAACAAACGAAGTGTACGCCTTCCTTCAGTCATTTTCTATGAAGCTGCACACATCTTGATTCGCATCGAAAGTCGTACCATATCAAAAAGGCACAAGCCCGGACTGACTGTCGGGTTATGCCTTCGTTGATTCGATATCCATTAAAGATGTTACTCTTCTGTTGATTTCACATGTTCAGCAATCAGCTTCTGTTTCATATTCCAAGCTGCCGGGCTGATGTTCACACGATAAATCTCCGGATTCAGCTTCCGCTGGTACTCAGGCCAGAAGAGATTCAGCTGCTCCTTATGGTATGCACGTATCTCATCCAGAGTAGGCAGATCATACACTTTACGTCCATTTACAAATATCGGTTCCAGCATGTTGACTGCCTCATAGCGGGTGACCGTCTTTTTCAGATATGGATGAAGCGGGTTGAACAGCTTGAGCGGACCGCCCTGAAGCGGCTGTTCCTCTTCCGGATAACAGATATAATCTGCAATGGCCTTGCCGTGCTTCGGATCAATGATGCGGAATACTTCTTTTTTACCCGGCGTAGATACCTTTTCGGGATTGGCTGATATTTTAAGCGTCGGAAGCATTTCTCCGTTCACTTCACGCTCTACCAGTTTGTATACACCGCCCAGTGAAGGCTGATCCGAAGCGGTAATCAACTGCGTACCAACACCCCATGTGTCGATCCGAGCACCTTGAGCTTTGAGGTTAAAAATGGTGTTTTCATCCAAATCATTCGAAGCTACGATTTTCACATAATGAAGTCCGGCTTCATCCAGCATCTGGCGCGCCTGAATCGATAGATACGCAAGGTCGCCGCTATCGAGACGAATCGCATTCATTTTTTTGCCCTGACTTTCCAGCCACTTGCCTGTTTTGATCGCATGAGGAACGCCGCTATTCAGCGTATCAAACGTATCTACGAGCAGTGTCACCTGATCCGGCAGTACTCTTGCGTAGGCATCGAAAGCCTCCTGCTCGCTCATGAAGCTCTGCACCCAAGAATGTGCGTGGGTACCCGCTGTGGGAATGCCGAATTGTTCACCTGCCAGCATATTAGATGTCGCATGAAAACCGGAAATATACGAAGCACGTGCACCCCAGATTGCCGCATCAGCTTCTTGTGCCCGGCGTGTTCCGAACTCAAGCAGGGTATCCCCCTGTGCTACCTGTTTAATGCGGGATGCCTTTGTCGCAATGAGGGTCTGATAATTCATGAAGTTCAGAATTGCTGTTTCCACCAGCTGCGTTTCCATAATGGTGCCTTCAACCCGAATGAGCGGTTCGTCAGGAAAAACAACTGCACCTTCCTTCATGGAATGAATCGTTCCCTGAAATGAGAACTGAAGCAATTCCTCTAGAAAGACCGGATCATAGTTCTCTGGTTGTTTGGATAAAAATTTGATGTCCTCCATGGTGAAGCGAAGCTGGCTGATATAATTTACAATGCGCTCCAATCCGGCAAATACGGCATAACCGTTGCCAAAAGGAAGCTTGCGGAAGTAGGCTTCGAAGACTGCCTTCCGTTTGTGTGTACCATTCACCCAGTGCGCATACATCATGTTGATCTGATATTTATCCGTATGTAAAGCCAGGCTTGTTGTCTGCATTTGTCTCATCCTCTCTGACTTCCGCTCGTTTTTCAGGCCACGCCTGAAAATACGGGCTTAAAGCTGATTACACCGCATTC
The DNA here is from genome assembly GCF_040702995.1 of Paenibacillus sp. AN1007. NCBI lineage: Bacteria > Bacillati > Bacillota > Bacilli > Caryophanales > Paenibacillaceae > Paenibacillus > Paenibacillus sp. AN1007. The sequence continues at coordinate 3,330,969 of NZ_CP159992.1, forward strand.
ACTGGTGACGAATCAGGCCAAAATCGTTTCGCTTGCCTTAACCACCTGCGCACCCATGCTTGAGCGAAAGTGTGAAAGTGCCCAATCATGTCCCGCGGGGTTAAAGCTCGCTACAGCATCCTCATAAATGGTAATATGAAATCCTTTGTTATAGGCATCAACCGCAGTGTGAAGTACACATATGTCCGTACATACCCCAATCAGAGCGATATCCGTTATGCCCCGTTCGCGCAGCTTTAACTCCAGGTCTGTTCCGCAGAACGCACTGTATCTGGTTTTATCCATCCAGCGAATCTCGTCCTTTCGCTTTTCCATAACCTCAGCCAGACGGCCGTACAGATGTCTTCCTTCTGTCCCCCGGATGTTGTGAGGCGGAAAAAGAACAGTCTCCGGATGGTACGGATCATTTCCTTCATGCAGGTCTACCGCCATAATCACTTCGTCTTTATTGCTGCAGTAAGCCTCTGTAATTGCCGCTACCGTCTCGTCAATCTCCACAGCGGGCTGGCCTACAGGCAGCGCACCTGTGACAAAGTCCCGTGTAAAATCAATAACAATCAATGCTTTCATCGTCCACACTCCCTCTTTTGAATGGGTTGAATGCATTAGCCAGAAATTTGCTTCTCACGCAGCGGATTGGAAATCATAAACCCTGATTTTACAAATTTCGCGTTCAACGATTGTGCGTATTACGTATAGATTGATAATCGAGGTACAAGCTCAGTGAACCGATACAGCTGTGCCGGTCGCTGGGAATATTGATTCGAGCTGACCAGATTGCCCTCATCATCGCGTACTTCCTCAACGATCCCTTTGCGACTGCGTGTGGATGTAATTTTACGAATAAAATTAGGTTCTTCAAAATCGGGTACGACGCTCTGGATCACCTGATATAATTCACTTAACGTGAAATCACGCGGCAGAAACTGTCTGGCAATCGTCGTCTCCAGCATCTGCTGTTGAATCCGTCTGTACGCATCTTCAATGATCGTTCGATGATCAAAAGCAAGTTCCAGTTCCTCCAGCGCTTCCTGGATTGTAAACAGCCCCACATCTTCAGCATCATCTGCTGCCTGACGATGTTCCAGCATCCATTCCTCTACAAGAGCAAAGAAGGCATGAGAGATAATCCATCCTCTCGGATCACGTCCCGGCTGACTGTAAACGTTCAGATATTCCAGATGTCCGCCGTCCACACCCGTTTCTTCCATCAATTCGCGCTTTGCCGCCCCGTAAATGGACTCATTCTCCTGACAGAATCCACCCGGCAAAGCCCATCTTCCTGCAAACGGCCAGCCCTTGCGTTTAATTAACATGACCTTCAACTCCCGAATCGGGAGGGTTTTGGTTACTGTCTTGCGTTCCCTCTTCGTCAGTGTGAACATGACGATATCAGCAGGAACCCCGTCCGGGGTGCGATATTTTTTGGAACTATAGTTACGTGCTTCAAGTTCATCATTCGCTGGTTCAGTATTAACGTATTTGTTATTTTCGCTCATGGGCACCACCGACTATTTTCATTTTGATAATCTCATTATGACATAATAATATCTTTTGTCAACCGTGGATTACAATGCCGCTCTTCAGACTCTCGGTTTCGCCACTCGAAATGTAGCTGTAGCCATACATCCCAAGGTTCCTGACGCGTCTCGAACCTCAGATTGAGTCGTGATGCTGCGTCCCGCCTGATGAAGCACGGTAGACGTTACCCGTAATTCACCCTGTCTCATTGGTGCAAGAAAATGTACATTGAGGTTTGTTGTAACACATCCGTCAACCTCCATGGCTGCTGCCGCGACCATGCCCATCCCCTGATCCATAAGTGAGGTCAGCACACCGCCATGAATGATCCCCATCGAGTTGGTATGCTGCTCACCTGCTGTTAGCGCGATCTGAACTTCCTGTTTGCTGCCCTTGATGTAACGGCATCCAAGGAATCCCCAAAACCGACCATCCCCGTCTTCCACCATTTTGTCCAAAATACTCATGTTTCATTTCTCCTTTGTTTCACATGTTGTCTCACGAACTCTAGATGTGATTATCAATTATTGAGTTGTCCACCGTTTTCAATTATTATGATATGCCCGCACGCTTATCCAGCGAACCCAAACCAAATAACTCCACAGCGTGGAGCCTCGCTTAAAGTACGTTCCCCATATGCCTGCGATTGCCGCTCCACTCCCTGTGTCCCATCATGTCAAAAAGGCGCGGACTGCGTCCGCACCCTTCCGTTCTTTTAACCGCAGCTGGTCGGAGGTGAATCCGTTCCCGCTTCGACGTTGACTTTTTCGGATACTGTATCTCGAATGACGGAGATGACAAGCTGAAGCAGATAATTGATGTCGCTCTGACTCTGCTGGAACTCGGTTACAAGTGGAATGCTGTCCAGTTCATTTTGCAATTCATCAATTTCCTGTTCTATCTTGCTCACCATTCCGCTGTTGTTAAAACTCTCAAAAGCAACAATTTCCTTTTGCTTCTTTTTAATTGTTGCGATCAATTGCTGAATACGCTCATGATCCCGAATTTTGGCTTCGGCCTGCTGGAACTGTTTTACTTCTTCGCTCGTACCGAGCATATCTGCCAATTCTTTGGCCTTTCCCATAATGTCGTCGCGTATGATCAGATTGCGCGTATCGTAGGTAGGCATTCCATAATGGTTGTACTGCACTTCTTCCTGCGCCACTGTGATCGCTCCATTCGTATGAGATGATTATAAGATGAGATTGCGGTTCAATAGATGTTAGGACATCTGCTCGAGCGGACGCTCCGGGTTCGGATCGTTCTTTCGATCGCTGTTATTCCCGGATTTTTTTGATCCTTTTTTCGAAAAAGGGGAAAATCCGGCGACAAAGGCGAACGCTAACGCTTCTTCAGAATCGATTCCGTTCCCTTCGCTGCTTGAGCAGCATGTCCAAACTTCACATTGAACCTTAGGAGATCTCATCTTAATAATGAGTGTTAGTCTATTACTGATTCGCAGCAACGGGCTCGGTGAGCAGGTTACCGCGAATATAAAACGTCATCGGATCGGTAATTTCCACCTGCACAAACGAACCGATCAGTTCCTTAGGCCCTTCAAAATGCACCAGCTTGTTGCTGCGCGTACGTCCAGCTAGGACGGTTGAGTTTCGTTTACTCTCGCCTTCTACAAGCACTTCAACAATCCTGCCACGCTGCTGCTCATTGCTGCGATGACTGTACTCGTTAACCGTTTCATTCAGGCGTTTCAAACGTTCTTTTTTCACTTCCATCGGTACATTATCTTCCATCACTGCTGCAGGCGTGCCTTCACGCGGAGAGTAGATGTACGTATAAGCAAAATCATAACCGACTTCGCGCACCAGCGAAAGCGTATCTTCAAACTGCTCATCTGTTTCACCAGGGAATCCTACAATAAAATCGGTTGTTAGAACCACATCTGGAATCGCAGCTTTGATTTTCGCTGCCAGATTGAGATAGTGTTCCCGGGTGTACTTACGGCTCATACGTTTGAGCACTTCTGTACTGCCCGACTGCACTGGCAGGTGAATATGCTCCACCAGATTGCCGCCTTTCGCAAGCACCTCGATCAAATGGTCATCGAAGTCGCGTGGATGGCTTGTAGTGAAACGCACACGTGGTATATCTATTTTGCGAATATCGTCCATCAAGTCTCCGAACGTATACTTCAGATCGGTAAAGTCTTTACCGTACGCATTTACATTCTGACCCAGGAGCGTGATTTCTTTGAATCCCTGTCTAGCCAGCTCTCTTACTTCTGCAATAACATCCTCTGGACGACGGCTGCGTTCTTTACCCCGAGTAAACGGTACGATGCAATATGTACAGAACTTGTCGCAACCATACATAATGTTTACCCAGCCGCGCATACCTTCCCGTTTCTTCGGCAGGTTCTCAATGATGTCGCCTTCCTTCGACCACACCTCAACAACCATCTCTTTACTGAAGAGCGCTTCCTGAATCAGATGCGGCAGACGGTGTACATTATGGGTCCCAAAGATCATGTCGACAAAACCATGTTTCTGCATGATCCGGTTAACGACGCCCTCTTCCTGAGACATACAACCACAGACGCCAAGCAATAAACCTGGATTTTCGAGTTTCAGCGCTTTGAGATGACCGAGTTCACCAAAAACCTTGTCTTCTGCATTTTCGCGAATCGCACAAGTGTTAAGCAGAATGATATCGGCCGCTTTGCGATCTTCTGTAGCTTGATATCCCATCGTCTCGAGCAGACCTTTAATCGTCTCGGAGTCATGTTCATTCATCTGACATCCATAGGTATATACGATATAATGCTTGCCTTTTCCGATCGTTTTCAATTCTTCAGGAACAGCCGTCTCATACAGAACCTGAATATCTTCCTTACCCCTTTGTTTCTCCTGACGATGGTTCGGTTCCGCTTTGATATTGATCTCACGGCCGCGAATTCTAATTTTTTTGCTGAATTCATCTTGCGAAATTACTTTGGCATCGGAGAAATCAAAATATTGGGAGTAATCCTTTTTTGAGTCTTTAGCCATTTCCTTCGGTCACTCCTTACAGCCTCTATTTCATTAAAAGCGTTCATTTCATCACAAAATACGTCCATTTCATTCTTCATACATCAAAAGAGCATTACAGCAAATTATAACATGAATTGGGCTGTAGTTCCACATGCAAACGGGGTCGCTTTCCGAATGGCCCTCGCCGCTTATATCCGCCCTCTATACAAAAAAACCTGAGCACGCTGATGGGCAGTTTAAACGAACTGCTGCTCTCAGTGTACTCAGGTGTTTTCTTACATATTGCCTTCAAGCACAGCAAACGAATACTGTACTTGAAGACGGCCTAGAGTCATTAGTCGATGATTTCAGCTGTATCGCCGTTACGGGCGCCTGCAGCATTTGCTTCATCTGTGTCGATGTGCATATCCAGCGCAAAGGAGTCGGATACACGCGCCAATACATTTTCCAATACCAGACCACGCGCTCCACCCAAACGGACTTTCAGCATTTGTTTGTCCTCAATGCCCCATTTTGCGGCATCAGACGTGTGGAAGTGAATGTGACGAGCCGCAACGATTACACCTTTGTCGATGGTAACTTCGCCAGCTGGTCCTTTAATCGTGATGCCTGGTGTGCCTTCGATGCTTCCGGATTCACGGACTGGTGCTTTTACACCGATCGCAAAAGAATCCGTCATGGAGATTTCCAGTTGTGTTTCCGGACGAACAGGTCCGAGGATACGCACTTTATCAAACTGTCCTTTGGAACCGATCACCGCAACAGTTTCGTTCGCAGCATACTGTCCGGGTTGGGACAGAGGTTTAAATTCAGTCAGTTCATAACCTTTGCCGAACAAAATGTCAACGTGCTCTTGGGATACATGAATGTGACGGGCGGATACGCCCACAGGTACTGTTTTACTCATCGTAAATTCACTCCTTGTTTATCTATGGCCTGTAGACAGGCTCTTAACAATCCAAGTGGTATTATACTCCTTTTTACTGTGAAATGAAAATAAACTTCCTGAAAATTCATGAAATACACTTATTTCAGCTAAATCATTTCCACTTTCAGGTACTCAACTTAAAAAAAGTGAGATTTATCACATCTTTCATCCTGCTTTATTTTACTTGTCTTCTCTTTCTCTTCTCTCATATTTCAAACTCATTCGTATCCACCCGCGTCCCCTCTGGCAAGTGTTCCCCGAGATAACGCATGGCATTCCCCCATAACCAGCCGCGCACCAATGTTTCGTCATAATGCTTCAGCAATATTTCTGTCAGCTTCGGATAACATCCAGCATGCTCCAGACCTTGGATTTTAGTCGAAATCCCGTCAAAATCAGATCCCATCATCAGATGATGAGCCCCGCCAAGGGAACAGATCTGCTCAATATGCGGCAGCAAATCCGTTATCCTTACCATGTTCTCTTCTTTGACAAACCAAGGCACAAACGTCAAGCCAATGCGCCCGTCCCTCGCAATGATGGCCTGAATCTGATCATCCTTTAGATTGCGTACATGCGGACATACGCTGTAGCTGTTTGAATGAGAGGCGATGAACGGGCGCTCGCTAAGATCGGCCAGTTCCCAGAAACCCTTTTCCGACAAATGAGATACGTCCAGCAGCATGCCGATCCGATTGCACAGGCTCACCAGTTCCCTGCCTTTCTCTGTCAACCCCGCACCGCGCTTCTCCATGATACCATCTGCAGCCCAGTTCGCATGATTCCACGTAAGACCAACAATCCGAACTCCCATCTGAAAGCACAATTCCAGATAGAACAGGCTGCCCTCCAGCCCGTCCACGCCCTCCAGCGTAAGCAGCCCCCATGGAGAGCCTTTTGGCTCCGTCTGCATCTTAAGTGCCTGTTCACGCCAGAGCAGTGTCTTAACCCCACTGGAGCGCTGTGCGCTGTGCGCTGCCTTATTACGATACAGTTCCAACTGCCCCACCACATGTTCAAACTTTCCTCGGCCCAGCACCTCTGGAAGATAGATCGCAAACGCCTGCAGACCCACTCCGCCCTCCTGCACACGCTGTAGGTTAACATCCAGCTCAGGAGCATCCTCAAAGGAAAGCTCAGGCCGCAGAAGCAGTTTGCTCAATGCATCACAATGAAAATCAGCTATAACCCAGTCCGTTCTCGACATACCTAACCCTCCCGCCATGTTTAATTACCCATATCTCTTATCATTCTTCGGAAAATAACGCAAAAAAACCTGTCTACTTCATTCGTAAACAGGCTCATACATACGTTTAATTCATGTATTATCTGGGCTCCACAATCAGCTTGATGGCCGTTCGGTCCTCACCGTCGATCACTATGTCTGTAAAAGCTGGAATACAAATCAGGTCAACTCCGCTTGGTGCTACAAATCCCCGGGCAATCGCTACCGCTTTAATAGCTTGGTTCAGTGCTCCCGCTCCAATTGCCTGCAGTTCAGCATTGCCGCGTTCACGAAGAACTCCTGCAAGAGCGCCGGCTACAGAGTTAGGGTTGGACTTTGCTGAAACTTTTAATACATCCATGGTAAGTACCTCCCTGGGAATGTTGAAAGTTTGTTTCCACTTACTAGATGTTATTCGCGGGAGGCAAAAAAATTCCTTCTTTTTAGCAGGGTATCCCGGCAAAATGGGACAATACCCCTATTCCATACGCCACTCGTCTTCCATTAACCGAATCTTCTCAATCTTTGTGGCCGCCCCGGTCGCTTCGTCAATATCAACGATTACGCCGTGAAAATGCCACTTGCCATCGTCTACCACAAACCGCACCGGAAGCTGGGTGTAAAATTTACGCAGCACCGCTTCACGCTCCATGCCTAGAATACCGTCACGAGGTCCAACCATGCCTGCATCAGTCAAGTATGCTGTACCTCCAGGCAAAATCCGTTCGTCGTTGCTCTGCACATGGGTATGTGTACCTACAACAAAGGATGCGCGTCCATCCAGGTGCCAGCCCATGGCAATCTTTTCGGACGTTGCTTCCGCATGCATATCTACGAGAATGCACTTGTAGTCCCTGCGCAGCTCATCCACAATTTCATCCGCTGCGCGAAAAGGACAATCAATTGCAGGCAAAAATGTTCTGCCCTGCAGATTAACGATCGCAAGTTCCCTGCCTTCGCCCTTAACCACGGTATAGCCGCGTCCAGGTGTACCTGGCGGAAAATTCGCCGGTCTGATCATACGTGGTTCATCATCTATAAAATCAAAAATATCCTTATTGTCCCATGTATGATTGCCAAGTGTGATACCATGCACACCCCAGTTAAAAAATTCATTGGCAATCGCGCCCGTTATACCGCGTCCTGCTGCTGCATTTTCACCATTTACGATGATCACATGTGGTTTATATTTTGATTTCAGGTATGGCAAATTTTCTTTGAGTGCTTTACGTCCTACATTACCTACAATATCACCAATAAACAAAACTTTCATGAACTGCTGCCTCCTCAATGCCTGCATGGCTTATGAACAGGAAAAGTGGCCCACTGAAGCGGCCACTTTTCCAAAATACTCTATTTTGCGTATTCAACTGCCCGGGTCTCCCGGATTACAGTGACTTTGATATGACCTGGATAATCAAGTTCATTCTCAATCATCTTGGTGATGTCACGTGCGAGGCGGAAGGCTTCAGCATCATCGATCTTCTCAGGCTGTACCATAACGCGAACCTCGCGTCCTGCCTGAATGGCGTACGATTTCTCGACGCCTTCGAAAGATTCCGAAATCTCTTCCAGCTTCTCCAGTCGTTTGATATACGTCTCCAGTGTTTCGCGACGAGCGCCTGGACGTGCTGCCGACAGCGCATCCGCTGCACCAACCAGCATCGCAATAACCGAAGTTGCCTCGCAGTCCCCGTGATGGGAAGCGATACTGTTGATAACCACTGGGTGTTCTTTGTATTTCTTCGCCAGCTCCACGCCGATTTCGACGTGTGATCCTTCCACTTCGTGATCCAGCGCTTTACCGATGTCATGCAGCAGCCCTGCACGTCTTGCCAAAGTTACGTCTTCTCCAAGTTCTCCAGCCATCAGTCCTGCCAGATAAGCGACTTCCATCGAATGTTTCAAGACGTTCTGACCGTAACTTGTACGGAACTTCAGGCGGCCCAGAATCTTGATGAGATCCGGGTGCAGACCATGCACGCCCACTTCAAAGGTAGCTTGTTCACCGTATTCACGGATACGCTCGTCCACTTCTTTACGGGATTTCTCCACCATTTCTTCAATACGCGCCGGGTGAATCCGTCCATCCGCCACCAGTTTCTCCAGTGCGGTACGGGCAATCTCACGACGAATCGGGTCAAAGCCCGACAGAATAACAGCTTCTGGCGTATCATCAATAATGAGGTCAATCCCTGTAAGGGTTTCAAGCGCACGGATGTTACGTCCTTCACGACCGATGATCCGGCCTTTCATTTCTTCATTAGGCAGCGTGACAACAGATACGGTTGTCTCCGCTACATGGTCAGCCGCACAGCGCTGGATTGCGAGAGTAATGATCTCGCGGGACTTTTTGTCCGCTTCTTCCTTCGCCTGCTGTTCAATGTCCTTGATCATTTGAGCCGTCTCATGACGGACTTCCTGTTCTACGTTGGACAGTATGATACTGCGTGCGTCTTCCATCGTGAGATTGGAGATTCGTTCAAGCTCCGTCACCTGGTTTTTGTAGATCATTTCGATCTGCTGCTGTGTTTCATCAATACGTTTCTCTTTGTTAGCCACTTGCTCTTCTTTACGTTCGAGTGATTCCAATTTTTTATCCAGCGACTCTTCTTTTTGCAGCAATCGTCTCTCTTGTCGTTGAATTTCGTTCCGACGTTCACGAGTGTCTTTTTCAGCTTCAGCGCGAATACGATGGATTTCATCCTTCGCTTCCAGCACTGTTTCTTTCTTCAGTGCCTCTGCCTCTTTCTTCGCGTTCTCCACGATTTGTACGGCAGCTTGTTCCGCACTTGAGATCTTAGCCTCTGCAAGAGATTTGCGAATAAAATATCCGACTCCGAACCCAATAACGAGCGCGGCCACAACGAGAACGATCGTGATAAAGATGTCCATACTGTTCACCTCCTCGTTGGTTCCTCCAAGGCACGCCTTGGGTCATTTGCTGTTTTCATACCTTACATATGTTTGGGAATAACGAATACTCACGGCGATCCCCCGCCGATTTTCATTTCACATGTACATGACTACATGTACTATTCACTGTTTCCAGTGAACCCATAATCAGGAATGGTATAAATCCGCAGAAACCGAAACCGCTTTTTTGGAAGGAAAAAGGGTTGTCCTTTTCTTACAGACTCATGTCCATTTTAGTATTTGACGAAAGAAATTGTCAAGAGAATGCAGTATGTTAGTCTTCTCGTCTAGTCCCATAACAAGGCTTCGTCATCTTCAGCGTCTTCCGCTCCATCTTCTTCTATTAAACGATTTACAACCCGGCGCACCAGTTCCATGCTAAAACCGCGCCGCATCAAGTAAGGGAACGTTTTACGTTTCTTCTCCTGCACGTCTCCCCGGACCTGTTTCCATTTTTTACGGCCCGCTGTTAATGCAGTGTCCAATTCTGCATCTGCACTCACATCGTCCAGCACCTCTGCAATGAGATCATTAGCGATGCCCTTTTGACGCAGTTCCTGCCTTATCCACAGTTTTCCCTTCCGCTGGCCCTCCATACGCTGTCTCGTCCATTCCTTAGCAAACAGATCATCATCTATGAGTTTTTCCTGTTCAAGCCTGTCCAAAACCTCTTCAATGATCGGTGCCGCGAATTCCTTTTGCTTGAGCTTCTGGCTCAATTCATGCCGGGTACGCTGCTTAAACTCCAAAAAACGTAAGGACTGCACGTACGTTCGCTGACGCTCATCAGCAACAACGATTTCCTCAAGGTCCTTCTTAAGAAAAACCGTGCCGCGTGTCATCCTGTACTTAATCATTACATCTTCCAGAACTGTAATGGAATAAATGCCAAATGAAATGCGGTACCGGGCTTCTCTGCTCTTGGTACGCTCTACCCGGGTAATTACAAGTTCTTCATCATCCGGAAATTGCGAGATGCCGTCTGATGCTGCGTGCTCATGAAGTTCTTCGTCGTGTTCATCATATTCTTGCTGACTTTGGTGAGGCCTCATTACAAACTTCACGCTCCCCGTTATATTTTGATCTTTACAGCTTACTATGGCATAGATGCTAACAGCCTCTGTCCGGAATGGACAGAGGCTGTTTAATTCGCTTCGCGAGAAACCGATCCTATTCAGCTAGATAAGCTTCAACACCTGTTTATTACAAGCGTAAGGACAGGCCAGAAGGCAGGAATCTGCCTCCGGACAGAAGATTACTCATTGATTTCAAATAATTCCTGTTCCTCAGCCGCTTCTTTTTCTTGTTCTTCACTAGTCGGTGCAGGAACAGCAGTTGTCAAATTGCTGGCCTCACGAATTTTCTGTTCAATGATATCAGCAATCTCTTTATGTTCTTTCATGAACTGCTTCGCATTCTCACGGCCTTGACCTAAACGTTCACCTTCGTATGAATACCAAGCACCACTTTTGTTTACGATGTCCAGATCTGTACCGATATCAATGATACTTCCCTCTTTGGAAATACCTTCACCATACATAATATCAACTTCCGCTTGTTTAAACGGAGGTGCAACTTTGTTTTTAACAACTTTAATACGCGTACGGTTACCCGTAATGTCATTACCTGACTTAATGCTCTCAATACGGCGCACATCCAGTCGGACGGTAGAATAGAACTTCAATGCACGACCACCTGGTGTGGTTTCCGGGTTACCAAACATTACGCCAACTTTTTCACGAAGCTGGTTAATGAAGATGGCAATCGTTTTGGATTTGCTGATTGCACCGGACAATTTACGCAGCGCCTGAGACATCAGACGTGCCTGCAAACCTACGTGGGAATCGCCCATCTCTCCTTCAATCTCTGCTTTTGGTACGAGAGCAGCTACGGAGTCAATAACGATGATATCTACTGCACCACTGCGTACAAGAGCTTCGGCGATCTCCAGTCCCTGCTCGCCTGTATCTGGCTGAGACAAGAGCAATTCGTCAATATTAACGCCCAGTTTGCTTGCATAGTTCGGATCCAGTGCATGCTCGGCATCAATAAATGCAGCTTGTCCACCTACACGTTGAACTTCAGCAATGGCATGCAGTGCCACCGTAGTTTTACCTGAAGATTCAGGTCCATATATTTCAACAATACGGCCTTTTGGTAAGCCGCCTGTTCCTAATGCAATATCCAAAGCCAACGATCCGCTGGGAATAATTTCTACATTCATGTGAGTCGACTCACCCAGTTTCATGATGGAACCTTTACCAAATTGCTTCTCTATTTGACGGAGCGCCATATCAAGCGCAGCACGACGGTCTGACAATAAACTCACACCCTTTACTGTTTATAATGTAATGATACCTTGTTTTAACTCGTTTGCCAAGCTTTTTTTCGAACATACATTCGTTTTTTTGTCCAGGCAGAGGCGCCTCTTCCTCATTGAAATCGATAAAAAAATAGAAAAAGAACCGTAAACAGGGCTGTTAAGCCACATTTTACGGTTCTTCCGTCTTCGTTCATTATACTTCGTTAATTAATCAATTGCAATCTGCTTCACACCGCTTAATCGATAGCCACTAATTTTTGCCATAAACGATACAGAATCGCCTTTGCCGAACGAATACGAACCGTTTCCCGGTTACCGTTAATCCGCAGCTCATGAATTTCAGTATCCTTCCCGCGCTCAGCCAAAGCTATAAACACAAGACCCGGCGGTTTGCGCTCTGAATATCCTGGACCGGCTACCCCGGTTACTGCCAGCCCGAAGTCGGCATCGCCGATCATGCGGACCTGCTCAGCAAGCACTTTTGCCACTTCTGGACTAACCGCGCCCGGTGCATCTTCACCTTCAAGATAACTGTGCGGAACATTGAGCAGCTTTTCTTTGATCTCATTGGAGTAACAGACGATGCCGCCTTTCAGCATCGAGGCACTTCCAGGGACGGAAGTGAGGCTCTGCATCACGAGCCCTCCAGTACAGCTTTCCGCCGCACTCAAGGTCAGACCCATATCAGACATCATTGTCACAATCGTGTATTCAATCGGTACATCCTCGTTGGCGTAGAGGTGTTCAGACAACCGTTCGCGAATCTGGACTTCCATGGCATCGAGCTTCAGTTTCGCTTCTCCTTCGCTTGGAGCCTTTGTAGAGACGCGTACCGTCACTTCACCTTCACTCGCGTAAGGAGCAATCGTAGGGTCTGTCTGCCCGTCAATCAGGTCAAGCAGTCGATCCTCCAGAGCAGACTCCCCAATACCTGCGAATTTCAGCATACGAGAATAAATCGGCATCTCTTCTGTAAGAGCATGCTGGAACAGCCAAGGCTTGACTTCCTGCTCAAACATCGGAATAAGCTCTTTGGGCGGCCCAGGCATCACAACATAATATTTATCGTTATCCGCAATCGCGTTGCCTGCAGCAAGTCCGGTTTCATTCGCCAGAGGCGTTCCACCCTCAAGCACAATGGCTTGACGTCGATTATTCTCCGTCATTTCAACATTCCGATCCCGGAAGAAACCTTCTATTTTGTCCATAGCCATACGATCAATATGGAGCTTTCGATTCAATACAGCGGCCAGTGCATCTTTGGTCAGATCATCCTGGGTCGGGCCAATGCCTCCGGAAAATAAAATAATGTCTGCACGTCCCTGCGCGATGCGTATCGCTTCACTGAGCCGATTCAGATTATCCCCGACTACCGTCTGAAAATATACGTCAATCCCCATTGCAGCTAGTTCCCGGGAAAGATATCTGGCGTTCGTATTCACGATTTGTCCCAGCAGCAGCTCTGTCCCAACTGCGATAATCTCTGCTTTCATTTCAGCTTCCTCCTGTGCACTTGTTGAGTAGTCAAAGGGCAATAGGATAAGCTCCTATTGCCCTTTGACCCGATAAGTCTTTCATCATTACCCGTTTAAGCATAATTCATTACGCTTTTGATAAATGAAGCAAATTTTTGTTTTTGATAAAGTAGTCAATTCCCGACCAGATGGTGATCAGAGCCGCTGCCCATACTGCAATCTCGTCGACATGAACGCCTGTGTATGAAAACGGAAAATTGTTCAGCAGCAGCAAAACAATCGCTATAATCTGCACGAATGTCTTCAGTTTGCCCCAGGCACTTGCGGCAACAACCGAACCGTCCAGCAGAGCAATCTGACGCAGACCGGTCACGGCAAATTCACGGCTGATAATAACAACTGCAATCCATGAATCCAGCTTGCCCATCTGAACCAATGAAATCAGAACGGCGGTAACCAGCAGCTTGTCGGCGAGCGGGTCCAGCAGTTTGCCCAAATTGGTGACCATATTGTTTTTCCTTGCAAGATAGCCGTCTATTCCATCCGTGCTTGCAGCAACGATAAAAATAAGAGCAGCAATTAACTGATTATACGGAAGCACAAAGCTCCCAAGATGTAACGGCTCTGGATAAAACGGAAAATCCACAAGCAGGAACACCATCAAAAAAGGGATTAAGCAAATTCGTGCAAGCGTAATCCGGTTGGGTAAATTCACAAGACGCCCTCCCTTTGTATCTCCATTACTTCAAACCTTCATCTTAATCCCGTATTCATCATCTAAAGCAAGTGATGAACGTTTGAAACGTCGACTTGGATTTAAGATCAAACCCTATGTAAAAGCGCAAAAAATAAAGTCTACCGCCCAAACGAAAAACCGCTTTAAACGCTCCGGTGACTTCCAGAAGTGTACTGCTTTTCACAAAGTCAGCAAACGATAAAGACTGGACTTGATGCATGACTGCCAGCAATGCACATTCAGTATAATATACGTACCAATACAGTGTCAAAAATACATTGCTGCAGCGGTACCTTTATTTAAAATTGGTATATTGCAGGTCCAGCGGCAGGTTGGCCCCATTAAGCAGCTGCATAACAGCCTGCAGATCATTTTTACTTTTACCCGTTACCCTAAGCTGGTCACCTTGAATCTGACTCTTCACCTTGAGTTTGGAATCACGAATAAGGATATTGATTTTTTTGGCAGCATCCTGATCAATTCCCTGCTTGAAATTCAAACGCTGACGAACAGTACCCGATGAAGCCGGCTCCACTTTTCCATAATCCATATTTTTCAGCGGCAGCCCCCGCTTTGCCATTTTGGACTGCAGTACCTCAATAACCGCCTTTAACTTGCTCTCATCATCTGACACAATCGTTAGAGCGTCTTTATCCAATTTCAAGCTGCTTTTACTGCCCTTGAAATCATAACGATTGCCAATTTCCTTTTCCGTTTGTGTTACGGCATTAGTCAGTTCCTGCAAGTCCATTTTGGACACGATATCAAATGAATTTTCTGAACTCAAAGCGAGTCACCCTTTCAGTTAATCATATGTTCTGTAACATTATAGAGTAAACTCCAATCAAAAGTCTAATATTAGCTGTGTTTAATCATAGAAAAAAGCATTTTTGGTGTACCTTCCGGTCACCAAAAATGCTTGCAGGTTCAGCTGCCTCTAATATCGGCTGCGGTTAGGCTGTCTGAACATATCGAGCACACCAAGAACGATATGCGCAAGTCCAAAGCCCAGTATTCCGTAGCCCCAGGCATTAGGAGTCAGATAATAACCCAGGAGGCTGACAATGATACCTAAACCCGTTACGATCCAGCTGACTGTCATAGCCATCCACCTCACTTCACCATAAGTTAACTGCAATTGAAGACAAACTTATTGTCTCCTCCAGTCAACCAGGTTATTCGCTTGAAGTACCCGCTTCTGAGGAGTCCGTGGTATTCGTACCACTTGTGCCTTCTGACCCCATCGTGGAAGCTGCGCTGTCCGTATCCAATTTAAGTCGAATCCGGTTTGTCGCTTTCCCGTCCGTTACCACTTGACCTCCAACATCAATTGTCGTGGCAGCCGCATAACCGGACTTAATGTACATTCCTGTACTGTCCAGCGTAAATGTAAATGTGTCACCGTCGGCCGTATTGCCATACTCCAGTTTCTCTCCGCTGGAATTTTCCCCTTTGTACACTTCAAGCCAGCTGTTTCCTGTCGCTTTAATTGTTACAGTAACAGGCTGCCCCGCACTTCCGCTAACTTTGAAGTTTGTAATGTTGCCTGATTTTCCATCCTGTGAGACAGTAACTGAGCCAGGTGTAGCCGGATTCGTTCCCTCTTGATTCTCACCTGTTTGCCCATCGGGTTGCCCTTCGGTTTTCCCATCAGTCTGTCCATCGGTTTGACCATCATTTTGTCCATCGGTCTGACCGTTTGTTTCAGTACCGCCGCCGTTGCCGCCCGCATCACCTTTATTGGGATCCTTGGAACCTGAATCGGTCGCAGGAGGATTAGCCGTCTGTCCTTTATCCGTCGAAGGGTCCGGTTTGTCGTCAGCAGGCTTCTGACTATCCGTAATTTTTGTATCATCCAGCCCCTGCGGATTCGCGTCATCTCCCTTGTTGTATGCCATATATACATACAAAAGGACCAGAATCAATATAGGAAATGTCCACATCAGAGCAACAGACATCCATCGGTTACTGCGCTCCGCCGGCCGGTTTGAGCGTTTCTGAATTACCGGCTCCATCGTTGCCTCCGCGGTTTCTGCAGGTACATCTTTTTTATGTCCTTCCAGCAGCTCATCCGGATTGAGTCCTACCGTTTCCGCATAGGTTTTTATAAATGCACGCACATAGAAGCTGCCGGGGAGTACTTTGTAATCCCCTGCTTCTATAGCCTCCAGATACCTCTTGCGAATTTTAGTCATTTCCTGTACATCGTCGAGACTCATCCCTTTTTGCAGCCGGGCCTCTCTTAACTGCTGACCCAGTTCAGACATGCCATCTCCTCCTTATGTTTATCTCTTTAGTTGTTGCTGATCTATTCCATGATTCCGTACGGGGCTTTACAGTTCGTCGGTGTAGCTTGCCGTAAACGTATCATAAATAATTTCTTCGTTAGGATTGTTGCGCAGTTCGATAATAATATCAAAATGATTATAATCATATTCTGATTCCTGTACAAAAATATCCGGGTGCTCAATCACTTTGGTACTCGGCATCGTCATAATGTCCTGAAGCAGGTTATAATGTCTTTCACTGGACCGAATTGTGCTGACGATTCCATCAATAATAAAAACATTGTTCGGATTCAACTCGTCTTCAGACATTTGACTGCGGATCGTTTGACGAAGGAGTGTCGAGGATACAAAAGTCCACCGCTTCATGGCACATACGCTGCCTGCGATGATCGATTCTGTTTTGCCTACACGCGGCATTCCGCGCAAGCCAATAACCTGATTGCCTTCTCTTTTAAATACTTCACCCAGAAAATCAACAAGTAACCCAAGTTCGTCACGAGTGAAACGGAACGTTTTGCGATCATCCGAATCCCGGTCAATGTACCTGCCGTGACGCACAGCCAGAATGTCTACCAGTTTAGGCTGACGCAATGCGGATACGGTAATGCTGTTGACTTTGCCAAGCATCTCTCCGAGCAGACGAATTTTCTCGTCATCATCCGATTCGAGCAGCATGCCGCGTGTTTTGCCTTCCACACCGTTAATGGTCAATATATTGACTTCGAGCATCCCCAGCATAGAGGCAATGTCCCCCAAAAGACCAGGTCTGTTCTTATGTATTTTATATTCCATATACCATTGTTTAGTTTCCATTTATACACCCCGTAATGCATTATTCCACATTATTCGACAACAGCAAAACACGTCCACAGAACGCAATTCTGAGTCATCTTCTAAAAATGGGTCACGTTAATGATATATAAAATGAAAATGAATTACAAGAACAGCTCTGTAATCCGTTTGTAATCATTAGAGAAAAGCCCCCTTGCGGGAGCTCTTCACCTCTTGCCTTATGCGTTTTGTTTGGCCAATTTGACCATCAGGCACGCAATCGTACGACGCTCATCTGCATCGCCGACATCCCATAGTTCCTTCAATGCCCGGTTGGAATGGTTCGCTGGATCAACTTTCTCATCAAGAAAGTCCCCAATCTCGTATGCCAGTTTGTTGATGGTTTCTTCACTCATTCCCATCTTCTCTGCTTGCAGTACGCGATCACCCAGAAACTTCTTCCATGTGTCAAAGTTGGAAACGACTGTTTTTTCTGTTGACATGATAAATCCTCCTTGGCTGACGCATGAGATTTAAAATCAACAGTTGTAATATGTGCTTTACGGGCATTTTATATACGAACTTTTGAAATAAATCACGGCCGTATGGTCAAGAAGAACAGTCCAAGTTACTTTACACGTCTAAATCCCCATACTTTAATAAAAACTTGTCCGTTTCACACTAAGTCAGCCAGCCGCCATTAGGGCTGATAATCTGACCATTAATATAACCGGATTCAGGCAGCGCAAGAAAATAAACCAATGACGAAATTTCGTCCGGCTGCGCCAGCCGGCCAGCCGGGATTTCCTCCTCCAGCATCTTTAATTCACTCTGATCCAGATGCTCCAGCATGGTGGTCTGAACAGCTCCCGGAGCTACAGCATTTACTGTAACGCCTGATGGAGCCAGCTCTTTCGCAAGTGCTTTTGTAAAGGCATTTACTCCGCCCTTGGTTGTGGAATACAGCACTTCACAGGATGCCCCGGACAGCCCCCAGATCGACGAGACGTTGATAATCCGGCCGTATCGCTGGGAGATCATATGCGGCATCATCTCCTGTGTGCACAGAAAGGTACCTTTTAAATTGATGGCCATCACTTCATCCCAAATTTCCTCGGTTACATCAGACAGCAGGCCATAGTGAGATATGCCCGCGTTGTTTACGAGGATATCCGGCAGAAGCTCATGTGAAGCCAGTTTTTCCCGCATGCGCTGAATCTGCTCTCTGCTGCGGAGATCAGCCGACACGGTCATAATGCGTCCATTGCCCTGCTCCATACAGCGTCTGGCCGCTTCGTTAGCAGCTTCGTGCGATTTCATGTAATGCAGTACAACATTCATACCAACGCTGGCAAAGCGCTCTGCAATCGCGGCTCCGATGCCACCGCTTGCACCAGTAACCAGCACGGTCATTTCCCCAATAGCTTTCATTGATCGTTCCCCCCATAAGCTCTCAATGCTGCTCCTCAAACCTCTTAAACAGTCCCGATTCCTCTCCTGATCAAGGACTCACCACGAGCGATACCGCCAGCTGATCCCAGCGAATATGATCCCGCAATCGTTGATTTACATCGTTCAGTGTAATTGCTTCATATAGCGAAAGCATGTTGAAAAAGTCTGCGCCGCGCAGCTGCAGACGCGTGAATTCGCTCGCAATATTCTCAGGTGAGTTCAGCATACGCAAATAACCACCGATCTTCTTTTTACGCGCACGTTCGAAATCGGAAGCCTCAAACCCCTTTTGCACAATCAAATCCACTTCTTCACGTATCCGTTTCAACAGTTGGTCCGGATCTTTGGTATCCCCGCCAACTGCGGAAAAAGCGTATTGAGGTGAGCTGATATAATTATGTCCAAAGCTGTCCGAGATTAAATCCTCATCATAAAGCTTCTGAAACAAGCGTGTACTGGAACCAAATAAAAGATCCATCATGAGCTGTGTAGTTACATCCCGGCAAGCCAGCTCCTCTCCCGAAAGCCCCACATCCGTCTCTTTGAACCCAAACAGACATTTGGGCAGGGAAACCGATAATCTGGCTTCACGTCTTGCCTCTCCCACCTTCTCGGGTTCAGGATCAAAAAATCGCTGAATTTGACCCTGCGGTTCGTAATTTTTCTGTTCCTGATTCGATCGAACCATGCTGATGACCTGCTCAGGGTCAACGCCCCCTACAACAAATAAAAGCATGTTGCTCGGGTGATAAAAGGCTCTGTAGCAAGTGTAAAGCATTTCTTTCGTAATCGTATTAATGGACTCCACCGTACCTGCAATATCAATATGCACGGGATGTTTTTGATACATCGCTTCAATTAATCCGAAATATACCCGCCAGTCCGGATTATCGGCATACATATTAATTTCTTGTTCAATAATGCCTTTTTCCTTATTAACATTTTGGTCCGTGAAGTAAGGGTTTTGCACAAAATCGACTAATGTTTGTATATTTTCGTTTATATTTTCAGTCGCCGAAAACAAATATACAGTCTGATCAAAACTTGTAAATGCGTTGGCAGAAGCACCATGAGAGGCGAACGTTGCAAAAATATCACCCGTAGGTTCCTCAAACATTTTGTGCTCCAGAAAATGAGCAATGCCGTCGGGCACTTTCACTTCTGCCTGTCCCTCCACTTGAAAGTGGTTATCTACAGACCCGTATTGGGTTGTAAATGAAGCATATGTTTTTTGAAAACCTGGCTTGGGCAAAACATAGACGTGCAGTCCGTTATCCATCACTTCATGATATAACGTTTCCTGCAGATGTTCATACTGAATGCTCTCCACGACTATTCCTCCTTCTCGTCCCGCAAGAAATATATCGTATCCAGACGGAACTGCTCTGCTGCCTCTCGAACATCCTGCTTGCTGATCTGTTCGATTTGTGCAAGCAGCTCTTCGGATGTTCTCTCCTTGCCGGACAATTGACGGTTAAAATCGTAGGCAATCATCTCGAATGCCGCATCCTGCATTTCCTTCAACAGGTTGCGGATCATCGCTTTGGTCTGCGACATCTCCAAATCCGTGATATTACCCCTGTTCATTTCCTCAAGCTGCTGCTTGATAATCATGACTGCTTTTTCGTAATTAGGGATTTCAATCCCGGATTGAATGGTCGCAATACCTTTGTGCCCATCATATCTGGAAGATGCATAATAGGCGAGGCTTTCTTTTTCGCGAACATTTACAAATAACTTGGAATGCGGGTAACCGCCAAGAATACCGTTATACAACAGGGCTGCTGCATAGTTATCATCTCCATACGTAATGGATGTACGAAGACCCATATTCAATTTGCCCTGACCAATATTCAATCGTTCAATGACCGTATTTGGCTCCTTGTCCCCACGCACCGCCTTCTGCGCCTGATAGTCAGCGGAAGCCGTACGTTCCAGATTAAAATGACGCTGCACCAGCTGCTCCACTTCTTCAAGTGTCGTATCCCCCACCACATACAGGTCCATACTCGCTTCCCTCAGCCACTTTTCATAAGCAGACGTCAGTTCAGGAGGTTCTATGGCTGGCAGTGCATCTCGTTCACCTAGCGGATGAAGTCTGTACGGCTCATGCTTGCACATTTCTTCAATACAGCGTTCAGCCGCATAACGCATTTTATCATTGACAATGGACTCCAGCTTTTTGCGAACCGTCTCGCGTTCTGCCTGGACATACGCTGTTCTGAATTGTCCATTTTCCCTGGCCGGTTTGGTCAATACTTCGCCCAGAAACGCAAACGAACGATCCAGAAGCTGTTCTCCTCCCCCGACAAAAGAATCGTTAATGGTATCCATACGGAACTGCACAATCTGGTAATCGCCCCGTTTATAGACGTCAAACCCAAAGCCGGCTCCGTACAAATGTTCCAACTGCTCTCGAAACTGCGTTGTTTCCGGATATGCTTCTGTTCCTCGTCTTAATACAAAAGGTGTAAGAGCTGTATGCGTAACTGAGTCCTCACGCAGAAGAACTCCGGCATACAGGGAAATTGCGAACGTTTTGAAACGTTTGGTCGGAAGTACATGTATTCGAAGCTGTTTCCCGCTCCCCCGTTCAAATGCTGCAGTATTCAAATGTCAAAACCCCTTTACGGCGTCATATTGATAACAGTCTTCATCAAGCCTAAACGCAACCACCATTTTAAACCATTCAAAAGCCAAGAAGCAACCGAAGTCGCTTCTCTCCTGGTTGCTTCCCGTTCCGTTACATACAGAATATATGCTGCCCGATCGTTTTCACCTGCGGACGTGTCCAGATCCATTTGGATGTAGCCGTTTTAGGGTTGAAGTAGTACAAGCATCCGCCTGAAGGGTCCCATCCGTTTAACGCCTGTTCTACTGCTTTTTTCGCCTGCGCGTTTGGTTCCAGATAGATCTGCCCATCCGCTACAGCAGTGAATGCCCCTGGCTGAAAGATAACACCAGAAGGAGTTGACGGAAAACTTGGTGAGTTTACGCGGTTCAAAATAACAGCGGCTACGGCTACCTGACCTTCAAACGGTTCTCCCCTTGCTTCACCATATACAGCATTTGCCATAATTTTAAGTTCGTTCTCCGTAAGCCCCAGCGCATTGGCAGAACCCATATTGTCCTGCTCTTTGTTTGCTGTACCTCCACTGCCGCCCCCATCTCCGTCAGATCCTCCTTTGTGAAGAGGGGGTTCTGTAGGTGACCACTTGGTGCTGGCATTGTACAGCTTCAGCTTTGTTTTGGCCCCAACCACACCGTCAGCTTTCATGCCAAATTCGGATTGAAACCATTTCACCGATTTGAGAGTGCTGCTGCCAAAGCTGCTGTCGATCTTGCCATTGTAGAAACCCAGATACTTCAAGCGCCCCTGAAGTTCGTATACGTCCTGTCCGTAACTGCCATATTTCACGGTGCTGCTGCTGAACGTCGGCATCGCTTTTTCCTCTGCCGGTTTGTCGTTATGGGCGGCACTTGGGGCTGCTGTGTGCTCAGGAAGCAAATAACGGATTCCCAGCACGGATATCAGCAAAATAGCCGTGAAAAGCCAAAGGTTCATTTTTCGCATCAATATGCTCTACCTTTCTCTTGTGGAATTTAACAGAATCGCTAAAGTTATTATGACAAGCAAGCTGCCTTCCTATGCACCAAATCATCCGATCTCTGGAGCAATTGGCAAACCTCAATGACCTGATTACAGCTAAAAGCCTCCAACCATAATGGTTGAAGGCTTTCTAAGGCTTTACTATGAGCTTATTTTGCTCTGTTGATACTGCTCCAGCGACACCAGGACTTCACGCGGCTTGCTGCCTTCGTACGGCCCGATGACACCTCTGGCTTCCATGGAATCAATCAAACGTGCGGCACGGGTGTACCCCACCCGCATCCTCCGCTGCAGCAGCGATACTGAAGCCTGCTTCGCTTCAAGAATAATCTGCACAGCCTGTTCGTACAGCTCATCCTGCACTTCTTCCGCAGCCTGATTGGAGTCGTCCACCTCGGGAACAAGGGACTCGTCATACTGCGCTTCACCTTGACCACGAACGTAATTCACAATATTTTCAACCTCTTCATCACTCATAAACGCACCTTGTACACGAATTGGCTTCGATGCGCCCATAGGCATAAACAGCATATCTCCTCGGCCTAGCAGCTTCTCCGCACCGCCCATATCCAGAATGGTGCGTGAATCAACTTGTGAGGATACCCCGAACGCAATCCTTGAAGGAATGTTGGCTTTGATTACACCCGTAATAACATCGACGGAAGGACGCTGCGTGGCAATGATAAGATGAATACCGGCCGCACGAGCCATCTGCGCCAGACGAGCAATCGCATCCTCTACATCTCCAGCGGCTACCATCATCAGGTCGGCCAGCTCGTCCACAATAACCACAATATAAGGCAGAATCGCCGCCGGATTATCCTTCATCAGATTATTGTAACCTTCAACGTTTCGTGTTCCTGACTTGGAAAATAACTCATATCTTTTTTCCATCTCGACCACGATCTTTTTGAGTGCCAGCGATGCTCTCTTTGGATCAGTTACAACAGGCGCCATCAGATGCGGGATTCCATTATATACATTCAGTTCGACCATTTTCGGGTCAACCATCAAAAACTTGACCTCATCCGGCTTCGCTTTGTACAAAATGCTGGTAATAATGCCGTTGATACATACCGATTTACCTGAGCCGGTAGCACCCGCGACCAGCAAATGGGGCATACGAGCCAGATTACCTATGATCGTCTGACCCGATATATCCCGCCCAAATGCAATCGTTACTTTGGATTCTGCATCCTGGAACGTTGCCGTCTCCATGACTTCACGCATCGTGACAACAGATACTTCACCATTAGGAACTTCAATACCAATAGCCGATTTACCCGGAATAGGTGCTTCCATCCGAATATCCTTGGCAGCCAAGGCAAGAGCGATATCATCCGTCAAACTGACAATTCGGCTCACTTTCACCCCGATATCCGGCTGAATTTCATACCTCGTCACTGCTGGACCCCGAACAACCTCCAGAACTTTGGCACGTACACCGAAGCTTTCCAGTGTTGCTTCCAGCTTGCGTGCAGTCTGCATGTAATCCTTCTGATCTGCACCTTTACCACCGTTATGGGGCTTGGAAAGAAGACGGAAGGAAGGCAGTTTGTAAGGCTTCGGGGGGGGTGGCGGTGGTGCAGCAGATGGAACACCTTCTCCTCCCGCAGTGCCCTGCTCCGTTCCCCCATCCACTGTATCACCTGGAACAGCTTCCCCATTGGATGCATCATGCTCAGCATTGGTTTGAGATATGTTGGCTGCAGCACTTGCATTAGGCCATTCGTCTTCTACCAACTCATCTGTAAATTTAATATCTGCTCTGTGCGTTTGATCTGTAGTGCTGCCATTCCCACTCAGGTCGGCCGGGAACGGATAAGCATCGTCCAGATCATCATCTTTGTCCGGGCCCTCTGCTCTGACATGTTCAAAAAAGTCACGGATGATGGGTGCAGAATCAGCCCTGGTCTGTGCTGCATGTGCTGCCGCACCTACTGCTGCTGCACCAGTTCCTTGGCTAACAGATTCTGATTCGCCATGCCATGGCTCGGATGGCAGTTCCTGTCCCACACGATAAACGATCTGTTCTGATTCCAGTGCATCCATCTCGTGTGAATTGTCAGCAGATTTGGATGTCTGACGATGGGCTCCCCATTTTCCGAACAGCTGAAAAAAAATAGGTGCTTTACGTTTGGGTAAATGCCCTTCTTCGGAATCGTAATCGTCGTCTTCCTCTTCATCGTCAACCGGTACTGGCGCCAATTTCCGTACACTGCTTTTCTTGGTCCCTGCTGTCTTGGAAACTGATCTTCTCGCCGGCCTCGACTCGAGCTTCTTGTACATGGAGCTGCCTGCGTCCCAGACCTTGGTTCTGAATATACGTATCAAATCCACATAGGACAGACTCGTAATAAGCATGAAACTGATCACAAACATGACAATCATAATCAGTCTTGCGCCAAGACTGCCAAACAGCCACAAAAATAACGCAAACTGTCCTGCACCAATATACCCGCCGCTAATATCCTTGCCCAGCATGGAGTCGCGCTCACCTGGTGCAGCAGGCGTCAGTAATTCAGTTTGCATATCATTATGTACCTGAGTCAGAACCGCACCTGGTTCCAGCGCACCAACCGGAATCAGCTTTTGGTGCATGGCGGATATGGTACTCATCAGGGTGAGCGCAAAGACCAACAGGACCAATCCGGTCTTACGAGTAGTCCAGCCAGTCGGCCACTTCCGGTGAATCATCACCATCAGCCCATAGTAAATCCCCACCAGCGGAATCGCAAAATAAAACTTGCCAAGCATGAGTCCAAACATCTTGGAAAGCGAACGTCCCACGGTAGCTTCACCCGACAGCGCTATGACGGCCAGTGTAATTAGCACAATGCCATAAATTTCATATTTTAAGACGCCGCTAAATCCGGCACCCTTCTTTTTCCTCTTTTTTCTTCTGGCCAAAATCAGGTCACCCCCAGAAGAATATTATACCATACAAATATATTCCGTACATATGTTCTTTTTCTGCACCATTTGTCTGAATTCGTCGCGTTATGTTGGACTTGTGTTACCCGAAAGCGGAACCGTTGAACCCGGTTGATTGGCCGGGTCCAGATACGCTTCAAGCGGGCACTCAAGTAAACGCACAATAACAGCTTCGGTATCATTGACCGGTCTGACCTGCATTAACAGACCGTTCATTCGGATCTCTTTCGTATCGCCGGCCTCAGTCCACATCCCCGACCACAGCTGCTCCGGTGGCATTACGGTATACATCGTTGTCATTGCGTGTATCCTCCCGCCTGCATCGTCTGTCTCTTATCTCCCATTAACTTGTTCAATTGTGCGATTGCTTGACCAATGCCACCTACTGCATCCATAAGACCATATTTCACCGCATCTGCACTCCCTACAGCCGTACCGATATCCCGATTCAGCTCTCCTGTCTTGAACATCAGTTCTTTGAACATATCTTCGGAAATATTGGAGTGGGATGTTACAAACCGCACAACACGCTCCTGCATCTTCTCCATATATTCAAATGTCTGCGGCACACCAATGACAAGTCCATTCATCCGAATCGGGTGAATCGTCATTGTGGCACTTCCCGCTATCAGCGAATACGTTGAAGCAACTGCAATCGGTACACCAATGCTGTGCCCTCCTCCAATGACAACGGTCACCGTTGGTTTGCTTAAAGAAGCAATCATCTCGGCAATAGCAAGTCCCGCCTCCACATCGCCACCTACCGTATTGAGAATGATCAGAATGCCTTCAATCTTCGGATTTTGCTCTGCCGCTACCAGCTGCGGGATAATATGCTCATACTTGGTTGTTTTGTTCTGTGGGGGTAAAATCAAATGTCCCTCTACCTGACCGATAATGGTCATGCAGAAAATATTGGATTCGCTGGCTGGTGACTGTGTCTGCCCAAACTGCTGAATGGATTCTGTGACTGGAGAGAGCTGCTTCTCCTCCTGCACCGGAATGTCTGGAGCCTCTGTCTCCGGCTGATTGGATCGTGGTATCTGCTTGTCGTTCATCTGATCATTCATATCACTGCTGTCCCCTTCTCCTGTAAGATGTATTGGTTTTCCATTTCCTTAGTATGGGGAATCTGCCAACAAGCTTATACTTTCCAGGGACAATCAATTCCATCAAGCAGCCCTTGAAGCTCATGCTATCTCTGAAAAAAGCAAAAAAAGCCCCTTCTCTACGAGGAACCGTCCAATATTACTCGTAGAAAAGGGGCGACTGTGTGCCTTAATATATGTTTTTCATGAAACTTATTTTAAACTTCCATAATGATTGGCAAAATCATCGGTCTGCGACGAGTTTGCTCATACAGAAAACGTCCAAGTGCGTCTTTAACATTCGTTTTGAGTGAAGCCCACTCATTTACATTCTCGCTCATCAGCTTCTGCAGTGTGCTGCTAACAATACGGTTAGCCTCATCCAGAAGTCCTTCCGATTCACGTACATATACGAATCCGCGGGAGATGATATCCGGACCGGAAACGATTTTGCCATCCTGCTTGCTGAGAGTCACAACTACAACAAGAATACCATCCTGAGACAGCAGCTTGCGATCACGCAGTACGATATTACCTACGTCACCCACACCCAGACCGTCAATCAGTACATTACCTGCAGTTACTTTCCCTGCTTTACGCGCTGCCCCGCCTTGGATTTCAACAACCTCACCGATATCTGTAATGAAGATGTTGTCCGGATCGATGCCTACCGATTCAGCAAGAACTGCGTGACGACGCTGCATCCGGAATTCTCCGTGAATTGGCAGGAAGAATTTCGGTTTCATCAGGTTCAGCATCAACTTCAATTCTTCCTGGCTGCCGTGACCGGAAACGTGAACTCCACTGTTGGCGCCGCTGTAGTGAACATTTGCTCCCAAACGGAACAGTTCATCAATCGTACGGCCTACATATTTCTCATTCCCAGGTACTGGTGTTGCCGCAATGATAACGGTATCTCCAGGTAGGATGTCCACTTTGCGATGCGTCGAACGCGCCATGCGTGTCAATGCTGACATTGGCTCGCCTTGGCTTCCTGTGCACAAGATGACAACACGATCCGCTGCCATCTTACCAACTTCTTCCGGTTCGATAATCATGCCATCAGGGATGTCCAGATAACCGAGATCCGAAGCAATACCTACAACGTTAACCATGCTGCGTCCGATAACTGCGACTTTACGCCCAGTGACCTCTGCTGCATTGATAACCTGCTGAATGCGATGCACGTTGGAAGCAAAAGTTGCAACAACGACACGCTGGCTCGCTTTGCGGAAAATATCTTCCAGCACGATACCCACATTTTTCTCCGATGGTGTGAAACCAGGCTTCTCTGCATTAGTACTGTCAGACAGCAGCGCGAGAACGCCGTTGGTTCCGATCTGTGCCATGCGCTGCAGATCTGCATATTGTCCATTGACCGGTGTATGATCAAATTTGAAGTCACCTGTGTGAACAACAGCACCTTCCGGTGTTTCTACACATACCCCAACGGAATCTGGAATACTATGGTTAGTAGCAAAGAACGATGCTTTCAGCGTCGAACCCAGCTCAATCTCCGAATCCGCATTGATGAGAATACGCTTCGTCTCACCCAGCAAATTGGCTTCTTTCAGTTTGTTCTCAACGAGACCAAGGGTAAGCTTAGTTCCGTATACAGGAACATTCAAGTGTTTGAGGACATATGGCAGACCGCCGATGTGATCCTCGTGACCGTGAGTCAAAATAATGCCTCTTACTTTGTCACGGTTCTCAGTCAAATACGAAATGTCAGGAATGACAATATCAATACCAAGCATGTCTTCTTCCGGGAATTTAAGACCGGCGTCTACGACAACAATATCGTTCGCGTATTGGATAACATACATATTTTTACCAATCTCGCCTACGCCGCCCAATGCAAAAATCATCAGCTTTTCGTTATTATTATTTTTCTTAGACAAATGAATCTGAACCTCCTATGGTAGTTGGACGTCGTACCTTATTTATTTATTGTAAGTTAAGAAAAGTAGTTCATACATTACACCCTTGAATAGGGATGAATGCAAAAGAACACCTTTATTCACGATATTTGGAAGAAGTTCTTCGAAGTTATTCCCCATCCCCAACATATTGGTTCCGAATTGTCCCTCTTAGCCGTTCCTTCCTTTTTCACCGTAAAGCCACACCACTGAAACGATGTCGCTTTCAATTTCAAAAAAATACCGCACCCAGTCACTTGACATCATTATACATGATTAAAAACAGAAAAAACAAGTCACTCTCTCGTTAACCTGTAGGTTTCCCCTTCCTTCTAAAAAAGAAACCTTACAGCACTCGGCAAAAAAAGAACCGCTGCCTCGACTTGAGAGGCGCGGTTCTTTCGCTAAACAAAGCGTTCATGCTTATAATTAATAAACGATTGCAAAATGCATCTGTTTATTTACAAATGCAGCAGATTTTTAATGTAGTTCTGCTCCTCTATCGTTGGAGGAATCAAAGGCAGACGCACTGAACCTACGTCCAGTCCACGTAAAGTTAATGCATATTTCACCGCTACCGGATTGGGTAATGGCTGCGGGCATTCAAACAGACCCTTGAAGAGCGGGAACAGCTTTTGATGAATACGTGAGGCCTGCAGAGGATCTCCGCCATAGAAGGCATCAATCATTTTTTTCATCTCCGCACCCACCACATGACTTGCCACGCTGACGATCCCGTGAGCTCCAACCGCAATAGCTGGCAGACCCGATGCATCATCTCCGGTATAGACTCTGAAGTGTTCCGGTGCACCCGCAGCAATCAAGGTAACCTGCTCCATAGAGGCACATTCCTTCGTCGCCACAATATTCGGGATTTGTGCAAGCCGTAATGTGGTTGCAGCAGACAAGTTGGCAGCAGTACGTGCAGGCACGTTATACAGCATTACCGGCAGCTTCGCTGATGCAGCAATGGCTTCAAAGTGTCTGTACATCCCTTCTTGGCTTGGCTTGTTGTAATAAGGAACAACCAATAATACACCGTCTGCCCCGACACGCTCAGCTTCCTGAGTCAGATGGATGGAATGCGCTGTGTTATTGCTGCCTGTTCCAGCTATAATCCTGCACCGTCCGGCCGCATGTTTCACTGCAAATTCGAATAATTGAACTTTCTCCGTATCACTAAGTGTCGGTGACTCCCCTGTTGTTCCAGAAACCACGAGAGCATCCGACTTTTGATCAACGATTAGGTAATCGATGAGACGTGCCGTTTCCTCCCAATGAATCTCTCCCTGTGCATTGAACGGAGTGACCATTGCTGTAATCAATCTTCCAAAGTCCAATTCGATTTCCTCCCTCAAAACAGGTCTGGCTCAGCTGACTTCGGTCATTTACAAGTGAAGTTCAAATGAGGCGTGAAGCGCCCTCAGAGCCTGAACCATATCTTCTTTTTTGACAAGCACCCAGATGGTTGTGTTAGAATCCGCTGATTGCAGAATCTGAATGTCAGCCAGTGTTAAAGACTCGACAATACGGGCCATGATTCCAGGCACACCGTTGATGCCTCCGCCAATGACGGACACTTTGGCACAGCCAGACAAACTTTGCGGCTTGAGTCCAATCTCCTGCAGGACATGTATTGCTTTCTCGGAATCACTGTCAAAAACGGTATATACTACCCCGGTAGGGGTAACATTAATAAAATCGACACTGATCGAATTCTCTGCCATTGTTTTGAACACTTTCAGCTGCAGACGATCTGCACCACCAGGTACATCCACCGTGATCTGCGTAACATTGCTTACATAAGCAATACCGGTTACATAACGGTCAATAATACCTGTCTGCACATCCTTGAATCCTTCCGGATGCGTAACAAGTGTGCCTTCCGTATCTGCAAAAGTAGATCTTACCCGTACCGGTATCTGGGACTGCATTGCGATCTCAACTGCTCGCGGATGAATGACCTTCGCCCCATGGTGAGCCATATTGCAGATCTCGGCATAACTCACTACCGTTAAAGGACGGGCATCTTCTACAATCCGAGGGTCAGCAGTCAGAATCCCGTTGACGTCCGTATAGATATCCACCATTTCAGCATGCAGGGCTGCTCCTAATGCTGTAGCAGATGTATCACTTCCACCGCGTCCCAGTGTCGTGAAATCGCCCTTTTCCGTCTGTCCCTGGAATCCGGTTACAATGACTACACGCCCCAGCTGAAGCTGTTCCAGCACACGAACAGGACGGACATCCAATATCCGGGCATTCCCGAAATTGTCGTCCGTCACAAAGCCCGCTTGTGCACCGGTCAGCACTGAAGTTGGAATGCCTTCATGTTCAAGCAGACTGCTGAGCGTTGTTGCAGAGATGATTTCACCACAGCACAACAGTAAATCCTTTTCACGCGGGGATAGTGCATTTCCATTCTGCGCTGCCCAGTCAAGCAGTGTATCCGTTGCATAAGGCTCGCCGCGGCGACCCATAGCTGATACGACAATGACCAGATTAAATCCTGTTTCAAGCTCACGTTTAACATGTCGGAGCACATGCTCTCTCGCCTGAACGGTAGAGAGAGATGTGCCCCCGAATTTTTGTACCATGATACGCATCTTTATTCCTCCATTTGTGTACGCAAGAAGACTGGACACGGGTTAAATCAACAAATCGATCACCCTTGGGAGCGTTCCGATGCGATAATCTCAGCAATGTATAGGGCATGGTATGACATGTATTTTCAATACACCTCTCCTGCCTGCTGCTGGTTGCTGCTGCAAACAGGAATGCCCTTATGAACAGGAACGTATTCAGAGGTAGCTGAACAAATCAACTATCGTCCCCCATGATTTCTTTGTCTCTCGAACCCTTCTTCATATCTCCCTACGCATAACCGTTATTGCCCTACTGCAAGCCTCAGCCCTGTGAAGCACGCTCCACAATCATCGGCTGCAGCTGCCTGCCTTCCAGTGCACTCCAGCAGGCTTCTGGAATCAACTCCATTTTGGCAACTAACGAATTCGGTTTTTTTATTGGATCATCTTGACCAAAAGGCACAAAATACAAATATTTCGCCACCAGCAATTTCGCAATATTCGCTGCATTCAAACCAAGACCGTCATTCGTGGAAATAGCCAGCACAAGCGGACGCTGATTGCGCATCTGCGCTTTTGCAGCCATAAGCACCGGACTGTCGGTCATCGCGTTAGCCAGCTTGCTCGTTGTGTTTCCCGTGCATGGAGCAATAACCAGCACATCAAGCAGCTTCGAGGGCCCTAAAGGCTCCGCCTCAACAATTGTAGAGATGATATCGTTACCCGTTATATCTTTCAACTGTTTTTGCCAATTCTGCGCCGTTCCGAAGCGTGTATCCGTCGTTAGTACCGAGTTCGAAATAATCGGAATGACATTTGCGCCTTCGGCCACAAAGCGGCTAATGACCGGCATAACCTCTTCAAACGTACAATGAGACCCCGTAATTGCGTAACCTACCGTTTTACCCTGCCAGTTCATGATTTAACCTCCCGTGCGTTCTGTTCTTCCAAAAGCAAACGGATTAACGCGTCGGCAATAATGCCGCCAGCCGTTTTGGGAGCAACGATGCCGGGGAGGCCTGGTGCAAGCAGTGCTTTGATGCCGCGCTTGTCGGCATATCTGAAATCACAGCCGCCAGGGGCGGATGCAAGGTCAATAATGACTGCTTTTTGAGGCATTCTGGACAGGATTTGTGCTGTGATAATCATAGTCGGTATCGTATTAAAAAGCAAGTCAACTTCCCCGGTTTGAGCGGCCAAATCCGTTATCCTGAAAGGCTTCCACCCCATAATCACTGCCCAGGCTTCATCCTCATCCCGCCTGATTCCAACCCGTACATTAGCTCCCAGTCCCTGCAGTGTTTTTGCCAGCGTGAACCCTGTTCGACCAATGCCAAGTACGATGCATTCTGAGCCGTGAATCGTGAAATCCGTCTCTTTGATTGCTATGGCGATGGCTCCCTCCGCTGTCGGAATAGAGTTGTACAGGGCGATATCATCGCGGTCAAGCACTTCAACAAGCCGAAGACCGTTCTCCTGGCAAAGTTCACGCAAAAACGGCTTTGCCATCCCTGTAAACACGGTGCAGTGCTCCGGCAAGGCAGCTATATGTTCTTTTTTCAAAACAATGAGATCGCTGCTAAACGAAGAATTTACTTTCCCTTGATCATCGCAGCTTACTACAGGCAGCACAAGCACATCTGCGGAAGCAAACACATCATCTTCAAGTCCGCAGTGTTCAATGCCCGGAATATGTTGTTCCAGTTGGTCAAAACCTACCACACTTACCGCCGCATCCAGCTCGGCACACTTTTTAATGACCTCAAGCTGCCTTGCATCTCCGCCCAGAACGACAATCCGGACTCCAGTCAGCATCGGGACGTCACTCCTTTCACCACATGTATGCCTTATCGTATGCAGCGGCCCACATAGGGGTGAAAACAATAAATGCATGAGTTATAGATTCAGCACAAAAAAAGCCGCCCTGTGAAGGACGGCTGTGATGCTCGATACGTTTACTATTTTCACTGCTGTATACGGGAACATGCCGCGTGCTTATTTCCCCGTGTGACCGAATCCGCCTTCACCGCGCACGGTGTCCGAAAGTTCCGCTACTTCCGTTAACTCGATTTCAGGTACTATTTGGAACACGATTTGGGCAATTCGCTCTCCGCGTACAATGGTAAAAGGTTCCTGGCCCAGATTAATGAGCAGCACCTTCACCTCGCCACGATAATCGGCATCAATTGTTCCAGGTGTGTTCAGACAGGTAATACCGTGTTTGAACGCCAGTCCGCTGCGTGGTCGAATTTGAGCTTCCAGCCCCGCGGGCATTGCCATCGCAAGACCCGTCGGGATCAAAGTACGCTGCCCAGGCTGCAGCACAACTTCTTCTTCCAATGCGGCCACAACATCAAAGCCGGCAGCCAGCTCGGACATTTTTTGCGGCAATTTGATATCCTCGTTACCCGGTAATTTCTTTATTTGAACGTAATGCAACCAAATCATCCCTTCTAAGTCCGGCAATCGTCTTGTCTGAAGCACCTACCATGGCAAGCGCAAACGGCTCAGCAAACATCAGATCAAGCACGGCGTCAATATCATTCATCGTAACCTGTTCAATTTTGGCAATCATCTCATCCAGCGTATGATGTCTGCCAAGCATCAATTCATTTTTTCCGAGACGGTTCATACGGCTGCCCGTGCTCTCCAGACTGAGAATCAGACTGCCTTTCAGCTGTTCCTTGCCTTTACGCAGTTCATCCTCGGATAAGCCATTTACAGCCAGATCATGCAGTACCTCTTTGGTCAGATCCAGCACTTCCTTCGTCTGTTTCGGAGCAGTTCCAGCATAGATTGTGAACAAACCGCTGTCTGCATGTGAACTGTGATACGAATAGACGGAATAAGCCAGTCCCCGCTTTTCTCGAATTTCCTGGAACAGTCTGGAGCTCATGCCGCCGCCAATGACATTGTTCAGAACAACCATGGCGAACTGCAGCGGATCCCCAATTTTGCAGCCCGGGAACGAGATACAGATGTGATTTTGCTCCGTTTTCTTTTTGTGAAAGAGCTGTCCACTTTGGAATGCGGGCAGTTTCACTTCCTCCGTTACCCCTTGAACATCAAACTCACCGAAGTGTTTCTCCATCAGTTCAATCACACTGTCGTCGATGTTGCCCGCAATGCTGATGACGGTGTTTTCGATGGTATAATGTTCCTTCATATATGCACGCAAATGACTGGAATCCATTACTTTGAGACGTTCTTCTGTACCCAGAATTGGATATGCGAGCGGATGCTCGCCGTATGCGGCCAAAGCCATCAGATCATGGACCATGTCGTCAGGTGTGTCCTCATACATTGAGATTTCTTCCAAAATGACGTTTTTCTCCTTCGCCAGTTCACCCTCGTCCATTTTGGAGCGGAAGAACATGTCAGATAACACATCCACTGCGATTGGCAGATGTTCATCCAGCACTTTTGCATAATAACAGGTATATTCCTTAGACGTAAATGCATTCACATTACCGCCAATGGCGTCAAACTGCTCCGCAATGGCTTTGGCATCGAAACGATCCGTTCCCTTAAAGAGCATATGTTCAATAAAATGGGATACTCCGTTATTTTCGGTCCGCTCATTGCGTGAACCTGTTTTGACCCATATTCCAAATGAAACGGAACGACAGGTCGGAATTTGCTCCATCACAACTCTGAGGCCATTGCCCAGCTGAATTTTTTTCACGGTGGCCCTCCTACATCTCTATAATTGTCATGATCTCAATCTACGCAGATTGATATCGACATTTGGTTCCAACTGTTTGATATTAACAAAAAAACGGCGTTCACTCAACCGCATGGCTCTTTACGCGTTCCGAAGACAGCGTCTCACTTACCGTTCCAAGCACCAGTCCCTTGGCGTGAATGGAATCGATCATGCCTTTCAATGCTCCTGCAGAAGATGCTGTAGGATGCATTAGAATTAATGAGCCTGCTTCGGTTTTATTCGCTATTTTGGCAATGACAGAATCAGGACTTGGTTTGCGCCAGTCGACCGTATCCACTGTCCATAGAACCGTTTGCAAACCCAAAGAAGCTGCAATATCCACCGTTTTCTGATTGAAATCTCCCGATGGCGGTGCGAACCAGCGATTCTTTACACCTAGCGTTTGCTGCAGCAGATCCTCCGTTTTGCTGATCTCGAGCCTTGCCCGCTCCGCACTTAAACGGCTCATATTCGGGTGGGAATACGCATGATTGGACAGCTCATGTCCACGCTTTTGGATTTCTTTGGCCAGTTCAGCATTTTTGCTCAGCCAGCTTCCATCCAGAAAAAAAGTAGCCTTTACCTTTTTGGCATCCAGCGTGTCCAGCATCGGAACGAGAAATTCGTTCCCCCAAGCCACATTGATCATAAACGAAACCATCGGTTTATTCGCGTTACCACGATAAATCGGATGTGCTCCCAAGTCTTTCAATTGAATCTCAGGCTCAATCTGGCGGTAGACATACGGAATCTTAGTATTCAGCATTCCTCCCAGAGCCCTGCGATAAGTCTCCTCCACATCGATCTCCAGGCCGTTATAACCAGGAATGGCTTTCCATATTCGATCGACTCTCGCATTCACCGGTGCAATTCGAGTCTCGGCTGCCTTATCCTTAATCGCTGATAACAGTGATTCTTCTCCGGTCGCTTCCTTAAACATATCAAATGCATTCTGCGTGCCCGGGCCATCACGGATCTCCGTAATGTATGTACGTACACTGCCGACTTGTCCGATTAGCATGACCGCTGCCACACCCGCGAGAACAACCGCCAGTTTTTTGGATTGGTTTCTCACAG
Source organism: Paenibacillus sp. AN1007 (assembly GCF_040702995.1). Taxonomy (NCBI): domain Bacteria; kingdom Bacillati; phylum Bacillota; class Bacilli; order Caryophanales; family Paenibacillaceae; genus Paenibacillus; species Paenibacillus sp. AN1007. The sequence goes on from NZ_CP159992.1 coordinate 3,366,510, forward strand.
CTCCATCCTCCTGCCGTCTTTGTCCCCATCTTATGAGGACAAGGGCAGAAATATGATTAATAACCGCAATCTCTTGGTCAATGATCTCTCCTTTAAACGTTAAAAAAAGAGCCAGAAATTCGCATTCTGTCTCTTCTTCAATCTTGCATATGTTATTCGAGCGTCAGCCGCCTAAGATTGTGCAGGAGCTTCCGCTGTTAATACAGCTTTACGGGACAGGTTGATTCGACCTTGCGGGTCAATCTCGGTTACTTTCACCGTGATGGAATCACCGATCGCCACAACATCTTCCACTTTGGCTACACGTTCTGTAGACAATTGAGAAATGTGTACCAGACCTTCTTTGTTTGGCAGCACTTCAACAAATGCACCGAACTTCTCGACACGTTTAACTTTGCCGACATAAATTTCGCCAACCAGTACTTCGCGAACGATCCCTTCGATGATCGCTTTGGCTTTATCATTCATCTCCTGATTAGAAGAAGCGATAAAGACACGTCCATCCTGTTCGATATCAATTTTAACACCGGTTTCTTCGATGATTTTGTTGATAATTTTACCACCAGCACCGATCACATCGCGAATTTTATCCGGATTGATGTGCATAGTCGTAATTTTAGGCGCATACTGGGACAATTGCTCACGAGGTGTTTTCATCACTTCGGTCATTTTACCCAAAATGTGCATGCGTCCTTCTTTTGCTTGAGCCAGCGCCTCGGACAAGATTTGACGGTCAATCCCATCAATTTTGATGTCCATTTGAATCGCTGTTACCCCTTCAGGTGTTCCTGCTACTTTGAAGTCCATATCGCCGAGATGATCTTCCATCCCTTGAATATCACTCAGAATGGATACGTGCTCTCCATCTTTGATCAGACCCATCGCCACACCAGCTACCGGAGCTTTGATTGGTACACCCGCATCCATCATCGCAAGCGTGCTCGCGCAAATACTTGCTTGGGATGTAGAACCGTTGGATTCCAATACTTCAGAGACCAAACGGATGGTGTACGGGAAGTCGGTTTCAGACGGAATGACTTTCGACAGCGCACGCTCACCCAGCGCACCATGTCCGATTTCACGGCGTCCCGGCGCACGAAGCGGACGAGCTTCACCTACGCTGAACGGCGGGAAATTATAGTGATGCATGAAACGTTTGGTTTCTTCCAGACTGATGCCGTCCAAAATTTGAACGTCACCCAGTGCACCGAGTGTACAGATGCTCAAAGCTTGTGTTTGTCCACGTGTGAACAGGCCTGAACCGTGTGTACGCGGAAGCAGGGAGGTATCACACTCAATTGGACGAATCTCAGCCAGTCCGCGTCCATCCGGACGAACTTTATCATGAGTGATCAGGCGGCGCACTTCTTCTTTGACGATATCGTGCAGCACTTCTTTCACGTCTTTGAGCAGTTCAGGTGTTTCAATATACTTCTCTTCGAAGTGAGCAACCGTTTCGTCATTAACTGCATCAATAGCATCCTGACGAGCATGTTTCTCTGCAATTTTAACAGCCTCCACCAGACGTGCGCTTGCAAACTCACGAACGCTGCTGTTCACTTCTGCATTGACAGCATGCAGCTTCACTTCCATTTTTTCTTTACCGGCAACTTGTACAAGCTGTTCAATGACAGTCACGATGTTTTTGATCTCGTCATGTCCGAACATGATTGCTTCAAGCATCACTTCTTCCGGTAATTCATTCGCTTCGGCTTCAACCATCATGATCGCATCTCTAGTTCCTGCAACCACGAGTTCAAGTTCGCTGATTTCAAGCTGTGCAATCGTTGGGTTAATGATGAACTCTCCATCAATACGGCCCACCTTCACACCGCCAATCGGCCCGCTGAAAGGCACATCGGAAATGCTCAATGCTGCTGAGGTACCAATCATGGCTGCAATTTGTGGTTCGCAGTCCTGATCCACACTCATAACAATGTTCAGAACTTGTACATCATTACGGAAACCTTCCGGGAACAATGGACGAATCGGGCGGTCCGTCAGACGGCTGGCCAGAATCGCTTTCTCGGACGGTCTACCTTCACGCTTGATAAATCCTCCCGGGATTTTACCTACAGCGTACAATCTTTCTTCATAGTTCACCGTCAGTGGGAAAAAGTCCAGATCTTTCGGCTCACTTGATGCTGTCACGGTACACAACACTACGGTATCTCCGTATGTTACCTTAACGGCAGCATTCGCCTGTTTGGCCAAACGCCCGGTTTCAAGCGTAAGCTTTCTTCCACCAAGCTGCATTTCAACACGCTGTTCCATGAAATCCCTCCTTTAATTCGTTCCTATCAACAATGGATTCTGCATATTCACAGTATTTCCTGCTTGTCCGGCATTCATTAGCTATGATTGGACGGGAAGCAGGCTGACTTGCAAAACAAAAGCTCCTTGCGGAGCTCTCAGCTACAAATATATGGCAACATGTTCATCTACAAAACAACCCGGCTGTAAGCCCCGCTTGTCCTTTTAGACAAAAGAAAAGCGGATAACAGCCAGGTTGATTTTGAAAACATGTACGATAATTAACGACGCAATCCGAGTTTTTCGATCAGTGCGCTGTAACGTTTAACATCTTTGTTTTTCACGTAAGCCAAAAGCTTACGACGTTGACCTACCATTTTCAAAAGTCCACGACGTGAGTGGTGGTCTTTCTTATGCGTACGCAAGTGGTCTGTCAAACTTCTGATGTTTTCCGTAAGGATAGCAACTTGCACCTCAGGTGATCCAGTATCGGACTCATGAGTTTTGTGCTCGTCGATCAGTTGTTGTTTACGTTCTTGAGTCAATGCCATCCTATTCACCTCCTTCATTATAATCGCCGTTAGCCTCGTCACCGCCGGTGAGAGCGTGTAACCAAGCTAAGGTTAATGTCGTCTTAATCGACAACGTAGTACATTATATCATAGTTGCCCAGACAAAGTAAATGTAAACATCAACTTTGATAAAGTTTTAGGACAACAGACGGGCAGCGGTCAGTGCATCTTCACGGATCTGAGCAATCAAAGCGTCGATTGAATCGAATTTCCGCTCGTTTCGAATGTAGTGCACCAGTTCCACTTTCAGTTCCTGATCATAAATTTGACCGTCAAAATCAAGCAGATGCACCTCATACGTTGGTTTCATACCATTCTCGTGAAAGGTCGGTTTGACACCCAGGTTCATCACACCTGCCAGTTCTTGATCCCCAACATTCACACGAACAGCATATACACCTTTAGCTGGTGTAACATAATGGTCCGCAAGTTCGAGATTGGCGGTAGGAAAACCGATCGTTCTTCCCCGCTTCTCTCCGTGAATAACAGTACCTCTGACACTATAAGGACGTCCAAGCCACTGGCTCGCCTCATCTATCTCGCCCCGCTTCAACAGGGCACGAATCAGCGAGCTGCTTACCTTCTCTCCACCAAGCAAAAACGGAGGAACCGTTTCTACCGTCATTTCTTGACCGCCCAAGGTGCGCAGCATCTGCTCGTCACCTGCACCTTTGTGACCAAAGCGGAAATCAAATCCGACAACGGCTGTGCGAGTCTGAAGAGGAAGTAACAGTTCATGAACGAATTGCTCTGGGGAGAGCTGTGAAAATGATTCATTAAATTCAACAACGTAGAGCACATCAACACCCATACCCTCAAGGATCTCTTCCTTGTCTCTGAGAGGAGTCAGATATCCCTCGTAATCGCCCTTACGCATAACTTCTTTCGGGTGTGGATGGAAGGTCATAACAGCCGCCTTCATGCCCGATTCCTGCGCAATGCGAACAGCGGATAGAATGACACTTGCATGTCCGAGATGCAGTCCGTCAAATTGACCAATAGCCAGCACTTGGGGATGTGTACTCAGTTCCGCGGATTGTAAAGTCTGCGGATAAGTTAGCATTACGGTTTTCACAATCATTCACCTGCATTTCACTTGATGGGCCAAGCTTGAACCTCGTCATCGCTCCAAGCCCGGTACCTCTTTATTCCGGTAAGAAGACTTTAACAGCCCTCACGGTTGGTTTCAATTCATCCCGTTCAAAAATCCCCAGAAACGTTCCGTCCTGAGCATACAAACGCAGCAGTCCCGGCTTCTCCACGGGCGGCTCCAACAGACGTGCAGACAACTTCTGACCCTGAAGGGCTCCTTTTGTCTGCTCTTCAGCAACTTTATGAGCCGGAATGGAAGAGATCGCTTCATCTACAGGAATCAGCGCCTCCGCCAGCGTGCCTTCCGCCATACGCTGCTCCACTTCTTCAATACGAAGACAATGATCCGCAGCTATTCCTGCAGAGATAGTACGCTCCAGCTTCACCATGGTGGACGGGAAACCGAGCTCGCGACCGATGTCCACACACAACGTTCGAATATACGTGCCTTTCGAGCACAACGCACGGAATGATATATCTGTGGTTCCATCGCTGACTTCCATTCCGATAAGTTCCAGTTCATAGATCGTCACTTCCCGGCTCTTACGCTCAACGGTCTTGCCTTCACGAGCAAGTTCATACAATCGTTTCCCATCTACTTTGACCGCAGAATACATGGGCGGAACTTGTGAAATAGTACCTAGAAACTTCTCCAGCACCTGCTGCACCTGATCCTGCGTCACTTCAACAGCAGACTCGGAACGTTCAATGACTTCACCCGTCAGGTCTTCTGTGTCTGTAGCGAGTCCCAGTCTGAGCGTTGCCAGATATTCTTTCGGAAGTTCCTGCATGTACTCCACGACTCGTGTAGCCCGCCCGAGGCAGAGCGGAAGAACTCCGGTTACCTGTGGATCGAGAGTACCCGTATGGCCAATACGCTTCATTTTCAAAATTCGGCGCATTTTGGCTACGACATCATGCGAAGTGAATCCCGCCGGCTTATATACCGGAAGCACACCTTCAAACGGTTTTACCATTGTGAGTTCACCTGCTTCAGTACTTTTTCTACAATGTCTTCAAGCTTGCCTTCCATTCGGCATCCCGCTGCGAGAACATGTCCGCCCCCGCCAAAGGTTTGTGCCAGTGCGGCTACATCAACCCTGCCCGCTGAGCGCATAGACACTTTAACCGCATTCTCATTGATCACTTTGAAAAAGATGCCTACTTCGACCCCGCGAATGTTGCGCGCATAGTTAACGATGCCTTCCAAATCTTCATTAGCTGCCCCGCATACCTGCATATCCTCTGGTGTGATAACCACCCAGGCAATCCTGCCGTCTTCTGACATTTGCAAAGAGGAAAGCGCCTTGTTCAAAACACGGACTTGAGGAAGAGTCACCTCTTCGAGCAGCGTTTGAGCAAGATTAGGCCCATCTACGCCATGCTCCAACAGGCGGGAGGCGACAGCCATCACATTAGGGCTGGTATTCGCATAACGAAATCCACCGGTGTCTGTCAGCAGGCCTGTGTATACTGCCGTAGCGATCTCTTTATTCCATGTAATATTGAAAAGCTGCAGGAAATCAAACAAAATCTCGGCAGTAGCCGCTGCATCCGATTTGATAATGTTCACTGCACCGTATCCATTATTTGTGGGATGATGATCAATATTCAGAATGACTGCATCTTCTTCAAAATAATGACGGGTAAGTCCCACTCTGGCAAAGTCGGCGCAATCAACACAAATGATCGCTTTATACTTGCGCTCCGGGGGATATTCTGTCATGTTCACAATGGCATCCGCCTGCCATAAAAAATGCATGCGCTGCGGAATTTCACCTTCATTGATCATCGTGAATGTCTTTCCCAGACATGACAGCAGCCAGCCCACCGTTACCGTCGAGCTGACTGCGTCACCGTCCGGCTGTACATGCGACACGACCAGGTAATCGTCATGCTCCAGCAGGAATTGTTTCCCTGCCTGGAGCGCCTGTTCATAAGTGTGCATTGCCGTCTCCTCTATTCTGTTACTGGGATTCGTTTTTGTTGTTGTCGGAACCAATATCACCAAGCAGCTTTTCAATCCGGCTGCCGTATGCAATCGATTCGTCAATCTTGAATATCAATTCGGGAACATGACGGAAACGGATACGTTTGCCGAGTTCCGTACGCAAAAAACCGTTTGCTTTGGCAAGAGCCTTAAGCGAGTTATCTTTCTGCTCCTGTTCACCGAAGACACTCAGATAAACTTTGGCTTGCGACAAGTCGCCAGTCACTTCAACTCCCGTTACGGTAATAAAACCGATACGAGGATCTTTCAGTTCTGACTGGATAAGCAGACTCAGTTCTTTCTTGATCTGCTCGCCCACTCTACCTGTACGAATCTTAGCCATTGTTGTTCACCTCATACTTCCCTGCTTATCGTTGTACGCTCTCCATGATGAAGGCTTCAATTACATCGCCTTCCTTGAGATCGTTGTATTTGTCCAATGTGATACCGCACTCGTAACCTTGTGCCACTTCTTTGGCATCATCTTTAAACCGTTTCAGGGAATCCAGCTTGCCTTCGTAAAGGACGATACCGTCACGAATCAGGCGTGCTTCCGCAGAACGAGTGATTTTGCCCGAGGTAACCATACAACCTGCAATGGTACCCACTTTACTGATGGAGAAGGTATTACGAACTTCAGCATGACCAATAACTTTTTCTTTGTAGATTGGATCAAGCATGCCCTTCATTGCTTGTTCAATCTCTTCGATAACACTGTAGATGACGCGGTGCAGACGAATGTCTACCTGCTCTTGATCCGCAGTGATTTTTGCCTGATTCTCAGGACGAACGTTGAAGCCGATCACGATGGCATTGGAAGCCGCAGCCAAGATGATGTCGGATTCCGTGATCGCACCAGCACCGCTGTGAATGATTTTCACGCGCACACCTTCGACTTCGATCTTCGCAAGGGAACCTTTCAATGCTTCAACCGAACCCTGTACGTCACCTTTGATGATTACGTTCAAGTCTTTGATCTCGCCATCTTTAATGTGCTGGAACAGATCATCCAGTGTGACACGTGTATTCGTGCCCAGATCGGATTCACGCTGCGTAATTGCACGTTTATCAGCGATGGAACGAGCTTTACGCTCATCTTCAAAGACCATAAACGGATCTCCAGCGCCTGGAACTTCCGTCAGACCTGTAATCTCAACAGGTGTTGAAGGTCCAGCTTCTTTCAGGCGGCGGCCCTTGTCATTGACCATTGCACGCACACGGCCGAAGCAGTTACCTGCTACGAATGCATCGCCGACTTTGAGTGTACCATGCTGCACGAGGATACGCGCAACCGGACCACGGCCTTTATCCAGTTCGGCTTCAATAACCGTACCACGAGCACGTTTGTTCGGATTTGCTTTGTACTCGTTCACTTCAGCAACGAGCAAAATCATCTCAAGCAGTCCTTCAAGACCCATTCTTTGTTTCGCAGATACGTTTACAAAGATGGTATCTCCGCCCCATTCTTCCGGAACGAGTTCATAGTTGGTCAGTTCCTGTTTCACTTTGTCCGGATCAGCACCCGGTTTGTCAATTTTGTTGACTGCAACGATAATCGGCAGACCCGCAGCTTTGGCGTGGTTAATTGCCTCAACCGTCTGCGGCATAACACCATCATCTGCAGCGACAACAATAATCGTCATATCCGTAACTTGTGCTCCACGTGCACGCATCGCAGTAAATGCTTCGTGGCCAGGAGTATCAAGGAACGTGATTTTCTTATTGTTAATTTCAACCTGATAAGCACCGATATGCTGCGTAATTCCGCCTGCTTCGCCGCTAGATACATTCGTGGAACGGATTGCATCCAGCAATGTCGTTTTACCATGGTCGACGTGACCCATAATCGTTACAACTGGAGGGCGGGATTGAAGATCTGCAGGATCATCATTCTCTTCCACATTTTCAAAACGATCATCTTCAAGAACAATCTTCACTTCAACTTCAACACCGAATTCACCTGCGAGCAGCAGAATGGTATCAATGTCAAGTTCTTGGTTAATGGTTGCCATGACACCCATGCCAATAAGCTTTTTGATTACTTCGGAAGCATCCTTATGAAGAAGTTTTGCCGTTTCACCAACAGTCATATCACCGCGAACGATGATTTTCTTAGGTGTGTTATCGATTTTTTCACGCTGTACGTACTGCTGTTGATTTCTGTTGCGATTGTTCTTGCCTCCGCGATTGTTGCGGAAATTACCACCACGATTGTCATCGAAGCGGCGTCCGCCACCACCACCGCTGTTGGAACGATTGCCGTTATTGCCGCCTGAACTGCCTTGGCCGCCTCTACGCTGGCCGCCTTGGCCTTGTCCCTGACTTTGGCCACCGCTGCGGTTACCACTGTTTCCAGTGCTTCCACCGCTGTTAGGTCCTGAAGATCTGCTAGGACCGCCGCTGTTGTTCGGACGTTGACCCGATCCTTGCGGGCGGGACCCTGTATTTCCTTGACCACCTGAAGCTGGTCTTGGACGATTGCCTGATTGTCCTCCCTGACTTGAGCCTTGGGAAGTTGTTGTTCTGTTACGGCTATCTTGGCCGCTTGGTCTTTGAGTGCCATTGTTATTGTTGGAATTTGGTCTATTGTTCATACCTACCTGCTTTTCCTGTTGTATTTTTGTTTGTACGGGACTGCCGGTTGTACTGCTGCTCTTCGGCGTGTTCACTCCGCCGCCCGGCTTGCTGCTGTCCGCTGGTTTGTCACTGCGCACGGCCGAAGTCGCAACAGACTTGGCTTCGCTGCCTTGTTTCGACGCGGCAGTGGATTTAATATCTTTAAAAAATTGTTCCACCTTACCGACCGAACCATTCTCCATTACACTCATATGATTGTTAACGGGAATATCCAGTTTTTTAAGGATAGTAATAATTTCCTTACTGCTCATGTTAAGGGACTTCGCATATTCATAAACTCGCAATTTTTCCTTGTTTTCCTGTTTACTCAATATACTCCACCTCCGACATTATACCGACTTGCTTGGAGATCATTTTTGCAAACCCAAGGTCTGTTACCGCAAGAACCACCCGCGTATCTTTACCGATGCTTGACCCTATGCGGTCGCGATCCAATCCGATAAGAAGCGGAACCTTGTAAGTAGCACATTTGTCGCGAAATTTCTTTTGTGTGTTTGCAGAAGCATCACCTGCAACAATAACCATCTTAGCTTCACCTGAACGGACTGCTTTGTGCACAATCTCATCACCTGTGAGCAGCTTGCCAGCGCGCATCGAGAGCCCGAGATAAGACAGCACTTTCGTATCACTCATCCTCATCACGCTCCTGTGCAGCCATAAATTCATCCTCTACTGCAATAAAATCAGCGGCCAGCTGTTCATAGATTTCTGGTGAAACTTTCCCCTTCAACGCCCGATCCAAAGCCCGGTTTTTAAGCGCAAGCTTAAAGCAGGACTCTTTGCCGCATAGATATGCGCCGCGTCCGGACTTTTTGCCAGTCAAATCAATCAGCACTTCATCCTCAGGTGTTTTAACGATGCGAATGAGCTGCTTCTTGGGCATCATTTCCTGGCATGCCACACATTTGCGCAGCGGCACTTTTTTTGATTTCATACGTCAGCGCCCCCCGTGCTTTCCTTTAGTCGACGGAGACGGAATCCTGATGCATTTCCGAAGAAGAATCTTTTTCTCTGCCGAATTCCTGCTCCGCCTGGCTCTCGCTCTTAATGTCGATTTTCCAGCCTGTCAATTTGGCTGCCAATCTGGCATTTTGACCTTTGATGCCAATGGCAAGAGACAGTTGATAGTCAGGAACAATCACCCGAGCCATCTTCTCCTCTTCGAACACATGAACTTCCAACACTTTGGAAGGACTCAGTGCATTAGCCACATATTCATCCACTTGTTCGGAATAACGAACGATGTCAATTTTCTCACCGCGCAGCTCACCCACAATGGTCTGCACGCGCATTCCTTTTGGACCTACGCATGATCCAACCGGGTCCACTTCCTCATTGCGGGAATGAACTGCAATTTTGGAGCGGAACCCTGCCTCACGGGCAACGGAGCGAATTTCGACTACGCCGTCGAAAATTTCGGGTACTTCCAATTCAAAGAGACGTTTCAAAAGCCCAGGATGAGTACGGGACAAAATGATTTGCGGCCCTTTAGTCGTATTCTCGACCTTGGTGATATACGCCTTGATGCGGTCACCATGAACAAACTTCTCGTTCGGCATTAATTCGGTGAGCGGAAGAGCCGCTTCGATTTTGCCCAGATCGATGTAGATATTGCGCAAATCCTGACGCTGCACTACTCCCGTAACGATATCTTCTTCCTTATCTACGAAAGCATTGTAGATCAGGCCGCGTTCGGCTTCACGAATCCGCTGGGTAACAACCTGTTTGGCCGTCTGTGCGGCGATACGTCCAAAGTCGCGCGGCGTAACTTCAATCTCCGCAATATCTTCCAACTGGAAGTGTGGGTTAATTTCCCGTGCAGCAGGTAGTGAAATTTCGGTGCGCGAATCCAGAACTTCTTCCACGATCAGCTTGCGGGCATACACCCGAATAACCCCCGTATTGCGGTTCATGTCCACACGTACATTCTGTGCAGTGTTGAAATTACGCTTGTAGCTGGAGATAAGTGCAGCCTCAATCGCTTCAAAAAGCACATCCTTACTGATCCCTTTCTCCCGTTCCAATTCATTCATTGCTTCAATAAAATCCATACTCATGAATGTTGATCCCCCTTTCAAACATGGCATCTCATACGTAAAACGGCGAAAGGCTCGCAACTTGTGAGCACCTTGCCGTTAACGTGAGATGTGTCTTTTTCATTAATCAAGTGAACAAGGCACTTAGAACAAAATAGCCAAACGCGCGCTGGCAACCTTTTCATAAGAAATGGTATGCTGCTTTTTGCCTGCTTCGATGACAAGTTCCCCGTTATCAAAGGATATCAGCTTGCCTTCGAACTCCTTCATTCCATTCACCGGCTCGTAGGTTGTAACAAAAACATTTTTGCCTACAGCTTTGGCAACATCCTCCGCTTTTTTCAGTGGACGTTCCGCACCGGGAGAAGACACTTCAAGGAAATAGACAGATGGAATCGGATCGTTCTCATCCAGCTTGGCGCTCAGCTTTTCGCTGATCAAGACACAATCGTCGATGTCGATTCCACCTTCTTTGTCGACATACACCCGTAAAAACCAGCTGCTGCCTTCTTTGACGTATTCGATGTCAACCAGCTCGAAGCCTTGTTCATTCAAGTAGGGTTGGATCATTTCTTCCACGGTAGATTTAATATTCGTTGTGCTCAAAACCGATAACCTCCAACTTAGGTTACACCAGCTAGAATCGCTGGCAGATGATTAAATACCCAAGATTCATGTATACCAAAGACTAAAGAGTGGGTTTCCCCACTCTTCAGAAATTCGTACTATCTCGTTCACTTCAAAAATTATAACATAGTCTGGTAATAGTGACAAGTAAGCGATCCTCTGCACAGCGGCCCCACTAATGAAGGAAAAATCAGATCGACCCCGGAGCTGTCATTCAAAACACGTTGATCACAGCTCGTCTAGAACAGGGAAAGCTGGTTGCTCTCAGGCAGACCTCGGAAACATCCCATGTTCGTAAGCAGCTCCACAATCGTTTTGGTCGCTTTCGATTTCTGCTGGAAATCCTCAATCGACAAGAATTCACCATGTTCACGGGCAGCGGCAATATTACGTGCCGCGTTATCCCCGATCCCTGCAAGTGCGGAGAATGGAGGAATCAATGACTTTCCATCCACGATGAACTTTGTCGCTTCCGAACGGTACAGATCAATCGGTTTAAGCGAGAAACCGCGGGCGGACATCTCCAGTGCCATTTCAAGAACAGGCAGCATGTTTTTCTCTTTTGGCGGTGCCTGGAAGCCGAGCTGCTCAATCTCTACGATTTTGCGATAGATGGCCTCATAACCTTGGCACACCAACTCGATGTCCAACTCGTCTGCACGAACGGTAAAGTAAGTTGCATAATATTCAATCGGATGATACAGCTTGAAAAATGCTGTACGTACCGCCGAAATTACGTAAGCAGCCGCGTGGGCTTTCGGGAACATGTACTGGATTTTGAGACAGGAATCAATATACCACTGCGGCACTTTGCAGTTCTTCATCTCGTCAATCCATTCCTGCGGCAGTCCGCGCCCTTTACGAACACTCTCTGTAATCTTAAAGGCCAGACTCGCATCCATTCCCGCCTTGTAGATCAGGAACAGCATGATGTCATCCCGGCAGCCGATAACGGTTTTGATGTTACATGTGCCGTTTTTGATCAGGTCCTGGGCATTGCCCAGCCAAACTCCCGTACCGTGAGATAGTCCCGAAATCTGCAATAAATCGGCAAAAGATGACGGCTGAGATTCGACAAGCATCTGACGTACGAATTTGGTTCCCATCTCCGGCACACCAAAGGTCGCAACAGGAGAGCGAATCTGCTCCGGCGTTACACCAAGGGCATCCGTGGAGTTAAACATGCTCATTACTTTGGGATCATTCATCGGAATGGTTGTTGGATCAACACCTGTGAGATCCTGCAGCATACGCATCATCGTCGGATCATCGTGTCCCAGAATATCAAGCTTCAGCAGATTTTCTTCAAAAGCGTGATAGTCAAAGTGGGTTGTTTTCCACTCGGCTGTTACATCATCTGCCGGATACTGAACAGGAGTGACATCTTCCACTTCAATGTAATCCGGAACAACAACAATTCCGCCGGGGTGCTGTCCTGTACTTCGCTTCACTCCTGTACAACCGGAAGCCAGACGATTCAGCTCAGCCCCGCGCCATTTCTTATGATGTTCTTCCTCATATTTCTTCGCAAAACCAAATGCTGTTTTCTCCGCAACCGTACCGATCGTCCCTGCACGAAATACACTCTTCTCACTAAAAAGTACTTTCGTGTAGTTATGGGCATGCGGTTGATAATCCCCCGAGAAGTTCAAGTCGATATCGGGAACTTTGTCCCCTTTAAACCCAAGGAAGGTTTCAAACGGAATATCCTGCCCTTCCCCTTTGAGGCTGCCCCCACAATTAGGGCAAGGTTTCTCCGGAAGGTCGAACCCACTCGGTACACTGCCGTCCAGGAACCATTCACTGTGCTTGCACTCCGGATTCACACAGATATAATGAGCCGGAAGCGGATTAACCTCTGAAATTCCCAGAAAGGTCGCTACAACGGACGAACCTACCGAACCCCTTGAACCTACCAGGTAACCGTCCTGATTCGATTTTTTCACCAATCGTTCCGAAATCAGGTAGTTGGCAGAGAATCCATATTTGATGATTGGCTGCAGTTCTTTCTCCAGCCGCGCCACAATGACTTCAGGCAAATCTTCGCCATAGATCGACTTGGCCGTATTATAACAAGTGTTTCGGATCTCTTCGTCCGCACCTTCCAAAATGGGTGTGAACAGCTTGTCCGGGAACAGCTTGATTTCCTCGAAACGGTCAGCCAGCTCGATCGTGTTTGTGACCACAACCTCATACGCTTTATCTTGACCAAGGAACTGGAATTCCTCCAGCATTTCGGCTGTCGTTCTAAAATGGGCATCAGGTTTGCGCTGATCTTTAAGCGGACTGAATCCTGTTATACCATGAATCGTAATATCCCGATAAATTTTGTCTCTTGGTTCCAGGTAATGCACATTGCCTGTAGCAATAACCGGTTTATTCAGTTTTGCTCCGATATCGACCACTTTACGAACCGCCAGTTTCAGTTCTTCAGGCGTGGCGACAAGTCCTTTGTCCACCAAGTGCATATACATGGTCAGAGGTTGAATCTCCAGAATGTCGTAAAATTCGGCAATCTCCTCCGCCTCTTCCACCGATTTGTTTAATACAGCCTCAAAGAACTCGCCTTTTTCACAACCGGATATGACAACAAGCCCTTCACGCAGACTTACCAATTTGGACTTCGGGATACACGCAACACGCTTGAAATATTCTGTATGAGACAGGGATACCAGCTTGTACAGATTTTTCTTGCCTACATCATTCAAAGCATAAATTCCACAGTGGAAAGGACGTGTATTAGATAAGTCCACACCGACAAAATCGTTCAATCGGTCCAGCATCGTCAGACCTTTTAATTGAGCAGCATCATTGATAAGGCCATTCAGGATACCTGCGAGAGCAATCGTATCGTCAATCGCCCGGTGATGGCTTTCCAGCGCTACTTTGTACTTGTCCGCGAGCGTATTCAACCGGTGATTTTTCATTTTTGGATACAAAAGCCGCGCCAGCTCTAGTGTGTCAAGTACCGGGTTTGGCATCTCAGGCATGTTCAGATTTTTGAGCGTGGCCTGAATAAAGCCCATATCAAACCGTGCATTGTGCGCGACCAATACTCCATCTCCTGCAAAGGTAACAAAGTCACGAATAACCGGTTCAAGCTCTGGTGCATCTTTTACCATCTCATCCGTTATGTTTGTCAGCTGCTGAATGTTGTACGGAATCCGTTCATGCGGATTGACAAAAGTGGCAAATCGATCTATCTCTTTCCCTTCATGCACCTTAACTGCCGCAATCTCGATGATTTTGTTCTGAGTGACCGACAGACCGGTAGTCTCAATATCAAATACGATATACGTGGCCGTTTTCAAATCAATCGCCTGCGGATTCAGAACTACGGCTACGGAATCATTCACCACATTGGCTTCCAGACCATAGATCATTTTAATCCCATTTTTCTTCGCTGCCTTGGATGCTTCCGGGTAAACCTGCACACCGCCATGATCAGTAACGGCAATCGCTTTGTGTCCCCACTCCGCAGCTGTTTTCACATATTTATCAATAGATGTTACGGCATCCATCGTACTCATTGTGGAGTGCAGGTGGAATTCAACCCGTTTCTCCTCGGCTGTATCCTTACGGGACGGCGGTGCCTTGATCTCTGTCAGATCCGAAGGAATCATAGCCAGTTCCGGAATTTGCATGAACCGATCGTACTCTACACGTCCGCGAACTTTTACCCATTTTCCATTCGCAAGCAGGCTGAGAATTTTGACATCCTCTTTGGTTTTGGCAAACATCTTCATCTGCATCGAATCCGTAAAGTCCGTCAGGTAGAAGGTGAACAGCGTATTTCCATTCCGCAATTCCTTGCGGTCCAGACCAAATATCGTCCCTTGAAGTGTGATTTTTTTCTCTTCATCCTGGACTTCCTGCATAGGCACAGCTGGTTCTTTGATCTCATAACCCATCTGCAGCCGCACATCGCCCTGTTCTTCATCTTCCGGCATTTCAGTCTCGATGACTTCACTCATCATCTTCTCGATAACCTGCCGCTCTTCGACCTTCTTCTGAGCCTGGAACTGTTCCATGGCCTCTCTATTGCTTCCTGCTTCACCTACCTGCATTTTGATGCGCAAAGGCAGGTGGAAGTACTTTTCATAGAACCTCGTTATAGCCTGGTCAATCTGTTTCTTGCGTGCCAGTTCCATTGAAGTAGAATCACTCATCGTCAGCTCGAGCAGATCCGCTTCACATTCGATGGTTGCCCGGTTCATCCAGCCATTTACGGACGGAATTTCACGCGTAACCCACTCCAGAAAAAGGTTCCAGTATTCATTCACGATATCGCCCGCGAGTACCTTTTCCGAATACTTAAAGGCAAACGTTATTTTTGCAATATGATTCATTTTCTCTTGAATATGCAGACTGAACGTTCGATAGATTGGTGCAGGCACGAGCGTATCCTTACCAATCTGAATATGCCATTCGCGATTCGTGCGATTTGTCTCGACCTGTTCAATCCAGCCATCCAGGAAATAAGGGTCTGTCAAACCTGACGGAAGCTCTGCCTGTTTCATCAACAACTCAAACCGTTTTCTCTTCTCCTCGAATCCACTCATTGTGTTCCTCCTGTACCCCCTTAAAACATGAAAAGCCCCTGTATTCAAAAATGTCCCCGATCCGAACCCGCACCGATCCATTTTATCCGACAGAAGCTCTTCATTCATGACTTAAACCAGTGAATAAGCTTTCTTTGTCAAGCTCTTCTGACTAGTACGCTCTTGCAAACACAACGGTGTGTTTCGCCTGTTCGCCACAAGCCAGACATGTGTGCTTTTCCTCAGCAGGCTGGAACGGAATGTTCCGGCTGGTTGCACCCGTAACTTCTCTAACTTTATCTTCGCATGATTCCGAACCACACCATCCGGCGAGGGTGAAGCCGCGTTTGTTCTCCATCAGTTCTTTCATCTCATCCAGGGTATCTACCGAATAGAAGTTATCCGACATAAATGTACGTGCACGTTCAAGCATATCAGCCTGTACCTGTGTCAGCATAGATTGAATTTCTTCCAGCAGATTCGCCTGCTCGACCACTTTCTTCTCTCCGGTAATCCGTGAAACGAGCACACAAACGCCGTTTTCCATATCACGCGGACCAATCTCCAGACGAATCGGAACACCACGCATCTCGTATTCATTAAATTTCCATCCCGGACGAACGTCACTGCGATCATCCATCTTCACACGGATGCCCGCTTTTTTCAGCTCCGCGAAGAGCTCGTCTGCACGTCCTACAACGGCATCCCGGGTTTTCGGTGGTCCAATTGGAATCATAACCACTTGAGTAGGCGCAACTTTTGGTGGAAGCACAAGACCGCGGTCATCTCCGTGAACCATAATCAAAGCTCCGATCAAACGAGTGCTGGTCCCCCATGAAGTGGTATGTGCCAGTTCAAGCTCATTGTTACGGCTCAAATATTGAATTTCAAACGCTTTAGCAAAGTTCGTTCCCATGTAGTGAGAAGTACCAGCCTGTACCGCACGTCCGTCCTTCATCATCGCTTCAATCGAGAAGGTATCCACCGCACCGGCAAACTTCTCGGATTTCGTTTTCTGGCCTGTAATGACCGGAATAGCAAGGTATTCTTCAACCACCTCACGATAAATCTCAAGCATTTTCATCGTTTCTTCGCGAGCTTCTTCTTCCGTTTCATGCGCTGTATGACCTTCCTGCCACAAAAATTCACTGGTACGTAGGAACGGCAGCGTTCTTTTTTCCCAGCGAACGACGTTAGCCCACTGGTTGATCAATACCGGCAGATCGCGATAGGACTGAATCCATTTGGAATACATATGCCCAATAATGGTTTCAGACGTTGGGCGAATAGCCAAACGTTCTTCCAGCTTTTCTCCGCCTGCTTCGGTTACCCAAGGCAGTTCAGGGTTAAAACCTTCCACATGCTCTTTTTCCTTTTGGAAAAAGCTCTCCGGAATAAACATCGGGAAGTATGCGTTGCGATGGCCCGTTTCGCGGAAGCGGCGATCCATCTCATCCTTGATGTGCTCCCAGATTTCAAATCCGTCCGGTTTGAACACAATACAACCGCGGACCGGTGAGTAGTCCATCAGATCTGCTTTTTTAATAACATCAATGTACCAGCGAGAGAAATCTTCTCCCTGCGGTGTAATTTCAGTTACGAACTGTTTATCATTTTCCTTTGACATAAGACTCCAGCGTCCTCCCATAACGACCAGCACTGATTCCTCAGTGCGCAATCAAACCGTAATTATCCGTTAATTAAACGTAGTATATCATTATATGTTACAGCCAGCATCAGTACAAAAAGCATCGCGAATCCAACAAAATGCACCATACCTTCCCGATTGGGATCAATCGGCCGGCCGCGAAGGGCTTCAATGCCCAAGAAAATAAGACGGCTGCCGTCAAGTGCAGGGATTGGAAGCAGATTAAATATCCCCAGATTGATGCTGATCATTGCACTCCAGTACAACAGACGATCCAAACCTGATCTAGCGACTTCGCCTGTTAACTCAATGGTTCTGACAGGCCCACCAATATCATCCAGCGCAAAGTTCTGCACAAGGTGCTGCAGTCCTTTGAAAATCAGCTTAGAAGTTTCAACCGTATACTTGCCAGAAAGCGCAAAGGTTTCAAAAAAGCCAGCTTGTCTCGTAGGGAACCCGAGTGAAACACCGACCTTTCCGCCCTCCTGTCCTGGTAATCCGGTAGGAGTAACCGAAACATCAAGTTCCTTCCCGTCCCGAATGATTGTCCAACTCATCGGTTTATCCTTCGACTCGGAGATTGAAGCAATAACCTTCTGCTGGTCTACTCCAACTGAGACACCATTGATACTCTTAATGATATCTCCATCTTGAAATCCAGCCTTTTCTGCAGGAGTGTTTGCTGAAACATCTGCTATTTTTATGTAGGAAGGATTCTCAACAGGAACACCACTCACCTGCACAAATATCGCGAATAATACAAATGCAAGAATAAAATTCATCATAGGACCTGCAAAAATGGCTAAGGCGCGCTGCCCTACAGTTTTACTGTTGAACCAGCGATCTTTAGGCGCAATCTGCATGCTAGAGTTTTTACTTACAATGACAGCCTGAGGATCGACCGAATACAGCGTACGCTCTCCGTCAACATCAAGCTCAATAATCAGAGCCTGTTCAAGATCTGCCCGCAAAACTTCACCTTTGATAACATTTTTGTACTTCTCAAGATTGCTTGTAAAGATCTTTTCGACTTTATCGTCTTTAACTCTTACACATATGGTTTGACCTGCATCAATCCCTAAAGTTTCCGGATCTTCACCCGCCATTCTAGCATACCCGCCAAAAGGCAGTAGCCGAAACGTGAATTGCGTTTCACCCTTCTTATATGAGAACATTTTAGGACCAAATCCGATTGCAAATTCTCGAACCAAAATGCCAGCGCGCTTAGCGAAATAATAATGGCCCCATTCATGAATTGCTACAATAGCAAAAAACATGATGAATATATAGATCGCAATTTTAAGAGTCTCTAACAAACACTACACCTCCTTAACTTATTATGCATGCTCTAGAATAACATTATTCTTAATTAATTACCAAGAAGTTTTTCAGGCTCCTTCCTATACATTAAGTTCTGGAATTTCCAGCGACAGAATAGAAGGAATCTCAGGATTATTCAATCGCAGTAAACCATAACCGAAGCCTGCCATTCCAGTCATAAGCCCTAATGGAAAATCCTTTGCTGAGATTTTATTATACTTCAGGCAAATTTCAAAGCCAAGCTCCTGCGCTGTTTTGGAATCTCTTGCTGAACCGAGTATGTTCTCCATAGATAATAAGATATCTATATTACCCAGACTCCCGTGGCACATAAATGGAGGCAAATGCAGCCCATCTTCTATTATTTTGGATTTTGCCGCATCAATCTCAGCAAGCATATCGGAGTCATCTATTCTTTGTAACATATGGAGCCTTGAGAGCCCAATACCAGGTGCTCCGTGACACCAATAAACCGCTTGAAATTCATTTGGCTGTTCCGATCGTTTGTCACGCCAATTATTATTCGTTCGACTGTAGTCTCTTCGCTCCATCTCCAGTAACAGCTTAGCAAAGCTTTTATACTCTTGCAAACCAGTAATGGCCCATAGTTCAACGAATGCCCAAGCATATCCACTTAGTCCATGTGATAGTCCGTTAAGCAGCACTTTGTTATTTTCCTTACGATCCTCTAATTCACGTTTAAGATGCTCTCCACATTCACAAGCCAGTAGTTTGAATTCGGCATTGGAGGTTTGTGAGTACAGTTGAGTAAGCAGTATTACAGCTCCAGCACTGCCACCAACCACATCAAGCTGCTTGTCATCTTTAATTATGGACCTTATTTTATCTATATATGTTAAAGCTTCTTTATAATATTTCTGCTCTTTCCATAGAAACGAAACCTGAATCAGCGTATACGCGTATCCCAACAAGCCGCTAAAAAGAGAAAGATTCTTCTCCTGCACATCCGTTATCGTATCAAGACAGGTTTGAAGCGCTTCTTTGGCAAAAGCGCTGTATCTTGAATCTCCCGATTCATTGCCGAGATAAGCTAGAAACAGCACAATTCCAAGAGAACCATCATATAAAGAAGGCTCTAAAATCCCGATGTAATGTCCACCATCTGTGATCGGTTTACGATCAACCCATATGATCGTTTTTTTATCCTGATCCCATGCTGCATGTGCAATTAACTCATCGCCAATCCTCATGGCCGCTTTCAAAAAATCCCCATGGCTGTCTACCTGCTGCTCAACAGCATTTGAGTTCATCCCATTTAGAGATTTTCCAAACGAGGTAAGTGACATCTTTAAATATCTTAATTGTTTCTCAAAATCCTGTTTACTAAGTCTGTCTAACTGCTCGTGAACTCTTTCCAGCCCTGCTGCTTTGAAACCAAGGTGTACAATCTCCTTGCTGGACTGAATCGTGATATGTCGAGATTCCATGTCAAAGTTAAATACAGGAATCTCCTGCTGCAGTAAACAATCCATTTCATAAGGGACAATTTTGCTGTAGTAAGGCGTGTATACTGAACTCCTTTGAAAGTGTTCAAACAATTGAATTCTTTTAGACAGCTTTTGGAGGTAATCCGGATGTAAACTTGATTTAAGAAATTCCCCGTAGTCATTAGTCGATCTAAATATCATTCTCACTGAAACATCTTCAAAATCCTTCAACGGTCCATGAACTGATGCGAATTCATCTTTACATGCGTTAATGAATTGATACATCTCCGCAAAACCTTCCTGGATTTGGGTAATATACATCTCAAAGCCTATATACTGTCCTTGAAATTGCGGTCTGTTACGTCCGGGTTCTTTCGTTATTTTCTTGTTTACTAATTTCATTTCATCTGTGAAAGGAGAATCAATCACTTCACTGATCAACTCATTGTTCTGATCTCCCCAATTACCAAGACCGCTCGTGTCCGTATCCTCCTGCGGCGTCCGCTTGAAGGGAATTAACATGCTGCTGAACACTGAACGATCCATCTCATCAAGAAACACTTTCCGCCAATCTTCATTCGTTTCGGACACAACTCGATTGGAAAATAAGGTTTCCATATCGATGAGGATTGGAAACTCTCCATCGGCAATAATATTCTCAAAATGAAAGTCTCTCGAGCCTAAAACATACAATAAGGCCACATATCCTCCATATCGATGGTAATAACGGGCAACCTCTTCTTTGGAAGAACAACTTGTGTATTCTACGTATGACTGCCAGCCATATGCGCCGCAATCCACTGATTTCGTTGTTTTGTAGTTCATCGTATGATTGGTTTCATGGACCCAGTTCATCAGCTTTTCAAAACCTGTATCAATCTTGAGAGAGCGAGGCTTATAGATCAATTTATTTCCATCACCAAAGTAGAGTATGCTTACAGAACGACCCTTAGAATGGGTATCTCCAACCCCTGTTGAAATTCTCTCCAAGAAAAGATATTCTCTATTAAATTCATTTTGTAATGTATTTAAATCCTTATTCAGATTGGTAATGATTTCTGTATGATATTCAATGAATCTTGTCGTTTCTTCAGTCATTAATTTAGCTAACACCGGATACATCATAAAAACCGATTCGACATATGCTTTATCATTCAATAGTACCGTATTATAGTACTGATAGCGGTCACCAGGTGTATCCCCCTGCAAAATTCCAGATAATCTTGCGATATGCAGCTCCTGAATTAATGTTCGAACACTCAAGTTAAACAATTTTGAATAGAGCTCTTCATACCAGCCGTGCATCAATGAATCTCTATTGCGTTGAAGTGATTCGTATTTTAACAGCAAAGCATCAAGACGCATCTGAGCAAACGTGAGAAAAGATTGAAAAAATGAACTGAACAGCTTCTGGGTCTGATTCGGGTAATCTTGAATACTAGACAGATTTAATATCTTGTCAATGGTTTCCACCCAATCCTGACTTGCTTTCGTTCCAGCCTTGGCATCGGAGCCATATGTCTCTATAAGCTTTTTTCTGAAATCTATATTATTTGCACTACTATTCAACAGTAACCCTCCTAATATAACGGACTTATTATACCTTCTAAGGAGCAGATCTTCACATCGAAAGTCAAGCCTGGTCTACAGTGCACTCTGTACATAAGTAAAAAGGTCACTTTTAGATCAATTATTGATCTGGAAAAGTGACCTTTTTCGTTAATATAATACATATAAAATCCTGCTATAATCTCTCAAAAAAATTAGGCCATACATCCTACCGTTTTACAAGAAAGAACGGACTCACAAAAAAGAGACGGGCATCTGTAAATCGTGATTGAAATAAATTCAGGATCGTTTTCTTGGTCAGATACCATGTTAACGAGATTGGCTTCACTCACCGAACCAGACGGATGTTCGAAATCAGCAAAAGCAGCTCTGAACTCAGGATTACGCATAGCCATAATTTGTTCTTGTACGCTCATAATTATAAAACCTCCTAAGAAAGATATAATACACCCATAATATACCACAGAAAAAGATTAATAGCCAGTTTATTCAAACCTGCTGCATACAGCTCAAATAAAACGCAAAGAACTCGCTGCGCTGCGACAAATTTCGTCTGAATGGATGATTTGCTCTACACTAGGATTTTGGATAGTGATATGTTTTTCAAGAATTTCTTCTAAAATATATTCAATCTGCAAAAATGAAATTTCCCCTTTTAAAAACCTCGCCACTGCAACCTCATTGGCCGCATTAAACGCCGTCGTTGCCGTCCCCCCCATTTGCCCACATTCATATGCCATTCTCAAACAAGGGAAACGATCCAGGTCCATCTCTCGAAAATGAAGCTGTCCCACTTGGGCAAGTGACAATCGGTTAGCCGGAGAAGAGATACGATCAGGGTAGGTCAGTGCATATTGAATCGGGACACGCATATCTGGAGTACCAAGCTGTGCAATGATACTTGTGTCTTCAAATTCCACATAGGAATGAATAATGCTCTCTGGGTGAAGCAGTACCGTAATCTGTTCGTAATCAAGCCCAAACAACCAATGAGCTTCAATAACCTCAAGGCCTTTGTTAACCATCGTTGCGGAATCAATCGTAATTTTGGAACCCATAGACCAGTTTGGATGCTTAAGCGCATCCTCAACGGTAACATGCTGCAGCTGCTCTCGTGTAAGATGACGGAATGAACCACCTGACGCCGTCAGTGTAATCCCCGCCACACTTGAGCGATGCTCTCCGTTCAAACATTGAAAGATGGCCGAATGTTCACTGTCTACAGGTAAAATGGAAACCCCTTTTTCCGCAGCTTTTGCTGTAACGATATGGCCCGCTGTAACCAGAGTCTCCTTATTCGCAAGCCCAATCTGTTTGCCAGACTCGATTGCCGCAAGAGTAGACTCCAGTCCTACACTTCCTACGACTGCTGTAACAACGGTTTCTGCTTCCGTTCCTGCCGCAATTTCAATGAGTCCTTCCGAACCGTAATACAGCTTCGTCCCCGCTGGCACATATGGAGCAACCTTGTCAGCCAGTTCCTTGGAGCCTACTGAAATCTTTTTGGGCTGATAACGTCTCGCTTGTTCAATGAGCAGGTCCGTATTACCTCCGGCCGCCAGGGCTTCCACTTGAAAGCGGTCTGGATGCATATCAACAACATCCAGAGTTTGCGTACCGATTGAGCCTGTCGAGCCAAGAATCGCTATTTTTTTCATTGCTGCACCTCACCTCTAATGAATCCCACGCCTGCTGTGCCCGCGCCTGTAAATCCAGACTACTTGTGCTCTTCTAATAAGGCAGTAACATCAGAATATGTACAAATGGAAACACCACGATCCAACTGTCACATCGATCCAGAATACCGCCATGTCCTGGTAGAAGATTACCTGAATCTTTAATGTTGTATACACGTTTGTAGGCCGATTGGATCAAGTCACCCATCTGGCCAACGACTGCACAGGCTATTCCGATCACAATGGCTCTCTCCCAAGAGAGCAAGCCATCAGAAGACAGAGCAAATACAACTGAAGTCATAGTGGAAATGACAATACCGCCAATGGCTCCCTCTACTGTTTTATTCGGACTGATTGAAGGCCAAAGCTTATTTTTTCCGATCCATTTCCCTACAAAATAAGCTCCGGCATCACTCGCCCAGATCGAGCCAAGCAGCAGAAATGTCCAAAACAATCCATGAACTAAATGTCTGGATTCTGCAATGTAATAGAACCCTGTGCCAATATACAGCACCCCTATAAAAAGCATAGCGATTGTATTAATCGGTAGTCTGTTCTTGGTCACCACCGAAGCGGTCATCAGAACCAGCATGACAATCCACAATATTTGAAACAAGGATAACGGTCTTTCATCCCATACCATTTCCCAAGGAAATACGATAGAGATAATTCCAGCATATCCAATCAGGGCTGAACCAGAAAAAGGCCTCACCCCGGTCATTTTTACAAATTCATAATAACCGATGAGAGCCATAAGCAAGACCAACCCGTGATACCAAGGGCCGCCAAGCATACAAAACCCCAAAAACAACACACCTGCTATAATTCCAGTCGTTAATCGCTGTTTCAACGGCTTCATCCTCCATCTATTTCAAACCGCCGTAACGCCTTGTTCTGCGCTGATATTCGGCTACTGCTTCAAGCAGATGCTGTTTGCCAAATTCGGGCCAGTATATATCCGTAAACCATAATTCACTATACGCAAGCTGCCATAACATAAAATTGCTTAGACGCAGTTCTCCGCTCGTTCGGATCAACAGATCCGGGTCGGGCATATCTGCGGTCAGCATATGTTTGTCAATAAGTTCAGGTGTGATATCTTCTGCAGCCAGTTCCCCCGACTTCACCTGCAGAGCGATTTCTTTCACACATTCCGTCATCTCCCGGCGGCTTCCATAGTTCATCGCAAAATTCAACACAAGACCTGTGTTATGTTCCGTAAGACGGATCGCTTCCCGCAAAGCATTAACCGTATGCGAAGGCAAATGCTCCTCATGCCCCATCATGCGGATGCGTACATTTTTTTCGATTAGTTCATCCAGTTCTATAGCCAAAAATTCTTGCGGAAGTCTCATCAGAAAATCCACTTCTTCTTTTGGACGCGTCCAGTTTTCTGTCGAAAAAGCGTACATCGTCAGATATTTGATGCCCAGTTCATCCGCCGCGATGGTTGCACGTTTAACTGCCTTCATACCGTTCTGGTGCCCTGCTATACGCGGGAGTCCCAGACGTTTGGCCCATCGTCCATTGCCGTCCATGATGATGGCGACGTGCTGCGGGATATTATCCTCGGATATAGTCAGCGTTTCCTGCTTGTCAGCCCCATTCCACCACGACCGAACCCGTTTGATCATTCCTGTTCCTCCAAAATCCCTGAAGTTTCTTCATCTGAAGCTTGGAAAAAGAGACAAAACCCCACCGTAATGGAGGGGCTGCGCTTGTCTTACACTTCCATGATTTCTTTTTCTTTGGCAGCAAGTACCTTATCGACTTCAGCGATATATTTATCGGTCGATTTCTGGATATCGTCTTGGTGTCTCCGGGATTCGTCCTCGGAAATTTCAGACTTTTCCATTTTTTTAATATCATCATTCGCATCGCGGCGAATGTTACGAATGGCAACTTTGCCTTCTTCGCCAAACTTTTTAGTGAGTTTGACAAGCTCAGCTCTGCGCTCTTCCGTCAGCGGCGGAATCGCCAAGCGAATCATACTTCCATCATTAGCCGGGGTAAGCCCCAGATCAGATTTCATAATCGCTCGTTCGATATCACTCATTGCGGATTTATCCCAAGGCTGGATCATCAGCGTGCGGGAATCCGGTGTACTGATGTTCGCCAGCTGATTCAAAGGCGTCATAGCCCCATAGTATTCCACTTGTACACGGTCCAGCAGAGCCGGCGTTGCACGACCCGCACGCAGAGTAGCCAGGTCACGGCGTAGTGCCTGAATCGCTTTTTCCATACGCTCTTCAGCATGTTGTTTCACTGCTTGTGGCATTAATCTACACTCCCTTTAACGATTGTTCCGATGCGTTCGCCCAGAACAACGCGCTTGATGTTACCCTGTTCTGTAATGTTAAATACGATCAACGGAATGTTGTTATCCATGCAGAGCGAGGATGCCGTCGAATCCATTACACCAAGGTTTTTGTTAAGTACATCCAGGTAAGTCAACTGCTCAAACTTCTCAGCTGTGCTGTCTTTGAATGGATCTGCCGAATAAACACCATCCACTTTATTTTTGGCCATCAAGATCACTTCTGCCTCAATCTCCGCTGCGCGCAGTGCTGCTGTTGTATCCGTGGAGAAGAACGGATTACCTGTACCTGCTGCAAAAATAACGACACGGCCCTTTTCTAGATGACGAATAGCCTTACGACGAATATACGGTTCTGCAATTTGCTGCATAGCAATTGATGTCTGCACACGAGTTGGCACGTCGATCTGCTCAAGTGCGTCCTGCAGCGCCAGAGAGTTCATCACCGTCGCGAGCATCCCCATATAATCTGCAGTTGCACGATCAATGCCGTTCTCACTCCCAGCAATACCGCGCCAGATGTTTCCGCCGCCACATACGATTGCAACCTGCACACCAAGTGCGACTACATCTTTTACCTGCTGAGCAATGGATGAGATCGTTGCTGCATCAATGCCATAGCCGTTTTGACCGGAAAGAGACTCTCCGCTCACCTTTAAGACAACACGTTTAAATACTGGCTGTTCCAATTGTTCACCCTCCACTTTGAATTGAACACCTCCCAGTGTCCAACCAACAAAACTTCTCGCGCATGGACTCCTGCTTAAAAAGAAAGGAACACAGAAGTGTTCCGCTCTTTAGGAAAAACGATTAACCGATGAGTCATTGTTTTCCTGAGATATAAGGGAGTTTGCGCTTCGAAGTTTCATCATTCTTATATCTTCGAAAAATCAAGGTTTGACTTGCCGGTTTGATAACCGTCTTATTTGTTCACTTGGGACATAACTTCTTCTACGAAGTTATCCACTTTTTTCTCCAGACCTTCACCAAGTTCGTAACGAACGAAACGACGGATGGAGATGTTTTCACCGATTTGGCTGATTTTTTCGTTCAGCAATTGGGAAATGGTTTTGTCTGGATCTTTAACGAAAGTTTGCTCCATCAGGCAGTATTCTTCGTAGTATTTACCGATACGGCCTTCAACCATTTTTTCAACGATTTTTTCTGGTTTGCCTTCGTTGAGTGCTTGAGCTTTCAAAATTTCTTTCTCTTTCTCCAGCTCTTCTGTAGGGACTTCTTCGCGAGTAACGAATTTAGGGTTAGCAGCTGCGATTTGCATAGCTACATCTTTAACAAAATCTTTGAATTGGTCTGTTTTACCAACGAAGTCTGTTTCGCAGTTAACTTCAACCAATACTCCGATACGTCCGCCAGCGTGGATGTAGGATTCTACAACGCCTTCAGTAGCTGCGCGTCCTGCTTTGCTTGCAGCTGCGGAAAGACCTTTCTCACGCAGCAGCTCAGCTGCTTTCGTGATATCACCGTTCGCTTCTTCCAGTGCTTTTTTGCAATCGAGCATACCTGCGCCCGTTTTTTCGCGAAGTTCTTTTACTGCACTCGCATTAACTGCCATTATAAATTCCCTCCAGATTAAGTATTGTACGTACACTCTAAAAAAAGGGCAGTGAGAGGTTATCCACCTACCAACCACCCTTTTCATTTAATTCATGAATGATATGTTCGAAAACTATTAGGCGGAAGTTTCTTCGCCTTGATTAGCTTCGATAACAGCGTCAGCCATTTTACCTGTCAGCAATTTAACAGCGCGGATCGCGTCGTCATTACCTGGGATAACATAATCGATCTCGTCCGGATCGCAGTTCGTATCAACGATACCAACGATTGGGATACCCAATTTGCGAGCTTCAGCAACAGCGATACGCTCTTTGCGTGGATCGATGATGAACAGGGCGCTAGGCAGGCCTTTCATATTTTTAATACCGCCCAAGAATTTCTCGAGACGATCTTTTTCTTTGCGAAGCAAGATAACTTCTTTTTTAGGCAGAACAGCGAAAGTACCGTCTTCTTCCCAAGCTTCCAACTGTTTCAAACGATCAATACGTTTTTGAATAGTAGAGAAGTTAGTCAGGGTACCGCCGAGCCAGCGTTGGTTAATGTAGAATTGACCAGCGCGTTCAGCTTCTTCTTTAACGGAATCTTGAGCTTGCTTTTTAGTACCTACGAAAAGAATAGTACCATTCTCGCCTGCGATTCCTTTAACGAAGTTGTAAGCCTCTTCGACTTTTTTCACCGTTTTTTGCAAATCGATGATGTAAATTCCGTTTCTTTCAGTGAAGATATAACGATCCATTTTTGGGTTCCAACGACGAGTCTGGTGACCGAAGTGTACCCCAGCTTCGAGAAGCTGCTTCATGGAGATTACTGCCATCTTCACACACCTCCTAATATGGTTTTTTATTGTGTCCTCCGCCAGCATCATTTTCCGCCAAGACTCTCCATCAGGAAAGCACCCTCAACAAAATTAGCACAGCGTGTGTTTTAACACCGTTAACTAATATAGCATAAGTGACAACCTGTTGCAACACTAACTGAATCTAAATTTTCATGGACGTATGATATCAAAAAGAACCGTGCAGTCCGAGCATGCGTGCTCAGCTAGACGGTTCTTTTGTAATCTTGGCCATGATCGACTTGAAACTCTCACCCTTTTCAAGAGAAAAGGTACCCACTTGGAGCTTCCTGTTAATGCCTTCTGTTCTGCCAGCTTTGATGAACGCTTGTGCATCTTCAACAATTCCGGCCTGCTTTAGGTTTTCAGCAACCATAGACAGACTGTTCCCTGAACGTATCCTAAACGTTACAGCCGCCCCTTTAGGCTTGTTTGGAGTCTCGGGTTCTGCTGTCTTTGGCTGATTCACTTGTGATTGTCCTTTAACATTACCGGACTCAGGCTGCTGCGGCTGCTTTGGTGCATCTGGCTGGGTCGCATTGGCTGCTTGGTCGGGACTTACCGCGGTTTTCCCCTGCAATTTGCTGCTTTCCTGCTTTTTCTTCTGGATCCACTCCGATTCGGTATAGAGCTCATCTTTAGCCCCGACCACTTTCAGATCCAGACTCTTTGCCGCTGTCTCCAGTTCTTCCTTCGTCCACTTGGCAGTCTGTACCGGTTCCAAATTGCTGTCAGACAGGGCCTTTTGCCCGACTGTGGCCAGTTGAAGCAGAACTGCCCCAACAATCATGCCGCTGCCAATACCAATCCACAATGATCGCTTGTCCATGGTCAGCTCTCCTCCCGCTCTGCAAGCTGCAGTATTAACTGCACTTCACCAAGCTGTATGCCTGTTTGTTTAGAAATAGCGTCCATAGACTTTCCTTCATCATGAAGTCTGAAAAGTTCTGTGTAACGATCTTTGATCGAGTCACGCTTTGACTCTTCTGCATCTTCTGTGACTTGTAACGCTGCTGATTCATGCTGCTGACTCGCTTCTGCTCTTACGCTGTCCAGAAGTCTTTGTGCCTGAAGCCCTTCAGATGCCTGTCCGGTCGTTCTAACAGGTCCTGGTGGTGAACCGACTTCAAAATCAGCCGTTCTTCCTTTTTGCTGCTCTAATTGATCGAGTCGCTCCTGCAGCTGCTGGAGCTGTGACTGCATACGCTGGTCTGCCGCTGCGGATTCCCCTTTTAGTTCAGCTACACGTTGAATCAGAGCGTCATTATCTTGTTCAATCTCTGTCATATAATGTTCGAGTGTTGACTCCATCTCCTGCACCAGTTGATGCGACGGCTGCTGCGGCTTGTCTTTTCGGGGCATAATGAATGCATAAGCGATTGCACAAGCTCCCAATATGACAATAATGATCCATGGTGACAAATTGCTTCTCTCCTTTTATTACGACCACCGGGGGGCGCAATTTTCCAGCCAGTCTGAACTCTTTCACATTGACAGATCAATATGTTTCCCTTTGTAGGGATGCTCTGCAGGTTTGAGGTTCTCCTGTTCTTCCGCCGCATCCCCTGTATCCGTCCCACTGTGGTAGTGATCCCCTTCTGCATGACCGTCACGCACCGAAGTATGCGATGTCTCAGCCATAGCCTCACTGCGCTGCCCTGCCTCTTTTGCTTCTTTTGTTGTCTGTTCTGCGAGCAAATTCTGGTCAGAAATCGGCCTTTGCTGCGCCTCACTTTGATAACGTCCCGCTTCGCTGGTCCGCGGCACTGCAATCTGCAGCTCTACTGCTTTGAAACTCATACGCTCACCTCACGGTTTCGAATGGATTTCCTCAAAAGTCTGCTGCTGGTTTTATACGTACGGCACCATCGTGATATCTCCGTCTTGATAACAAAATGACATTCGACTGACCGGATCTTTAATAAATTTCGTGTATCTGCCGATAACTATTTTAGAGCCTCCATAAATCATCTTCAAAATATCAACACGAGCTCTACTTGTATCTTCAAGTACCTTTTCAATTTCTAAGATACGTGTTTTCATTTCTTCACTCTGACGAAGAGCTGATTTTTGAGTGGAGTTTAGTTTGATTCTCATCGCCATCTTATCTGGCGTCAGCTGTCCAGCTGCAGCCAGCTGGTCAAGCAGGGTCAGCGCTTTCTTCGTTTTGTCCAAAGAATCCATCTGCTCTCTGAGATCCTTGCGCAAATCGTTCATTTCGTTTCGAAGCCTTGGCAGCACGCCCACTTCAATTGAAGTTACTGTAGACATCGTGTTGCCCACAACACGTGCAGATACAAGCTCTCCGGCCTGCGTTGAACCTCCGACAATAAGTCCTTTGGTTCCTGCACAAATGACAGCACGGCCAGCACGAACGTTGGAGTGCATAATACTTTGCGTTACGAGCACATCTTCACCTGCATCAACGTTTCCTTCTTGGATAAATGTGCATTTCACATGATGACCAGCAAGAATCAATCCTTTATTGTAACCAATGATCCCGCCGGTAATCTCGATAGAGCCGCCTGCTTCCAGTTCTGCTCCTTCGACACCTCCGGCCACACGAATATCACCTGCCGCTTTTACT
Source organism: Paenibacillus sp. AN1007 (assembly GCF_040702995.1). Lineage (NCBI taxonomy): Bacteria > Bacillati > Bacillota > Bacilli > Caryophanales > Paenibacillaceae > Paenibacillus > Paenibacillus sp. AN1007. The sequence goes on from NZ_CP159992.1 coordinate 3,397,233, forward strand.
TTAAAGCCGGTTAGTACATTGCCGCGAATGACCACGTTGCCTACAAAGTCAATATTTCCATGCTTGTAATCGACGTCGCCATTGACTTCATATACTGGAAATACGTTTAATTTGTTACCTTCTGTTCTGCTAACCAGACCATCCAGTGCAGCATACATCGCAGATCCGTCAGGGCTGACAACGACATTTTTGCCGACTTTAAATCGGGCTTCCTTTCCTGGACGAAAAGGAATCTCCTCGCCGGTCACCGCCTTACCTGGCAGACCATCAACAGGATCAATGCGTTCCGCAATAATCTGTCCGCTTCGTACATTGTCTAAACGTATCAGCTCTTTGTAATCGACTCTTCCATCTTCCGCTTCCAGCGGCCGCTGCTCGCTGTCATCTTCCCCGCCAATCAAAACATGAATATATCCATCGATTCCCTGTACAGGAGCAAGCCCTTCAGCTATCTTGCATTTCTCTTTCAGATAGGCTGACGGATTATTCACAAAAACCAATAACGCTTCTCGCAGCAGACCATGTTTAATGCCCTTGCTCTCAACAAATTGTTCAAGCTCTTCCGTAGTAAAGGAATAACCTTCTTCTTCGCTGTAATATTCAAGGTAAGCCGTGCATTTATCGTCGGATAAAACAACGTTTAAACATTTTTCCATACTAGTCCGTTGTGTCAACGCGGATCTTCCTCCTTATTTGCCTGTCCACTCCCTGTACATTTGGTTAACTTCTGCTCTCTAGTCTTTACGCATCAGTAAATCTTTTTGTTTATCCAGTGTGCCGCGAAGCCGCAAAATGGCTTTGGAATGTAATTGGGAAATACGAGACGGCGAAAGGGACATGACCTCTGCGATTTCACTGAGAGAAAGGTCTTCGTAATACAAAAGTGAAACCACCGTTCGTTCTTTGACGGTCAGCTTTTCAAGCCCCTGCACCAGTGCTTCTTTCAAATAAAACTCATTAACTTTATAATCCGGATTTTTGGCTTTTTCATCTACCATCAGAGACAGACGCGTTTCCGACTCTTCTTCCCGGATCGGATCTTCCAGCGAGCAGAGCGACATCACGGCCACCTCCTGAAGCATATGTTGAAAATCCTTCGTTGACACGTCCAGGTACTGACTCATTTCTTCATCACTGACAGAACGCAAATAGGTCTGTTCCAATTGCTGGTATGCATCCTCAATCCGCTTCGCTTTCTCGCGAACCGATCGGGGCACCCAGTCCCCTTGACGCAATCCATCCAATATGGCTCCTCGTACCCGCCATGACGCGTACGTCTCGAACTGCAGCCCTCGTTCATAGTCAAATTTCTCCAATGCATCAATGAGACCCATTACGCCGTTACTCTCCAGATCATCTTTGGGAACGTTTTTGGGTAATCCCACGGCCAGACGGCCAGACACGTAGTTAACAATATGAAGATATTTTTCGATCAACATCTTTTTTGCTTCAAGATCTCCGTGTTCTTTCCACTTTTCCCACAGATCAGAATGGTTCAAATGTGAAGCTTTACGCTCGTTCAATTGCTTTCACCCTCCTTATTTGTCTGTCAGGTGACGAACGGCCTGCGCCAATTCCTCCGGGTCTTTGGTCCGGACGAGTTTAGGCGGATCCAAAGGGGCAAATCCCGTTGGAGCTTTCGTCTCAGATGGCGGAAGATCAGCCCCGGCGGAGCTGCTCTCTCCATTCTTGAGCAAATCACTCAGCTCTAGTCCATCGTCTTCGAGTTTGATGTCCACCTGTGAACCTCTTAGATCTTGAGCACCCTCTGAATCATAACCGAATCCATTCTCTCCACGAGGGCTTAACAATATCCCCAATCCCCAACGCAGACCATATGCAAGGACATACCAGGCTGCGAATCCTATTAATCCGCGTATTAAACTGGTCATCAACACATTGCTGCTGAATGCTACAAAAAAAGTCAGAACGAATCCGACTATGCCTGCTCCAAGATTAATGCGGTAGTTTCCTATCATTATATTATAATTCCTTTACACCCATTTGTACGCTGCGAATAGTTAACAGTCCTGTTTCACAATTCATTTCGATAGTCCGTCCGTAATTTCCTCCTGTATCTTCGGCAAGCAGAGGAATTCTGAGCTGCTGCAGCATTTCTCGGCAGGAATCGGCATTCCGAGGTCCAATTCGCATCGTATCTCCTGCACCCGAGAAAGCAAACATCTGCGAGCCTCCAGCCATTTTAGATACAATTCTAGCTTGAGATGCACCCATCTTCAGCATTTTTTCGAGCAGTTCCGGCAGTGCTGTATCCGCATATTTAGCCGTGTTCAGTTTGCCCTCCCGGGCAATCTCAGAACTTGGGAGCATGACGTGGGCCATTCCAGCCAGTTTTAACTGTGGGTCATACATCGTTAGTCCCACACATGACCCTAAGCCAGTTGTACGGATTACGCCAGGAAGTTGAGCGATATTCAGATCCGCCATACCGACTTTAACGATGCTTTTGTCCTCAATCATGGTCCAGCGGCACCCCTAGCGATTCGAAAATCTTGGCAAAAGAAGATGGATCGGGAATCAAGAAAAACTGCCCCTCTACCTGATCTTCACCCTCAAAGAAAGAAGTATCAATTAATAACGCAGCATCGCCCATCTCTCCGAACTGCAGCAGCCCGTAACTCAGGATTGCTCCGGCCATGTCAATGGCAAGTCCCGGAACTGTTGGATACATCGACAGCTTTGTGAAATCCGCCAGAGAAGACAGGTAAGATCCAGCTAGGATGTTGCCAATCTCAGACAGTGCGGAATATTCCATATCGGTAAAGATCAAACCTTCTTTTAATTCAAAACCGGCAAGGCGGTTTAACAACAACTTGGCTGCTTCCGGGGTCATCATAAAAAAGAGATTACCAGGGGCTTCACCTTCTACACGAAGAAATACAGTGACTACGATTCGTTCATCACCGCCCACTTTCTCAGCAATCTCCTCGAATGGGAGCATCTGAACGGTGGGTACACCCATATCAATCGGTCTGTTAAGGAGTTGAGACAACGCCGTAGCGGCGTTGCCTGCTCCAATATTACCGACCTCTTTGAGTACATCCATCTGGAAACCCTCAAATCGGTTAAACATCTCCACAGTGTTAGCCCTCAACACTTTCCAGCTGCACAATCTCGCTTTTGTTTAATACTTCGTTAAGATTGAGCATAATCAACAAACGGCCATCTTCCAATTTTGCAACACCACGCAGATATCTTGCTTTAACGCCCCCAACCACCTCCGGTGGGGTATCAATGGAGCTGCTTTTGATGTCGATGACGTCATTGGCTGAATCAACGATAAAACCAACCTGCATATCATCCACACCGACAATCACGATCCGCGTTTGATCAGTGTACTCCGTTTCCGGAAGGGAGAAGCGTCCGCGGAGATCAATGACCGGAATAACAACACCACGCAGGTTGATCACACCTTTTACAAAGGAAAGTGTTTTGGGAACGCGGGTAATCGGCATCATACGCTCAATCGTTTGAACCTTGTCTACCTCAATACCGTACTCTTCGGACCCCAATTTAAAGACGATGACTTTCAACTCTTCTTCCATGTAAAAAACCTCCCTATTCAATGTAAGACTCAAACAATATGCTTATTTGATAAAAGCGTTAGGATCAAGAATCAGAGCTACCTGTCCATCTCCGAGTATCGTCGCGCCAGAGATTCCTTCTATAGCTGGAAGATACGTTCCCATCGATTTGAGTACAATCTCGCTTTGACCAATGAATTCTTCAACCGCAACGGCTGCGAGACGGTCCCCTTTTCGAATTACAACGATCTCGGTTTCTTTCTCATCTGCATCGTTGAAATCGGGTACGCCGAAAACTTCGCTTAATGACAGATATGGAATCAAGGACTCACGGAACGTGATCATTTTATTTCCATGGATATTACGAACCTGCTCACGCTGCACGATTGCTGTTTCTACGATGGAAGAGAGCGGAACGGCATATTTCTCGGAACCGAGCCGCACAAGCATCGCTGCAATGATGGACAGGGTCAAAGGAAGCTGTACAGAGAAGTTTGTGCCTTTGCCCGGCGTAGAAGTGATGGTCACATTACCGCCAAGCGAAGTGATTTTCGATTTTACAACGTCCAAACCTACACCACGGCCGGAAATATCCGAAATTTTGTCAGCCGTACTGAAACCAGGAGCGAACAGCAGCTGATTCACTTCATCGTCACTCATTTTTGCACCCTGCTCCTCGGTCACAACGCCGCGTTTAATCGCCGTTTGCAGGAGCTTATCACGATAAATCCCTTTTCCATCGTCTTCGATCTCAATAAATACATGGTTGCCGCTGTGGAAAGCTCGCAGATTGACTGTACCCATTTCCGGTTTACCAGCAGCTGTACGCTCCGAGATGGATTCTACGCCATGGTCAACTGCGTTGCGCAGCAGATGCACAAGCGGATCACCAATTTCGTCAATAACGGTTCGATCCAGTTCGGTTTCAGCGCCTGTAATGACGAGATCAATCTTTTTATCCAATGTTTTGGCAAGGTCCCGAATCATGCGTGGGAAACGATTAAATACCGTATCTACCGGAACCATCCGCAGCTTCAGTACAATGTTCTGCAAATCCGTACTCACTCGGCTGAGGTGGGCAACCGTATCGGACAGATCATTGCTGCCTGTCTCGCTTGCCAATTGTTCCAGACGCGAACGGTCGATCAGCAATTCGCTGAACAAGTTCATCAGCACATCCAGTCGTTCGATATCGACACGGATGGTCCGTGAAGGAGCCGCCGCCTGTTTTGGTGCTGCAGCCTTTACCGGAACTGCTTTAACTTCATCTTGAGGCGCAGCTTCCAGAGCAGGTGCATCCTGGACAACCTCAGGGGCTGGCGCTGGTGCATCCTCTACTGCAGCCGCCGCGGCTGTCTGATTCGTCATCTGCTGCAATGTCTCCTGATCCAGCTGAATCAATTTTGCACTCTCAATTTCGGAGATGCTCAGAATGCCCTTTTCCAGTTCTTGCGCCTCTTTGGTTGTTATGTAATACAACGAGAAACTGCGCTCAAACTTTTCCTGCTCGATATCCTGAACCGAAGGATACGCTTTAACGACCTCACCTGAACGCTCAAGCATGTCAAACACCATATATGCCCGAACGCCTTTTAATTGACTATGCTCACTTACAAGAACGTCAACATAGAATACACGGTGTCCTTCTGCTATGGACTGATCAAGCACCGAATATTGAAACTCGTCCAATTCCACAGCATTAGAAGTTGTCGAACTCGTTTGTTTCTCCGCCTTAACCGCAGGAGCGCTGCCTCCGGTCCATTCACCGCTTTCAATAGCCTGGAGCGAAGCAACGATGGAGGTGACATCCGCTTTACCTTCTCCGCCCCCGGTAATATCCTGAACCATATTCTCCAAAGCATCCAAACTCTTGAACATGGTATCAAAAATGTAATCCTGCATTTTCAGCTTCTCGTTACGCACCATGTCCAGTACATTTTCCATTTTGTGTGTCAGTGAAGCCAAATCCTCGAATCCCATAGTCGCCGCCATACCTTTGAGAGTATGCGCAGAACGGAAGATAACCTGCACGATGCCCAGATCTTCCGGATTAGCTTCAAGTTGTAGCATGTTTTCGTTAAGGGATTGCAGATGATCATTAGACTCATCAATAAACATGGATAAATATTGGTTCATGTCCATTGTGAGGCACCTCCTCCGTAAGTTACACTCCGTTATTTCACTGCTTGAACAAGTCTTGGCGCAATCTCCTGCAGAGGCAGAAGATGACGCACGCATTGCAGCTCTACAGCTGAACGCGGCATACCGTAGACAACACAAGTTTCTTCATTTTCGGCAAACGTTGATGTGACTCCGGTATCGTACAATTTTTTCATCATACGTGCTCCGTCGCTTCCCATGCCTGTCAGAAGAACAAGATGTCGCTGTAAAGATGTAAACGGCAGAAGGGACTCAAACATCGTATCCACTGAAGGTCTGTGACCATTAACCTGTTGATCCTCACTCAGTTTCAAGATGAATCTTCCATCTGCTGCCTTGTGGACTCTCAAATGGAAACCACCAGGCGCAATATAAGCTGTTCCTTTTCGAAGTGCCATACCGTCTTCTGCCTCCACCACATGCAGGGGACTGAACGTATTCAATCGCTGCGCCAGTGAACGAGTAAAATTGGGCGGCATATGCTGCACAATAATTACCGGTGCCGGCAGATCTGCAGGCAGCTGTTCAAGCAGGGTCTTGAGAGCTCTTGGTCCGCCAGTCGAAGAACCGACAGCAACAAGTTTGTTAAACGATCCTTCCAAGCTCCCTGAACCTTTGTAAGCCGTGTTAAGCTTCGCAGGCTCTTTCACAGGTGCAGGCGATGGTACAGGCACTGAAGTGGCTGCTGTCTGTTTTGCCGCGGGCTTGGTTGGGTCCGATGTTCTGGCTTCTCTGCTGGCCTGCAGTGGACTCGCAGACGGCTTGACGGTTTTATCCGTACTTGCGGTGCGAGCCGGCTGATCCGGCTTAACTGTGCTTTCCTTTTTGTTAAACGTTCGATCTGTTTTCGGAAGAGATGGCGGTGCACTTGGCTTCTTCTTAATCTGAACAGCCTCAGTATGCTCTTTAACTGCAGGCTCACTGTTCGGGAGCGCAGGCGGAGCCGCTTTATGAATGGATTCATTCATATCTCTTGCCGGAAGCTCTTTCTTCACCGGCTGCATGGGAGGAATCACAGCATTGCGGGAGGCCTCCATTTTTTTGATCGATTCTTTGCGTTCGGCTTTTCGCTTCACTTCGTGCATGGCCGCACGCATGCGTTCAACCAGCGCCTTGCCAACCTGAGCAATATCCTGATCATGCACGACAGAAGGTTTACGGATAAAATCGAACGCGCCGGCTTCCAGCGCCATAATCGTCTCTTTCATGCCTTGTTCATTAATACCAGATAGCATAATTACAGGAATGAAGGAATCTTCCATGATTGTTTTTAGCGCATCCAGTCCATTCATTTCAGGCATTTCGACATCCATCGTGATAATATCAGGCTTCAGCTCTAACGTTTTTTGAATGGCTTCTTTGCCATTCGATGCGGTAGCCGTAACCTTAAACTCTGGGTCCGCTTCAATGAAATCCGTCACAATTTTGCGCATAAAAGCGGAATCATCGACAACTAAAACTTGATAGACCGCCATATTGTGTCACCTCTGTTTCCTTTATTCAGAAATCATGTTGTTCGTTTAAGCCACTTTTTCATAAATCCCCTGATTCCTGACAAGGTTCCGGATTCCGGAGCTGCAGGTACAGCCAGATATCGAAGAGCAAGTTTTTGAATATCCTTGGAAGCTTTGCAATTCGGATAGGCCAGACGGTAGGGCATCTGCTTCTTGACTGCTGTAACGACCTGGGCATCCTCAGAGATATACCCCAAAAGCGGGATATCCGTTTGCAAAAACTTCCTTGCGACTCCAGCTATCTTATCCGCTACACGTTCCGCCTCCCTTTCGTCTTCGACCCGGTTTACGATCATTCGAAAAGGGGTAGCGTGCTCCTGGCTGTGCATCACTTTGACTAAGGCATACGCATCAGTTATTGAAGTCGGTTCAGGTGTAGTTACGATCAGGCACTCATCAGCAGCACTGATGAATCTCATATTTTCTCTGGAAAGGCCAGCCCCGGTATCGAAAATGACATAATCCATCTCCTGCGCAATGTCTTCTACTTGACTGGCGAAAAACTCCAAATCTCGATCAGACAATGAGAATAGTTCTTTCATTCCCGACCCCCCTGCAATATACGGCAGGCCATCAGCACCGAGTTGTATGATTTCCCTTATAGTTTTATGTCGGTATAATAGATGATACAGATTATAGGAAGACGAAGTTCCCATTAAAACATCGATATTGGCCATACCGATATCTGCATCAAACACCAGTACTTTTTTACCCATGGAATGCAGCGTCAGTGCAAAATTCAATGTAAAATTGGACTTGCCTACCCCGCCTTTACCACTGGCCACGGTGATAATTTGGGAGGAACGGTTACTCGCCCTGCTTTCATCGCTCCCCAAAGGTGCACCAGCCAAACTTCGGAGCGAAGCTGCCTGGTCCATCATTCTGCTCCTTCTCCCAACAATACTTTGCATAACCAATCTGCATCAGGCTTCAACAGATCATCAGGAACGTTCTGGCCGTTGGCCACGTAAGCCAGTTTTAGCGGGAAACGATGAAGCAGATTAAATAATGGACCACAGGTCCCTGTCTCGTCCATTTTGGTAAAAATCACTTTGTCCAGCCCGTATTTGCTGAAATGTTCTGTAATCTGTACCATATCCGCACTTTTCCCCGTCATACTCATCACCAGAAAGGTTTCACTGTTCTCCACTGGAGCAAGCAGACTCTGCAGCTCAGAGACAAGCAGTTCGTTTCTGTAGTTTCTGCCTGCTGTATCCATAAAGATCAGATCACAGTGTTCTAACCGGGAAATGGCACGCTGCGTATCTCCAGGCGACTGCACAACTTCCAGCGGCACATTCAAGATGGAGGCATACGTTCTGAGCTGTTCAACCGCAGAGATTCGATACGTATCTGAAGTAATGAAACCAACTTTACGCTGCTTTTTGAACATCTGTTCAGCGGCCAGCTTGGCAATCGTCGTTGTTTTGCCCACTCCCGTTGGTCCAGCCACGTACACGATCCGGGTGTCTGGTAAAATCCCTTCCTGGATACGATCGTTCAGAAAAGTTGTAACCTCTGACCGAAGAGCCTCTGCCGCATCAGGTTCGTGCAGCTCTCCTTCGGATAAACTCCGTTGAATCGGCGCGAGCCAGGACTCCCATACTTCCGGCCATATCTCCTGTTCTGCCATTCGCTCCTGAAACTTGACCAATGGTTCAGGAAGCATCTCCGCAGCCGTACCCTGCTTGGAAAGCTTGGTCATCATCTGCTTCAAATCCTGAATTTCATTCAACAGCATATCCTGCTGCTGATGGGGAGCGCGATCACCCATACTAGAGGTTGAACCCGAAAAATCCGCCCCTTGCGGTCGCGGTTTATGCTCACTGACAACGGAATCCGAGCTGTATTCCATCTTCTCATCTCGATCACTTGATTGGGATACAGATGGAACAGCCGCTGCATTCTCCTGTCCTTTTGGATCAACCGCAGCTGCAGCACCTTCTTCATTGGAAGCTGTTGCAAATGAACGAGCGGTTTGAGCATAAGCTTCGGGAACATACGCACGAGGCACGGGCGTAAACGGTTTTTGCACCTGCTTTGCAGCAGATTCCTTCGCCTGATTGGTCTGTTCCTTATCTACAGCCGCAACCACTTCGATCCGTTTCTTGCGGAACATCCCCAGCACTCCGCCCACCTTGATTTCTTTGGTGGACAGAATGACGGCGTCACTTCCCAGGTCTTTCCGAATCTGAAGCATAGCTTCGGGCATGGTCTCAACAACGTATTGTTTTACTCTCATAAGTTCACCACCCCGATACTTTGAATTTCAACATTCGGCTCCAACTCGCTATAGGAAAGCACCGGAATGTCCTGCATCGTTCGTTCAATCACCTGACGCAGATACATTCGAATGGTTGGAGAAGTCAGCACGATCGGCTGTTGTCCCGATTGTATTAACCGATTAACTTGTTCACTCAGCTTCTGATACACACTCTGAGTTGAGATCGGGTCTAAGGCCAGGTAACTGCCCTGCTCCGATTGCTGCACACTTTCTGCAATTTTCTTCTCAAGCCCTGGTCCAACTGTAATTACGCGAAGCGTTTCGCCTTTTTGGGAGAACTGCTGCGTAATCTGACGTGATAAGGATTGTCTGACATACTCCGTCAACACATCAGGGTCCTTCGTGTAGGTACCGTAATCTGCAAGCGTCTCAAAGATCGTTACCATATCTCGTATGGAGACTTTCTCACGCAGCAGCTTGGCAAGAACCTTTTGCACATCACCAATCGAGAGTACGGAAGGAATCAGTTCATCCACCAATGCAGCATAATTTTCTCTGAGGTTGTCCACAAGCGCTTTTGTTTCTTGTCTACCCAGCAGCTCGTGTGCATGTTTCTTGATCAGTTCTGTCAGATGCGTGGCAACAACAGAAGGCGGATCAACGACTGTATATCCAGCGAGCTCAGCCCGATCTTTCGTCACTTCGTCAATCCACAGCGCAGGCAGTCCAAAAGCCGGCTCTGTTGTTTCAATTCCTGTAACGGACTCTTCATCGTACCCAGGACTCATGGCAAGATAATGATTCAGAAGCAGTTCTCCGCCACCCACTGCATTACCCTTGATTTTGATTACATACTCATTAGGTCTTAACTGAATATTGTCCCGAATTCGAATGACAGGTACAACCAAACCCAGCTCAAGGGCACATTGTCTTCGAATCATGATGATCCGGTCGAGCAGGTCTCCGCCCTGCTGATTATCAGCCAGTGGAATCAAGCCATAACCAAACTCGAACTCGATCGGATCTACCTGAAGCAGGTTAATCACACTTTCAGGACTTCTCACCTCTTCAATCTGCTGCTCTTCTTCCAATTGCTCTTCCGCTTCCTGTTTTAAATTCAGATTATTCTGCATTCGCCAGGCGGCAAAGGCAAGCGCACCTGCCAGCGGGAGCGTTGTAATCACATGAATCGGTGTAAAAAATCCCAGCATCGCAATAACAAAAGCTACGATATAGATGAGTATCGGATATGTAAACAACTGGCCGGTGATATCTTCTGCCAAGTTTCCTTCCGATGAAGCTCTGGTCACAATCAGTCCTGCTGCTGTTGAAATCAGAAGAGCAGGTATCTGGCTAACCAATCCATCCCCGATGGTCAATACCGAGTATGTAGAGAGTGATGTTGCAAAATCGAGACCATGCACCGTCATACCGATGATAAAACCACCGATCAGGTTGATCAGGAGAATGATAATACTTGCTATGGCATCCCCTTTTACGAATTTGCTGGCACCATCCATCGCACCATAAAAGTCGGCTTCGCGTTCAATTTTGGAGCGGCGCTCACGCGCCTGCTGTTCATTGATCAAACCTGCATTCAGGTCTGCATCAATACTCATTTGTTTACCAGGCATGGCATCGAGGGTAAATCTTGCTGCTACTTCAGCTACACGCTCAGATCCTTTAGTGATAACGATGAACTGAACCACAACGAGGATCAAAAACACGATGAAACCTATAGCAATTTCACCTCCGGCAATCCAGCTTCCGAAGGTTGCAACTACCGCTCCCGCATCTCCCTTACCCAATATCAATTTGGTAGTCGAGATATTCAGTGCGAGTCGGAACAAGGTCGTAATGAGCAGCAAAGCCGGAAATATGGAAAACTGCAAAGCTTCTTTGCTGTTCATGGCAACAAGCAGGATCATCAAGGCAATAGAGATGTTGATAACAAGCAGCATATCGAGCAGCCAAATCGGGATCGGGAGAATCATCATCAACACGATGCCGATAATCCCCGCAAGTATAGCTAAATCTTTTGTTTTCAATGAATGTACGGCCTCCGATCCCTTTTATTTCGTTCTGCCCTTTAGTTTATATACATAAGCCAGCACTTCGGCTACAGCTTGGAACAAATCGGCTGGTATAGCGTCACCAATCTCAGCTCTCTGGAACAAAGCCCGTGCCAGTGGTTTGTTTTCCATCGTAATCACACCGTGTTCTTTGGCAATTTCTTTAATGCGCAGAGCGACATAATCCTGCCCTTTAGCAATAATCTGCGGAGCCTCCATCTCAGACCCCTCATACTTCAGCGCTACGGCAAAGTGAGTCGGGTTCGTGATTATCACATCTGCATTAGGTACTTCCTGCATCATACGCTGCATAGCCATTCGACGCTGACGCTCTCGAATTTTGCCCTTGATCAGCGGATCGCCTTCCATTTTCTTGTACTCATCCTTGATATCCTGTTTGGACATCCGTATATTCTTTTCATAATCGTACTTCTGGTACATGTAGTCGAATACGGCAAGCACCAGCAGTGCAACTGCAATTTTGACACCAAGATTCAAAGTAATCGAAGCAGCAAACTGTAAAATAGCATCCATTGAAAAATGGGATAATGAAGCAATATCAGCTTGATAACTGGTAATGGTGCTGTATACCAAATATCCGATAATGGACATTTTCAAAATGGACTTTGCAAATTCAACTAACGAACGAAGGGAGAAGATGTTTTTAAAACCTTTAATTGGATTTAATTTCTCAAGCTTCGGTTTTAAACCCTCACCAATAAGAAGGAACCCCACCTGCATGTAATTTACAATTAATGCAATCAAAGCTGCGCCAAGCAAAACAGGAGCGAGTAAAAGCATCACTTCAATCCCGTAACGTATCATCAGTGCCATCACATTTTCTTCGGTAATCTCCAGGCTGAGCCGATTAATGAAAATATCCGTAAACAACCTGACCATACGTTCTTTATAGAACGTACTGAAGATCATCATGATGAGAAATGTGAACAGGAGAATCGAAGCACCCGATAACTCCATACTTTTGACGACCTGGCCCTTTTTCCGTGTATCCTGTCGCTTTTTCGGGGTCGCTTTCTCCGTCTTCTCCCCTGAAAATAACTGGAGGTCGAGTTGAAGTTTCATCTGAATCCTGTCCTCCATTTCACTCATCCCGGCCGTTGTCCGATCGTTCCAAGCAGTTTTTCCATCGACCGGAACATCACCTCGAACAATTGGCCAAACACAAAGGCAAAACTGGGCACCAGCAGAAGCAAAATAGCAATTCCAACGAGCACCTTGAGCGGCATACCTACAGCAAATACGTTAAACTGTGGAGCCGTTTTTGCTAAAAAGCCCAATCCTACATCTGTCAGAAACAGCGCGACCACGATCGGAGCTGCCATCTGGAAAGCCAGCATGAACGATTCTCCTAATGTTCGTACAAGAAACTCTGCAACACTTCCATCTGCCATCTTCAAAAAGAACACGTTGGAGAGCGGAATCCATCGATAACTGTATACAATCCCGTCCAGCAGGTAGTGATGTCCGTTCATAGTCAGAAATAAAAGCACAGCAAAAGCATATTTAAAGTTACCTGTTAGCGGCGCAGAAGCACCTGTCATCGGGTCATACACATTCGCTATACCGAAACCAATCTGGATATCAATAAACGCCCCCGCTGTCTGGACTGCCGTCATCAAAAGATAGGCAACAAAACCCAGAAGCAGGCCTATCAGAATTTCTCTGATAATCAATAAGATGTAGCTCAAGTCGGTTGGAACGGTCTGATGAATGCCAAACGACATATATACCGTAAGCGTAACAAAGGCAGAGATCCCTACCTTAAACGAAGCAGGTACATTTCGAGCTGAAAAGACTGGTGCAGTTACAAAAAATGAGGCTATTCGACAAAACATAAGCAGAGCGACAGGGAAACTTTGCAGCAATGTCTCCATCGGCTAAAGCCTACCCTATGTATCTATATAGATTGTCGAGTATGTTATACGTAAAATCGATGAGTATATTCAAAATCCAGGGCCCAAATAAAAGTACCGCCAAGAGTACAGCAATAATTTTAGGCACAAAGGCCAGAGTCTGCTCCTGAATTTGAGTCGTTGCTTGGAAAATACTAATTAAAAGTCCTACAACCAGAGCTAGAATAAGCATAGGTGCACTGGCCAGCAATGACGTGTATACCGCTTTTCCGGCCAGACCGATAATAAACTCCGAAGTCATGACCGTCCTCCTTTAACTCTCCGGTTCAAGTGTTAAAACTCAGCAACAGTGACTTGACTACCAGATACCACCCGTCTACCAGCACAAAGAGCAGTATTTTAAAAGGTAATGAGATCATAACCGGGGGAAGCATCATCATACCCATGGCCATGAGCGTACTCGCCACAACAATGTCGATCACCAGGAAAGGAATAAAAATCATGAATCCCATCTGGAAAGCTGTTTTAAGCTCACTGATTGCATACGCCGGTACCATCACTGTAATCGGAATATCCTGATACGATTTGGGCTGTTCCGACTGATTGTATTTCATGAACAGCATAATATCCTTCTCACGCGTGTGCGTAAACATAAATTTCTTGATCGGATCTGCTGCCTTTTCAAGCGCCTGCGTTTGTGTTAAATCTCCCTTAAGATAAGGCTGCAGTGCAACCTGATTAATAGAAGACAGCGTTGGCGACATAATAAAAAGTGTCAGAAAAAGTGCAAGACCAACCAATACCTGATTCGGAGGCATTTGCTGCGTTCCGAGTGAGGTCCGGACAAAACCAAGCACGATAACGATGCGAGTAAAACTGGTCATCAGTACCAGCAATGCTGGCGCTATACTGAGCACTGTAATTAATAAAATGATGGACAATGAACTTGTACTTGGCGTGCTGCCGTCACCGTTTCCTATTTGAATATCAATGTTAGGAATCGGCTCGGCAAAAGCCACCGTAACGGATGCCAGGCTGATAAGTCCTATGAAACAACACGCTAACCAAATCTTTTTCTTCATGAATCCCTCGACCGATCTGTAGTATTGTCTTGATCCAGGAGCTTCTCCATCTTCTCTTTACGGTTTGGCATCTGCCGAAGTTTGGATTCGAACATCTCATGAAAAGAAGCGGTGTCCTCAATTTCCATTTCCCGAGGCGGTTCATCTTTGCGAAGCCGCTGAGTGAGCTTGGCAATGATAGGTGAAAGGCTGCCCTGCTGCGCAGCAGCGTCTCGTTCAAAAGAATCTATAATTTTCTGCGCTTCTTCCAAATCCGAGACCTTATCCAGCAGCTGTATATTCTCGCCCACACCAATCAAATAAACGTTTCCGCCAATCTCCAGAATTTGCAAAGACTTGTTTTGTCCTAATCCGACCCCGCCCAAAATGCGAACGGTTCCGCTTCGAAACCACTGCTGATTCCGTTTGTTCAAAAATCGAATCAGATAGACGATAAGAACCAGGATGACGGCCAGGACAACAATCACCCATACAAGCTGTAAATAATAATTGATTCCCGCGCCAGCTGGTTCTGGAGTATCACCCTGAGCCATCAACATGTTTCTTAAGCTCCCAGTGTTTTGCTGATTGCTTCGATAACCCGATCAGATTGGAAAGGTTTAACGATGAAATCTTTGGCACCCGCTTGAATGGCGTCAATTACCATCGCCTGCTGTCCCATTGCAGAACACATAATTACTTTTGCGTTTGCATCGATTTTTTTGATTTCTTTCAATGCAGCAATACCGTCCATCTCAGGCATTGTAATATCCATTGTAATCAGATCTGGACGAAGTTCCTTGAACTTCTCAACTGCCTGTGCCCCATCTGGTGCTTCTCCTACGACTTCATACCCATTTTTGGACAAAATGTCCCGGATCATCATTCTCATAAATGCAGCGTCGTCTACGACTAAAATTCGGTTTGCCATGTTGGTTCAAATCCTCCCTAGATTGTGCTTATTGTAATTTCTGAATTCGGTCCCATTGGCTTACGATATCTATAACACGAACACCAAAGTTCTCATCAATGACCACAACTTCTCCTTTGGCAATCAGCTTGTTATTAACTAGGATATCGACAGGTTCACCAGCCAACTTATCCAGTTCGACAATCGAACCTTGTGATAACTCCAATATATCTTTAATTTGCTTCTGGGTCCTTCCTAATTCTACGGTGACCTTAAGGGGAATGTCCATCAATAAATTCAAATTGTTCTCGTCTACCTGGCCATAAGTCCCATTTTGCAAATTGGCAAACTGAACAGGCTGTACATTCACATTCCTATTAGGTACACCACCGTAGTGCTGCGGCTCACCGTAAGCTGGCTGCGGCGGCATACTGTACGGCTGCTGCGGCGGCATACTGTACGGCTGCTGCGGCGGCATGCCATATGGCTGCTGTGGAGGCATTCCGTATGGCTGCTGTGGAGGCGCCCCCATCGGAGCTTGTCCGTATCCACTATAGTCCTGAGCAGGCTGCTGTGGAGCTTGTGGAGGCATCTGCTGCTGCTCCATAACCGGTGGCGGCGCTGGTGCGGCGGCTGGAGGTGTTGGTACTGGTGTCGGCTCAGGCTCAGGCGCTGCAGCTGCAGTTGCACTGGATGTTGACTCCTGAGCTCCTCCTATTAACATATCCACCATGTTTTTGGCGAAAGGTACTGGAAGCAGCTGCATCAGATTCGAATCAATCAGATCGCCCACTAATAGACGGAACGAAACTTGTATGAGCGTTTCATCTGGTGGCAGATTAGTAACGCCCTCTCCGCTTTCCAAGTTGAGAATATCAATCCCCGGAGGAGAGATATTGACAAAACGGTTGAAAATCGTCGACATGGATGTAGCAGAAGAACCCATCATTTGGTTCATTGCTTCCTGCACTGCACTGATATGAATTTCGTTCAGCTCTTCATCAGCCGGATTACCTTCACCGCCGAGCATCAAGTCCGCAATAATCTGTGCGTCTCTCTTTTTAATAACCAGTGAGTTAATGCCCTCGAATCCATCGACGTAATTCACATGAACAGCAACATGCGGTTTAGGAAATGCCTCCTCGAACTGCGTCCGGCTTATGATCGATACTTTAGGTGTAGTAATATCCACTTTAAGGCCCAGCAGCGTGGACAACGCCGTTGCCGCACTGCCAAATGTAATGTTGCCAATCTCCCCCAAGGCATCCTGTTCCAGTTCGGTCAGAAAGTCATCTACCGTTTTCTGAGCGGGTTCTGAACTCGCTATCGATTCCGATTGCCGAAGCAAAGCATCGATCTCTTCCTGGGATAAATAATCCTTACTCGTCAAATTCTTCAACTCCTTCGGTGACAACTTGATCTATTTGCACAGCCACACGGTCCTTAATGGTTCCCGGACTGCCGATATACTTCAGCCTGTCACCAACTTTAATGGAAAGCCCCTCTTCCACCGGTTTATTGAGCGTAATGACATCGCCAACCGATAATCCCAAAAACTCGGCTATCGAAATTCTGGATTCACCAAGTTCGGCTACTACAGGTAATTTGGCTTTGTTCACACGAGTTCTCAGCACTTCGTACTCTTCCGGAGCTCTCGTTTTCTTCTCCGAAACAAACCACTGATGCGTTGATAACCGGGACATTATAGGCTCAAGAACGACATGCGGTATACACAAGTTGATCATGCCCGTCGTATCGCCGATTTTGGTGCTGAGCGAGATCAAGGCAATGGTCTCATTGGGAGAAACAATCTGCATAAACTGCGGATTCGTCTCCAGTGCTTCCATTCTTGGCGAGATATCCAGTACCGTCTTCCACGCTTCCTGCAAACTTTCGAATGCACGGCTGAATATCCGCTCCATAATTGTTGTTTCAATCTCCGTCATGCTTGCAATTTTGGTCGGAGCACTACCGGTACCTCCAAGCAGACGGTCAAGCATCGCATATCCCACGTTGGGGTGAACCTCCATTACCATTCGTCCCTGTAATGGCTCTGCTTCGAAAATGTTCAAAATCGTCATCTTGGGAATAGAACGGATAAATTCGTCATAAGGCAACTGTTCTACCTGCACGACATTAATCTGAACGAACGTCCGCAGCTGGGCCGAAAAATAAGTGGTGAGAAAACGCGCAAAGTTTTCGTGAATACGAGTCAGACTGCGAATATGATCCTTAGAGAAACGAACTGCCCGCTTAAAATCATATGCTCTGATTTTTTTCTGAGTTTCTTCCTTTTTCAATTCCTCGGCGTCCATTTCGCCTGAAGAAAGGGCTGCTAATAGGGCGTCAATCTCATTCTGTGATAATACATCCACCATGTTCTCACCCCCTTACAGGTCTACAGCTTGTTCTGTTCACTACAATGGTGTCATTACAAAAGATGAAAAACTCGTGCTGCTCAATTTTCCTTCAGGTAAAGTTTCATTGATCAACCCTGTTAATCTCTCGTTGAATTGGATCCGGCCTTTTGCCGTAGACAATTCCTCAGGCTTGGTGTCGACAAGCGTCTGAATAATAATTGGCTTCACAATAATGTCTTTAATTTTCTCAAAATCTTCTTTGGCTTTCTTATCCGATAACTTGAAGGAGAAACTTACCATTACGATCCGATCTGTATCGGCCAGATTCGTTTTAATGTCTCCCAGCTCTGATGAAACCTCTACAATTTCATCCGCAGTCATCTTCTTTTCTTCAGCAGCCGCCGCTGTATGTGTATTGTCGTTCTTGTTCTGTCCCTGCAAAAATACAAAAACTACGACCACAATGAGTGTGATTGCAAGCAGTATCGTTGCAACCCAGGGCATCATCTTTTTCATCAGGACTCCTCCGTTTGCTGCACTTTGATCGTGGCTGCCTGAACTCCAATTTCACGGTTGTATTCTTTGATTTTGGAAATCACTTCATCGGCCTTTTCAAGAACGATCAGTCTTTTTCCCGTTACCAGAGTAATATACGTGTCCGGCGTCTCTTCCACGATCTCGACCATCAGCGCATTTAACCACATGGGAGAACCATTTAACCGCGTAACTGAAATCATGCTAAGCCCCCTCAATCAGAGTGGAGGAGCAAGCTCCCCCACCATTTCAAAATTACTAATCAGTTATTAACGTTTCAGGTTAACGACCTCTTGAAGCACTTCGTCTGATGTTGTAATGATCCGGGAGTTCGCTTGGAAACCACGCTGTGCCACAATCATTTCGGTAAACTCGTTTGTCAAGTCTACATTGGACATTTCCAGCTGACCGGGGATAATAGCTCCTGTACCTTCTTCTGCATTATTTGCCGTCACAGGCTCAAGCGCACCATCCGGATTGGCGTTCGTTGTCATGCGATACAAGTTGCCGCCAACCTTCTCCAGACCCGACGGATTCACAACCTTACCGATGCCAATCTGTACGCCAGCCTCATTTGTTCCGTCAGCCATCGTTTGGTTGATCGTTCCATCCTGACCAATCGTGAATGAAACGACATCATCTCCAATCTGGATGTTTCCTCCACCGCTATCCACTACAAACAAACCATCAGAAGTAACCAAGTTGCGATCTGCATCAAGCGTAAAGTTACCTGCACGTGTCAAGTATGGCACCTCTTGGTCCTCACTCAGACGAACCAGAAAAAATCCATCTCCATTAATGCGAAGGTCAGTAGGTCTATTCGTAGTCATAGGACTGCCTGCCAAGTGTAACGTGTCAATGGAACCTACCGACACACCTAGGCCAATCTGCTGCGCGTTAACACCACCCGATGGAGTATCCGTTGGAGCAGTGACGCCTGAAGTCGTTTGGCTCATAATATCCTTGAACATCACTCGGCTTCCTTTAAATCCAACCGTATTTACGTTCGCAATATTATTACCAATGACATCCAGCTTGGTTTGAAAACCCCGCATCCCGGAAACGCCTGAGTACATCGATTTCAACATTTTATTAAATCCTCCCAGCCTTAAATTGGTTGCCGCATCAGTCGGTCAGCGGCATTCCGGCTCCCGAGAAGGGCCAGCCGGCTAAGAAATAATGACAGCACTATCGATCTGAGTGAAGACATTGTCTTTCATACTTTCGCTATCCATCGCAGTAACAACAGTGCGATTTTTAACATTAACGATAAAGGCCATATCCTGCATCAAAATCAGAGACTCTTTAGCTCCCTTGGCGGCAGCTTTATCGAGTGCCGAACCAATCTGCTTCATCTGCTCTGTTTTCAACTCAATCCCACGCTGTTCCAGTCGCTTGGCCGCATGGTTGCTGAGTTTCAAAAGATTATCTTCAAGCACCTGCGCAAAAGGTTTAGCGGGGGCACTGGAGACTTCTCCCTGTTGGGGTTTGCGAAGCATATTTGGAGTAACGGGTCCAGTATACAATTGTCCAACCGTTATACGATCACTCATACCGTCTGCTCACGATCTTCAGACTCACTTGCCTCGTCTTTTACATCCGATGGCTCGCTTACATTAGAACCCGCAGCACCATCCTGTACGTTTTGCACATCCTGCACAGGCGTTTTCTCTTCTTCATCCTGCTTCGCACGGTTCACTTGAATAATTTCATCCAGCTTGATTTCGTCCTTGCCTACTTTCGCGTACTGCACACCGTCGCGCACAACAATAGAGTCAACAATACCTTGACGAAGTGCACCACTGTCTGCTTTATCAGAAGAGAGCCAACTGATCTCCATGCCAATCATGCCTGATACGGCCCCAAGTGACTGATTCAATGTTTTAAGCTGTGAAGAAATGTTTACCAGCTGCTCCACTGAACTGAATTGAGCCATCTGAGCAATAAATTCTTTATCTTCCATTGGCTGCATCGGGTCCTGATTCTGCAGCTGGGTGATCAAGATTTTGAGAAACTGATCCTTACCAAGCTCTTTGGTTGCAGCGCTGGTTGTCGCTTTATTTGCAGCCGAGTAGTTTGGCCAAACATTATTAGTAGAAACAATTTCGTTTGCCATATATTCACCTCATTCCTCTTTAAGCCTCTGCACTGAATGAATCGCGCTGCATTTCGCCGCCTTCTACTTGTTCACTGCGCCAGCTGCGCAACTCTTCCTGAAGTCCGGCTGCGGTTACGGCTTCATCCGTATGTTCTCCCCGCTCACGTGAACGCCTCTGCTGCTGCGATTGATTACCTTGCTGACGACCGCCATCCTGATACATCTCGGACCCTAGCGAGCTGTTCTGAGTTACTTCCAGACGTTCTACCTGAATGCCTTGAGACTGCAGCGAGGAACGCAGCTGCATCATCTGCTGTTCAAGCATGTCTTTCGCCATGACATGTTCTGTCATGAACCTGGCGACCAACTGCCCGTTTTGTAACGTAATCTGCACATCCAATTTCCCCAAATGTTCAGGACGAAGTGAGATTGTTGCCTCGGAGAACCCTTTCTGCTGCACGATATCGAGTTTATCCACCACAAATTGCGTCATTTCCTTAGCAAAAAGCGAGGCCTGCATCACAGGCTGGGCCGGTTTGCCTGCGGTTGTGCCCGAGCTTCGTAAGGAAAGTTCTCCTGCAGTTACAATTCCGCCTTGTTGAATCTCTACATCTGCACTGGAAACTGGCGCTGCATCCGCTTTAGCTGTATTCGGCCCTGCTTTGGCTTCTACTAGAACAGTCTGGTCCTTCATGACAGAGATCGTATCCAGTATCGATTTCAGTTCAGACCAGCCTTTCTTGTCTTCCGTTTCAACTCCAGCTTTTTGCAGCTGAGTTTGAAGGTCCTGAAGCAGCTGTTTGAATTCAGGTGCAAGCTCCACTACAGCACGATTCGGATGTTGAACTTTCGCTGCCAATTGAGTCAACACATCCTGTAGAACAAAACGAATTGCAGCAGGATGTTGAGACAAATCAGCGGCAGAAGCAGCGTTAACGGTATCATCCGAATTGGAAACAGTTTCGCCTGCAGATGCTTGCTGATTGCTGTCAGCCCCTTTACCCAACAAAGCATACACTTGCTGGATCAACGTTTGGAGACCTGCAAGCAGTGATGGATCATTTTCCAAAGCTTCATCCAGAGCATCAAGATCACCGAACAGCTTTTTCAGCTTATCACTTAAACCCAACGCATCTTCATCAGCAAAGAGTGAGGTTAACGTGTCAGTTAAAGATGTGTTCTCTCCTTCTTGTTCTGAAGCAAATGTAAACATAAACGGAGAAGCGGATTTGGCTGCTGTACTATTCGCTGTCTCACCTTCACCAGTTCCTCCAGCCATGGACTGTGCCAGTGTCTGCAGAAACTCACCACCTGTTTCCGTAACGGGACCGCTTGATTGTGATCCAGATGACGAAGCTGAACCGGAAGTTTTAGCCGAAGCTGTAGAGTTCATTTGATATACGAGTGACATTTTTTCACCTCCCCTCTATGCATTCACGTCCGTATCCTTACTTATTCCCCATCAGCCGATTCAAAACTTTGGCTGTTTCAACCGAGTCTTCCTTCGACATATTCTCAAGAAGTTGTGAACGAGTGGCATCATTTACTGAATTCAGTATAGTCAGTGTTTTATCCGGACTTATTTTATACGTTTCGAGCAGCAATTTAGCACCGCTGGATGCAGACATAGAGGCAAAAGTCTGACTCAACTGGGTTTTATCCAAATTCTTGCTGTTCGTTCCTGTAGTCGTTGAAGCTGCTGCTGTTTCCTTCTTTAATCTGGATTGGAGCGCATCCAGGGCAAGATCGCCTGAAGGTTTCGCATCCTTCATTAACATGGTTACATCCGCTGCCGTCTTGGGGTCCATCTTCTCCAGCACTTTCGTCCGGGCAGTCGACTGCATCGCATTTAACATGAGCACCATTTCTTCATTCGTCATATTTTGCAAAATCGGTGCAGCTTTACTCGGACTCATATCCGCATACATCTTAGCCAAACTTTTAATCTGCTTCTGATAGTCACTTTCGCTTTCAGGTTGTGCAGCTGCAGCGGTTTCAGCTGTTTGTTTGGCTTCATCCAATTTCTTCTGCAAATCAGCTGTTTTCTGCGTCTCTGCAGCTGCAGCTTCTTTGGCTGCTTTGAGCTCTGTTTCTTTAGCTGTAACTTGAGATTTCAGCTTTTCAATCGTTGCTTCAGCGCTCTCTACCTGCTTCTCGGAGTTTTTCAGTTTCTCCTTCTCAGGGTCCAGAACCGGTTCAGGCACCCAGTTCTTGACAAAAGGGATTTTATTGGCAAGTTCGAGAGCATTATTCCGAATATCCACGTTAAACAGTGTAAGCAGTACACCAAGCAGCACTACGGTAAATACGATCGGGATTGAAATCATGAGAAACTTTTCCCATCCGCTCCCGGATTCTTTTTCGATATCAGTGTCTTTTACAGCCACCGTTCATTCCTCCTTCACGAGACAACTTCGCGCCCGGCTCACATCAATTCGCTCGTCCGGCTTTGGCAGCGAAGCGTACAGTAGCCATCTCGTCCAGATCATTCTGTTCCCGGAGGAGCATCTCCTGTTGAAATCTGATTTTGGCCTTATCTCTCGCTCCAAGCCACACTTTTTCATCAATGACTTTGCCATTTAAAAAGCTCTGATTCCGCTGCACATTGACCTGAGCATGCTTGACATCACTGTTCTTACGCGATATGCACTCGTCAAGGTGATAAGCATATCGCTGCATTTCCTGCAAACTGGATACGGAAGCACAGTTCTCCGTGGCAGATTGGATAATATCCATCAGATTATTTCGATCATTAATCAACTGCAGCAGATGTTCTTCTTCTGTCTGAAGTTTGCCAATGGCTGTAGATAACATCCATTCTGCCTGTGTCTTCTCATTGCTTTTCAGGTCAACAACCTTCTGGAAATGATATCGAAATTTCATCGTTTACCCATTCATCTCCTTGCGAATTCAAGAATCAAACGCTCCTGCACTTCACTTAGCGTCACTTTTTCATCCACTTTTTGCTTTGTAAAATTCCAGATATGGTCAATCTGATCCATCGCTTCATCGATGGCTGCGTTTGATCCTCGCTGGTAAGCACCGATATTGATCAAATCTTCCGATTCTTTGTACACCGCCATCAACCGTTTCATATTGTTAACCGCATCAATCTGCTCTTCAGGAGCGATGTCCTTCATCACACGGCTGATACTTGCAAGCACATCGATCGCAGGGAAATGGCCCTTATTAGCTATGGCGCGATTCAGCACAATGTGACCGTCCAAGATCCCCCTGACTGCGTCTGCAATCGGCTCGTTCATGTCGTCTCCATCAACCAGTACAGTGTAAAAGGCTGTAATGGACCCTGTGGGACCAGTCCCCGCACGCTCAAGCAGTTTCGGCAGGCTTGCAAAAACAGAAGGTGTATAACCTCTCATCGCCGGTGGTTCACCTACAGCCAAACCCACTTCCCTCTGAGCCATAGCGTAACGAGTAACGGAATCCATCATTAACATGACGTTCATGCCCCGGTCACGGAAATACTCCGCAATCGTCGTTGCAATAACCGCTCCCTTGATTCGAATCAAGGCGGGCTGATCTGATGTTGCCACGATGACTACAGATCGTTCCAATCCTTCCGGGCCTAAATCTCGCTCGATAAAGTCACGAACCTCGCGTCCACGTTCACCCACCAGAGCGATCACATTCACATCCGCTGCGGTATTGCGAGCAATCATGCCCATTAACGTACTTTTACCAACACCTGAACCAGCAAATATGCCGACCCGCTGTCCTTTTCCTACTGTGAGTAAACCGTCGATCGCTCTTACACCAACGCTCATCGTTTCAAGCACACGCGGTCTGTCCATCGGATTTACAGGTGTGTTAGAAGTAGAATACGTCGGCATTCTGGATGGCAGCAGTGAACCGTCAAGCGGCTGCCCCAGTCCATCGAGTACTTTCCCCAGCAGCTCTGACCCGACCTGAACACCTAACGGTTTGCCTGTTCCCACTACGTCGCACCCAGGACCGATGGATTGAAGTTCTCCCAGCGGCATAAGCAGCACTTTGTTATCTCGAAACCCTACGACTTCAGCCTGCAGGGGCTTGGCAGATTTGCCCGGATAGATGTAACATACATCGCCGATACTGGCATCAGGTCCCTCTGACTCCACCATCAAACCGATGACCTGCGTCACTTTGCCGTTTATACGCACAGGGTCAAACTGCCGCAGATGTTCCATATAACGCTGTGAACTAAGAACCTTCATGTTGATTTCTTCGCTCCTCATCCTCAAGTGCTATGCGGATCAGTTCTTTTTTAATCTCGGCGAGCTGCGTATCAATTCTTGCATCCACACTTCCAAATGAAGAACGGATAACACAGCCTTTATCTTTAACCGTAGCATCTGGCAAAATTTGCAGATCTGCTTGCGAATCAATGGAAAGCGCCAGTTCTTCCCTAGCAGCTTGTACAAATGAAAACTGTTCCGGCGCGACACAGAGTGTGATCTGGCCTTGTTCTCTTTTCCTGGACAAGCTCTGACGGATCAGTTCCAGTGTATGTTCAGGCTCTACAGTAAGCTGTTTATCTATAACTTTCTCTGCAATACCGCACGCAAGATCAACAAGAAAAGGCTCTGCTTCCTGAATAATCTGGTCTTTGGCAGTATACGCTTCCTGAAGCACTAATTGCGCTTCTTTCATCATCTCTTCGATCCTCACCTGGAGATCCAGTTCAGCTTGTGCTTGTCCTTCTTCGAACCCTTGTTGAAAACCTTGGGCACGGAGAGCTTCTGTCAGATGTTCATCCTGCTCTCGCTGCTCCTGCCACCAGCGATCAATCTGTTCTCGGGCCTCCTGAAGCATTCGTTCCGCTTCTTCCGAAGCTTCGCGCACCTGCTTTTCCGCAAACTCCTTGGCATCTTCCAGCATTTCAGCAGTGAGACGTTCCGTCTCTTCATCCACACGTGCCCGAAGTACTTCTGCTTCGGAGATGGCCTCGCCATCCCCATGCATCCCCGTCTCTTCTTCACCCGCATAATGATGATGATTCTCGAGCTTTTTATGATCTTCAACCGGGACATACTGGAAAGATTTAATCAAATTAGACAATGATATCATCTCCTCCACCACGTGCGATAATGATCTCACCGGACTCTTCCAGTCTGCGGATCGTACCTACGATACGTGTCTGAGCTTCCTCCACATCACGAAGCCGCACAGGGCCCATGAATTCCATCTCTTCTTTGAATGTTTCAGACATCCGTTTCGACATATTACGGAATACAGCTTCACGCACTTCTTCGCTCGCCACTTTGAGTGCCAGCTGCAGGTCGGCATTGTCGATATCCCGGATAATACGTTGAATGGAACGATCGTCCACATTGACAATATCTTCGAAAACAAACATCCGTTTTTTGATTTCTTCTGCAAGTTCCGGGTCCTGAATCTCGAGGGAATCCAGAATCGTACGCTCCGTCCCTCGGTCGACACCATTCAATATCTGAACGATGGATTCGATGCCGCCTGCATTCGTATAATCCTGGGTCACGGTAGATGACAACTTCTGCTCCAGCACTCGCTCTACCTGTGAAATGACTTCTGGTGAAGTGCTGTCCATTACCGCAACTCTGCGAGCCACATCTGCCTGCTTCTCCTGCGGGAGAGAAGACAAAATTGCCGCGGCCTGCTCGAATTGCAGATAAGATAGTACGAGCGCGATCGTTTGCGGGCTTTCGTTCTGAATAAAGTTCAAAATCTGATTCGGATCTGCTTTACGGGCAAAATCGAAAGGTCTGACCTGGAGCGTAGCTGTCAAACGATTGATAACTTCAAGCGCTTTGGTGGAACCGAGTGCTTTCTCCAAAATTTCTTTGGCGTAGGTAATCCCCCCTTGAGAGATGTACTCCTGTGCCAAACAAATCTGATGAAACTCGGACATAATCATGTCTTTTTCGGATGCATCAACCTTGCGCACGTTGGCAATTTCCAACGTGAGCTGCTCAATTTCCTCGTCACGCAGATGTTTGAAGATTTGAGCAGACACTTCCGGACCTAGTGTAATCAACAATATTGCTGCTTTTTGTCTGCCAGTCAATCCTGCACTGCCTGCTTTTGCCAATGTGTTCACCTCTATTCGTCAGCCAGCCACGTACGCAGCAGATTGACGAATTCGTCCGGCTTTTTCTTAGCCAAACTCTCCAATTGTTTGCGCACCTGACTTTCGTTCGTCACACTGTCCAGTGTTATGGACGGGAACTCTGTTGCTACTGGAAGCGGAATATCTTCCTCTTCTTCAAATTCATTTTGTTTACGACGACGACGTACTAACAAAATAACGACCGCAGCGATCAGTACTGCTATCAAAGCACCGCCACCCCACATCATTGCAGGTGTTAGCTGGAAGCCTGTGTTCGTATCTGCAGCTGTCGCAAAACCTTGTGACATAACTGAAACTTTCTTTGTCAGGTCTGCGTCAGTTATTGTAGTGCCTGAATCTGCCAATGAAGCTCGAACGATGTTAACCAGAATATTTTCAATCGCATCTTTAACCGGCTGCTGCAGTTCCGTTTGTCCTGCAGGTGGTTCAACAGCCACATTGATGGTTAAGTCTTTTACAGTATATGGGCTTGAAATGATATCTTTGGCAATCCGATTCACTTCATAGTTAATTGTGCTTGATGATTCTTCTGAGTTTGCATTGCTGTTGGAATCCGAAGACGGATAACCTGGAACGTCCTGTTGGCCGGTTCCTGCAACACCACCTGTTGGGCTTCCCCCGCCGGTGTAACTCTTCTGAATCTGCTGCACACTGATTTCGATTCCCTTCATGTTCTCTTGATCAACAGGTGTAACGAGATTTTCTTTACTGGTCACTTTATCAAAGTTTAGTTTGGAAGCAACAAGTACGTTAACTTTATCCTCGCCTACGATGTTGGAAAGGAACTGCTTTACGTTGTTTCTTACATCACTCTCGAACTTTTTCTGTAGAGCCATGTTTTCCTGCACTTCAGATGACAAGCCGCCACTGCCACCGCGAGCCGTCGGAATGAGTTCAGCTTCATCCGTATTCGTGATGGTAATATTCTCGATCGGAAGATTTGGAACAGCTGTTTTAACTAAGTTAAAGTATCCGTCTACAGCCGCCTGATTCGGATGATACCCCGGTTTGAACTGCAGTGCGACGGAAGCTGAGGCTTTATCCTGCTCTTCCAGACCGGCAAAGATATTATCTTTAGGCATGTTAACAAGGACTTTGGCATCCTGGATGCCCTGCATACGCTGAAGCAGTTTCTCAACTTCTCCATTTAAAGCATTGTTATATTTCACATCAAACTCTTTGTCTGTCATACCGATCGGAGATGATGAACTCTCAAATGCTTTATAACCAAGTGAACCATTTTGAATGATACCTTGTGAACCGATATTTACTTTGGTCAGTGCAACATCCGTACTGGGCACAGAAATACTTTTTCCGTCCGCGCTCAGTTTGTATGGAATATTGGAAGAGTTCAGATAATTGATTACACCAGCCGAATCACTTGCATTTAAGTCAGTGAACGCAACCTCATATTCCGTTTTGGATAACTGCATGGTGAGAACCACTGCGGCCAAAATCAGAAATAGGAAGGTAGAAATAAATAATGTTTTCTGCTTCTTGCTAAAGCTATTCCAGTACTGTGATGCCTTATCCCTGTACTGGGCAATTCTCTCATTCACTCTGTCACCCCATCCGAAACTTTGCTTAGTCCGTCCTTGCACAAGCGTTAGCGTTCCATTGGCCTGTGTCAAGAGCAGCTTCGCAGCTGCTTGTCATTATGATCAGCGCTGCTGTCTGCGCAAACGATCCTTTACAACTGCGTACGCATAATCTCCTGATAAGCCTCAACCACTTTGTTTCGCACTTGAGTGGTAAGCTGCAGACCCAGCAGAGCTTGTTCCGAAGCGATCATCACCTGATCTACATTCGCTTTGCCTACCAAAAATTGATTTGACATTTCATGTGCTTGGGTCTCCTGTGCGGCGACAGACCCCAAAGCATTTTGTAAGTATGTACCGAAGCTCTGAATGCTTTCGGCTGGTGTAGATGGTTTATTTTCGGCAGTGCTCTTCATCTGCAGCGGCTGCACTCCTTGTGTGCTGAACATATTGTTCTGAATCATGAATGTCCCTCCCCTTATCTCCTGTTTTGTTTATTTGTCGAAGGATGCTGCAGTTTAAGCTCTTCCAATCTCCAATGCTTTAGAAATCATGGCTTTGGTTGAATTCAGTGCAGTTACGTTAGCCTCATAGGAACGCGAAGCGGAGATCATATCGACCATCTCTTTTGCAATATCCACATTAGGCATAAACACATAACCTTCTGCGTTCGCATCAGGGTGTGTTGGATCATAGACCGGTTTGAGTGGTGACTGATCCTCTCGAATTTCGGTTACTCTGACACCATCACCTGAGCCACCGCCCCGCATCTGGTTCTGCAGCATCGTACCAAAGGACGTTTTGTTCGGTTCAAGCACCACCATTTTCCTTTTGTACGGAACTGCAACCCCGTTTGACATGCTCGCGCGTGTAGTCTCTGCATTGGCAATGTTGGAAGAAATCACGTCCATCCTCAAACGCTGCGCAGTTAGAGCCGAAGCACTGATTCCAAAACTGCTGCTAATATTCAACGCTGTTATCTCCCTTCTACGCCAACTCGCATCATTTTGATCTGTTCGTTCACTTGCTGGATATAAGCACTGTAACGCAATTGATTATCCGCCAGAAGGCTCATCTCTCTATCGATGTCCACATTATTCTGGTTGTTATTCATGGAAGTGGACTGGTCCATATTAACTACTGGTGTCGGTACAGAAGAGGAAGGACCTATGACAAAATGCCTTGGATCCGTTACTTTGCCTTTAAGAACAGGCTGATCACCGTTCATCTGTCCCTGTAACATTTCTTCGAAAGAAACGTCCGAGCGCTTAAAATACGGGGTATCGGCATTCGCAATGTTGTCCGCTATCGTTCGTTGTCTGATGTTCGACGCATCGAGTGCACCTTGTAATCTTTTAAAGCTGATATCATTCAAAAGATTCACAATATCCCTCCTCTCTTTAGTATTTATGGAAAAAGATTGAATCTTTTCACGCGAAAATGATAATGTTTTTTCGACAAAAACATTCGTCTTTACACGGTTTTCTAGGACTTAAGTAGAATTAACTCTGATGTTGTCGTATAACATAAGTTTCTTCGAGTTTGGGATATATTACAATAAGAAAAAAGCCCTATCTTTTCTGAAAGAGAGAGCTTTTTGTGTATTTTCTGCAAATTTTGATTTTTTTCGTAAATATTCAGTCCCAAATCAAAAATGTGTTAATATTGCTGCAGTGCACCCTTACACATTCTTAAAATAAAACTCATTTTTACAGTCTGCGTTTCATTATTAATTGATTCAATTTCACACTGTTGTAAAAGCAATATCGGTTGTTAACTTTAGCATTTTTTACCGTCACATTAAGGTTTCAAGCCATCAATCAGCTGTAATTACTCGAAGTCATTTCTGTTTATCTCGCCATTTTATGTACAGGAAAAGACAGATTCTAAAATTTATTTCTCAACACTTTCTTAACAATTACACAGATGAATACTCATTTCGCTGTCTAAAACAATTGATCTCCGCTTCCAATTCCACCAAACAGCATTTTGCGCAAATGCGCAAGTTTTTCCAATCTCTATATTGAATGAAGATTAAGATTTAAATAATTAAAATTCTTTTAATGGAAATAGATGGATGGATAAAATGGGAATACCCACTAATCCGCTACCCTTTATAACGATGTTTATGCGGCACAAGTCCTATTTTCCGGTCTAATTTGCATCTCCCCTCTTTATCGGTCTATTCACAAGAAACTGTTATACCACTATAAAAATAAAAGGGCTGTACCGAAAAACACAGCATCTAACACAGCATGATCTGCAGGTTAATACAGAATCATGTTTGATAGATGCTCACTGTTCTTCAGTCCATACCCTTCGTTTTGCTGCTAGTAACTACTGTAGATGATACCGCAGCTCGTATTGAACACAATAATCTGCAGTTTAAAGAATATACTGGCTTAAATCACGATCTGTTGCAATATCGTTTAACTTCTCACGTACGTACTCCGGTGTAATGATCATATGCTCCAGCGTAAGTTCAGGTGCTTCAAAAGACAAGTCTTCCAAAAGCTTCTCCAGAATGGTATGCAGCCTGCGGGCCCCAATATTTTCTGTATTCTGGTTAACCGACTCAGCCAACTTGGCGATCTCCCGAATGGCTTCATCCGAGAATTCGATCTCGATATTCTCGGTACGCAGCAGATCGACATACTGCTTCGTCAGTGCATTCTGCGGTTCTGTCAAGATCGATACAAACTCATCCAGGCTGAGGCTGTTTAACTCAACACGAATCGGGAAGCGTCCCTGAAGCTCTGGAATCAGATCCGAAGGTTTGGCCACATGGAACGCCCCTGCCGCCATAAACAAAATATAATCCGTTTTAACGGGGCCGTACTTAGTCATAACCGTGGAACCTTCCACAATGGGTAGAATGTCACGCTGAACGCCCTCACGCGACACATCCGGACCGCTTCCACGGCCTTGACTGGCGACCTTGTCAATCTCATCAATAAAAATAATGCCTGTTTGCTCTGCACGCCGTATGGATTCCTGAGTTACATCATCCATATCAATCAATTTACCCGCTTCTTCCTGGGTAAGCACTTTACGCGCTTCCTTAATTGCCAGTTTACGTTTCTTTGTGCGGCGCGGCAGCAGACTGCCAAACATCTCCTGCATGTTCATGCCCATTTGATCATTGCCTTGACCCGCAAACATATCCATCATGTTAGGCGTATGATCCTCTACATCAATCTCAATGATGTCTTCCTCCAGCTTGCCTGAGAGCAGATCAAATCGGATTTTGCGGCGACGCTCCATCACACCTGTGTCCGGTTCAGGCTCCTCCTGTTCCTGGGCGGCATTTCCACTGCCGTTGTTGCCAAAGATCATTTCAAACGGATTACGCTGGTTTTTGGATTTGGACTGAGAAGGAGCCAGAATATGTACAATCCGTTCATTCGCCGCTTCTTCCGCCTTATCCTTCACTTTTTCTGTGCGCTCCAGTTTGACCATACGCAGGGATGTTTCAATCAAATCACGAACCATGGATTCGACATCACGTCCGACATATCCGACTTCGGTAAACTTCGTTGCTTCCACTTTGACAAATGGAGCCCCTACCAGTTTGGCAAGACGACGGGCGATTTCCGTTTTACCGACACCCGTAGGTCCAATCATCAATATGTTTTTAGGTACAATATCATCCTGTGTATGTTCTGGCAAAAGACTGCGTCGATAACGATTCCGAAGAGCAACTGCTACTGATTTTTTCGCTTGTTTCTGACCTACGATATACTTATCCAGTTCCGCAACAATCTGTCTTGGTGTTAAGGCTTGAGTATTCATATGCTTCCCTCCTGCACGTATGTTGGTGTCTGTTCACACAAGAACAAAGAATCTCCATAACGTAAACCGGAGCAGATGCAGCATCATGCCCCTTTACGGGAGATTTCCTTGTGATTACAACTCTTCCACGATAATATTACTATTTGTATATACACACAGCTCCGAGGCAACTTGAAGAGATTCGCGCGCGATGTCTTTAGCTTCCATTTGTACAGCGTGGCGTTTCAGTGCCCGCGCAGCAGACAAGGCAAAATTACCACCTGAACCGATGGCAATAATATCATCATCGGGCTCAATAATTTCCCCGCCGCCTGAAATAAGAAGCATGCCCGTTTTATCCATTACAATGAGAAGAGCCTCGAGTTTGCGCAAAATGCGGTCCTGCCGCCAGTCTTTGGCCAGCTCTACCGCAGCCCGCTGCAAATTGCCATGATGCTCTTCCAGCTTACCTTCGAATTTTTCAAACAGTGTGATCGCATCAGCTACAGAACCTGCAAATCCGGCAACAACCTGTCCACGATACAAACGTCTTACTTTTTTGGCTGTATTCTTCATTACAACGCTCTGTCCCATCGTTACCTGACCATCACCAGCAATAGCTGCCTTGCCATTATGACGAACAGCACAGATCGTTGTAGCATGAAATGACATATCCATAAAATCAGCCTCCCCCCACGAATAATTTATACGCGTTCCGGAACGGTTAGACCTTCTGAAGCAGCAAATTTGGCGATGCCGTCCAAGGCACGGTTCGCAAGTGCTTCATTTTTTTCTTTTTTATTGCGAATTTTCGTTTCCAGCTTCGGAAGCAGACCAAAGTTTGCATTCATCGGTTGGAAGTGTTTAAAGTCCGCAGTGGTAATATATTGAGCCATGCTGCCTAATGTCGTTTCTACCGGCAGTACAACCAGTTCCTGTCCCAGTGCTGCTTTGGCCGCATTCATGCCAGCAATCAGACCAGATGCTGCAGACTCAACGTACCCTTCCACCCCTGTCATCTGACCGGCAAAGAACAGGTTTGGACGCTCTTTAAACTGGTAAGTCGGACGAAGCAGCTTTGGCGAGTTAATAAATGTATTCCGGTGCATAACACCGTAACGCACAAACTCGGCATTCTCAAGTCCAGGGATTAGAGAGAAGACACGTTTCTGCTCTCCCCATTTCAGATGGGTTTGGAACCCAACCAGGTTATACAGCGTTCCCGCTGCATTGTCCTGTCTAAGCTGCACTACCGCGTGCGGGAGTTCTCCTGTATGTGGATTAACCAAACCTACCGGCTTCATTGGACCGAACAATGCCGTTTGTTTACCACGTTTCATCATCACTTCAATCGGCATGCAGCCTTCGAAATAGATTTCTTTCTCAAATTCTTTGAGCTGAGCAACCTCGGCTGTAATCAGAGCTTCATAGAAAACATCAAACTCTTCTTCGGTCATCGGGCAGTTCAGATAGGCTGCTTCCCCTTTATCATAACGAGATGCAAGATATACTTTATTCATATCAATGGAATCTTTTTCAATAATCGGTGCGGCTGCATCATAAAAATAGAAATATTCCTCACCCATCAACGCCTTGATCTGCTCGGACAATGCTGGTGAAGTGAGCGGACCGGTTGCTACAACTACGATGCCATCCTCTGGCAATGAAGTAAGTTCCTCGTTCACCACTTCAATCAGTGGATGCTGATGCAGTGTCGATGTGATCTCGCCAGAGAATCCGTCCCGGTCAACAGCCAAAGCTCCGCCCGCAGGAACAGCATGCCGATCAGCCGCACCGAGAACGAGCGAATTCAGCATTCTCATTTCTTCTTTCAAAACACCTACAGCATTGGCCAGTCCATTGGCACGAAGTGAGTTGCTGCAGACGAGTTCCGCAAATTTATCCGTATGATGAGCCGGCGTTTTAACAACCGGTCTCATTTCAACTAATTTCACCCGTACACCGCGGCTGGCGATCTGCCACGCCGCTTCAGACCCAGCCAGTCCTGCACCAATAACCGTTACTTGTTGTTCACTTGTCAAAATCATTTACCCCCATCGTATGCTAATCCGTTGATTCATCTTCCGGCTCTTCCACCGGCTCCTGATGATCACATGAAGTACACTGCAGTCTTGTTCCTTTTTTATTTCGCTTCTCAATCATTAAAGATCCGCAGCTAGGGCAGGGCTTCGCTGAAGGTTTATCCCAGGATACAAAATCACATTCCGGATATTTGTCACAGCCATAGAATATACGTCCTTTTTTACTGCGGCGCTCCACGACATGCCCTTCCTTACACTTTGGACAAGTGACGCCGATATCTTTGATGATCGGTTTTGTATTACGGCAATCAGGGAATCCTGAACATGCGAGGAACTTTCCAAAACGGCCGAGTTTGTATACGAGCGGTTTGCCGCATTTCTCGCAAATCTCGTCCGAAACCTCATCTTCAATCTCGATCTCTTTCATTTCTTCTTCGGCAAACTCCAGCCGCTTCTCGAAAGATTCATAGAATTCAGCCAGAACTTTAACCCAGTCTTCCGAGCCTTCCTCCACATGGTCGAGGTCACCTTCCATGTTAGCAGTAAATTCAACATTCAGAATTTCCGGGAAAAACTCTTCCATCTGTTCGATGACCAGTTCTCCGAGTTCTGTAGGCATAAATTTCTTTTCTTCAATCGCCACATATCCGCGCTTCTGGATCGTCTCCAGTGTTGGCGCATATGTACTCGGTCTACCTATGCCCAGTTCTTCCAACGTTTTGACAAGACGTGCTTCCGTATAACGCGGCGGCGGCTGCGTAAAGTGCTGTTTCGGCTCAATCTCCTGTTTCTCAAGCACATCTCCGCTCTTCAGCGGAGGCAGTAAACGATCTTCTTCAGTCGTACCATCGTCATTGCCTTCAACATAAACTTTCATAAATCCATGGAAACGTACTTTCGAACCTGCCGCACGGAAAATCGTATCTCCAGCAGCTATGTCCACCGAAAGTGTATCCAGAATAGCTGAAGACATCTGGCTTGCTACAAAACGTTCCCAAATCAGTTTGTATAAACGGAATTGATCTCGGCTCATGAATGATTTAATCGAATCCGGTTCACGCAGGATCGAGGTTGGTCTGATCGCTTCATGTGCATCCTGAGCGTTGGAAGCCTTCTTGGAATAATTCCGCGGACTCTCCGGTGCATACGTTTCGCCATATTTGCCGATGATGTATTCTTTGGCTTCTTCTTGAGCGGAAGCTGCGATACGTGTCGAGTCTGTACGCATATAGGTGATCAGACCGACTGTACCTTCTTTTCCAAGGTCCACACCTTCATACAGCTGCTGTGCAACCGACATCGTTTTGGAAGCCCGGAAATTAAGTTTACGTGCCGCTTCCTGCTGCAGTGAACTTGTCGTAAACGGCGCAGAAGGGTTGCGAGTACGTTCCTTCTCTTTAACTTCCTTAATCGTAAAGTCCGCGCCTTCGATCTGTTTTAGAATCGCCTGCACTTCCGCTTCGCTGCCAAGTTCTGTTTTGGTACCGTTCAACTTATGAAATTTCGCTTCAAACGGGTTTCCATCTGCACTAAGCTTGGCCGTAATGCTCCAGTACTCTTCCGGTTCGAATTCATCGATTTCATTTTCACGATCCAGAATAATTTTGACTGCTACGGACTGAACCCTCCCCGCAGACAAACCCTTCTTTACTTTCTTCCATAATAACGGACTGATCTTGTATCCAACGAGCCGATCCAAAATACGTCTTGCTTGCTGAGCATTGACCAGATCCATATTAATTTTACGCGGCGTTTTGAAAGCATCTTTAACCGCCTGTTTCGTGATTTCATTGAATACAACCCGGCAATCTGCTGTATCATCCAGTTCAAGCGCATGCGCTAAATGCCAGGCAATGGCTTCACCCTCACGATCCGGGTCAGCTGCGAGATACACTTTTTTCACTTTCTTGCGTGCATCCTTAAGTTCTTTCAATACTGAACCTTTACCGCGGATCGTAATATATTTCGGATTAAAATCGTTCTCAACCTCAACGCCGATCTGACTCTTTGGCAAATCGCGCACATGTCCCATCGAAGCTTTCACGATGAACTTGCTGCCTAAATATTTGCCAATGGTCTTTGCCTTTGAGGGCGACTCCACGATTACGAGTGCATCCGCCATAGGTTCATCCTCCTCTCAGTCATGAAACTGTTTCCTGCTATATAAGCTCTTGTTGTGTAAATCATCGTTCGACTTATATAGTTAAATGCTTCATATCATTCTTCTTATTTTATATTCTCCACATACTGCACAGGCTGCAGCATCGTCATACCCTCGCATACTTGGTTCCTGGTAATTGGCTAATCTGCTTTTTTATGATTAAAGATAACAGAACTGAATGTAAATGTCCAAAATCCCAACCTAAACGGTCAATCAGCTGATCCAAAGATTGCTCTTCCTGCTCAAGTAAAACGATAATATGCTGTTCATCTGAAGAGAGCTTTATATCCGGAAACAAACCTGGCTCTGCAGATCCTGCTGTTTCTGCCGAACGTCCTCTATTGTAAGGAAGTTGTTCTGCATTTGGCAAGTCCAAACGATACTCTTCCAATAAATCAGCTGCACAAGTGACCAATTTCGCCCCTTGGCGAATCAAATTATGGGCCCCGCGACTTTTTGGAGACGTAATCGGCCCCGGAACTGCAAATACATCCCTGCCTGCTTCCAGTGCTGCATCTGCAGTAATAAGTGAACCACTTCGTATATCTGCTTCCACGACAAGCGTACCGAGTGTTAATCCCGCAATAATCCGGTTTCGCTCGGGAAAAAGACCTTGACGTGCTCTAGTTCCCAATGGATATTCCGACAAAAGAAGACCCGTTTCAGCAATCTGTTCTGCAAGGCTTGTATTTTCAGATGGATACACATGATCAATGCCTGTGCCAAAAACGGCAATCGTCTTCCCACCTGTCCGGATTACGGCTTCATGACAGACGCGATCTATGCCCCTGGCGAGTCCACTTACAATGGTTAACCCGGCATTGCTCAATTGCTCAGCAAGTTTTTCACCAACCTTACGTCCATATACTGTAGGCATCCGTGTCCCCACCATAGCAATCGAAGGCTGATGTAATAAACGACTATCTCCCCGAGCATACATAATCCAGGGCGGCTGAACGGTTTCCTTCATTAATATAGGATAATTCGAATCCAGATAAGTAATAACCTCAATGCCGCGATTATAAACCTGTTCTCTTCTGCTCTCAATCCAGCTGGTATCAAAACCTCTCGCCAAACGAGCTGCCTGATCTTTTCTGAGTCCCGCCGCCATCCAATCTGCTTCCTTATAATACAGAAGCTCCTGCAGTGAGGACTGCGCTGCCATTAATTTCGAAATACTCTTCTTTCCGATCCCTTCCATCTCATGCAGTCCAAACAAAATCCAACGTTCTTCCATACGACCTGCCCCCCGTAAAAGAGGAGAAAAACTCCCCTCATATTGTGTGATAAGACACGATAAATTGCAAGCGTTTGCACCGTTTGTCCTTATAAATTCTTCTGCATTTTGTTAAAAAAACGCAAAAAAAGCAACCCTTCGTCCTGTAAGGACAAAAGGTTGCTTACCTTTACCGTTTCCCTGAAGAAACCGCTCCAACAATGAATGATTCAGGAGCAGTTTCTTCTATTATAAACGGAATAGATTAATGCGTTGTGCACAAATTCAAAATACCGCGTTCTTCAAGCACGCTTACCAAAGTAGAGCCCATTTCGGCCGGTGTTGGAGCAACTTTGATACCGCAAGATTCAAGCTTCGCAATTTTCTCTTTGGCAGTACCTTTACCGCCAGAGATAATCGCACCCGCATGACCCATACGTTTGCCTGGAGGCGCCGTAACTCCGCCGATGAAACCTACCACCGGTTTAGTCATGTTAGCTGCCACCCATTCTGCTGCATCCTCTTCCGCAGTACCACCGATCTCACCGATCATGATCACGGCGTGCGTCTGTGGATCTTCATTGAAGCGTTTCAGGATATCGATAAACTCGGAGCCTTTAACCGGGTCTCCCCCAATCCCTACAGCAGAAGATTGACCAATGCCGCGTGTTGTGAGCTGATGAACAGCCTCATACGTCAGTGTTCCGCTGCGGGAAACAACGCCGACATGTCCTGGCATATGAATGTATCCAGGCATAATACCGATCTTACATTCTCCCGGTGTGATAACACCTGGACAGTTAGGACCGATCAAAACCGTATTTTTGCCGTCCATGAAACGGTCTACTTTGACCATATCAAGAACAGGGATACCTTCCGTAATACAGATAACAAGATCCAGCTCTGCATCGACAGCTTCCATGATGGAATCTGCAGCGAATGCAGGAGGAACATAGATGACGCTCGCTGTTGCGCCAGTCGCTTCCTTCGCTTCCTGCACCGTGTTGAATACCGGCAGGCTGACGACTGAGCCGTCTTCCAGCGTGATGTCAACATTGGTTCCGCCTTTACCTGGCGTAACACCGCCTACCATCTGGGTTCCGTAGTCCAATGCGCCCTTCGTGTGGAACATTCCCGTTGAACCCGTAATGCCTTGCGTAATGACTTTTGTATTTTTATCAATCAAAATACTCACGTTGCTTCACATCCTTACGGTTATTTTTCAATTCCCGGACAGCTCCGGTACGAAGGAATGAACTTATTTTACGAGGGCCACAATTTTCTGTGCTCCATCGGCCATGGAATCCGCAGGAACGATATTCAGGCCGGATTCGCCCAAAATGCGTTTACCCAGTTCCACGTTAGTTCCTTCAAGACGAACAACCAGCGGTTTGGTCAGGCCAAGCTGCTTCGCTGCTTCAACAACACCGTTGGCAATGACATCACAACGCATGATCCCACCGAAGATGTTAACAAAGATTCCGGCTACTTTGGCATCAGACAGAATGATCTTGAATGCTTCCGTAACTTTCTCTGTTGTTGCACCGCCCCCAACATCAAGGAAGTTAGCCGGGTCTCCACCGTAATATTTAATGATGTCCATCGTTGCCATCGCAAGTCCCGCACCGTTAACCATACAGCCAATGTTGCCGTCAAGCGCTATGTAGCTGAGGTCGTATTTGGAAGCTTCGATTTCTTTTTCATCTTCCTCATCCAGGTCACGCAGTTCTTGAATATCCTTGTGACGGAAGAGTGCATTGGAGTCGAAATTCAGCTTCGCATCCAGCGCGATAACGTTTCCATCTCCGGTAACAACCAGCGGGTTGATCTCGGCGATAGAGCAATCTTTTTCGACAAATGCCTTGTACAAGGCGAGCATGAACTTCACAGCTTTGTTCACGAGTTCATTCGGAATATTAATGCTGTAAGCCAGCTTGCGTGCCTGGAACACTTGAAGCCCGATTGCAGGGTCAACAATCTCTTTAAAAATTTTCTCAGGTGTTGCTTCAGCGACTTCTTCGATCTCTGTACCGCCTTCTTCGGAAGCCATCATAACCACACGGCCTGTGGCACGATCCACAACTACACCCACATAATACTCTTTGCGGATATCGCATCCTTCTTCAATCAGAAGACGTTTCACTTCTTTACCTTCTGGTCCTGTCTGATGGGTCACTAATACTTTGCCCAAAATTTCGGAGGCATAGGCACGAACTTCCTCTGTGCTCTTTGCTACTTTCACACCGCCGGCTTTACCCCGGCCTCCTGCGTGAATTTGCGCTTTAACTACAGTCACCGGACTGCCCAGTGCCTCTGCGGCCGCAACCGCTTCATCGACTGTATAAGCAACCTTCCCATTAGGAACGGTAACTCCATACTGTTTCAGTACTTCTTTTCCTTGATATTCATGGATATTCATTCTCGAATCCTCCTATCAACATGACTGCAACAAGGCGGGCTGGTAGACGAACAAAAGACATATGTTGACTATTTTCACTTAAACCCAATTCATTGTAACACGTTTTTAAAACGCTTTCCTTAAAAAAGTAATGGTTAATAGACAGCTTTTTGATATGGGTATGATCCCTTTTTGTGAATGCTTGGATATATATGGAAAAACCTCAGCCGAATTAGCTAAGGTTCTGTATGCGGGGAAGCTGAAATTATTTTTTAGCAGTGTTTAGATTCGTTTCGTGAACCTTTGCCAGTAGACCTTTGAATTGACCAAGCAGTGCTTCAAACTCTGTACTGTTCAAGCAGGCATCTCCCTGAATGGCATCAGGTATAGATAATGCTTTATTTTTGAGCTCGCGTCCCGACTCAGTCAGTGTAATCATCACTTTACGCTCGTCTTGTGCAGAACGCTCCCGATGAATAAACCCGGCTGCCTGCAAACGTTTCAGCAGCGGAGTCAGGGTACCTGAATCAAGGTACAGTGCCTCTCCGATCTCCTTAACCGTACATTCTTGTCGCTCCCACAATACCATGAGAACCAGGTATTGAGAGTACGTTACACCAAGAACTTCCAAGTAGGGTTGATACAACTTTGTAATTTCACGTGAACAAGCGTATATGGCGAAGCATAATTGATTATCCAGCTTTAATCGATCTGTTTGCATATTATCTTTCTCACCTGCCTAATGTACGTTAAATTGCCTATTCCAGCTGTGCGGGAATCTGTATAGGCATTTCACCTAGCTTCCAGTGAAGTGATTCCCCTATTTCTATCTTATCACAAAATACATTAAAAAAAGAATAATTGAGCACAAATTATTTTACTCCGTCATTTAATCACGTTAAATTAAGTTGTATAAAATATAATCATGATTTATCCAAGTGAGACGTGCGGATATATCTAGACGAATTCATCCAAAATAGATAACTCAGGATCGAAAAAACTGCTGCAGCGAAGATAACATAGGTTTAAAGTCAAAGATAACGAAGGTTTAATAATAAATATGATGACGTTTTAACACTAAAGGTAACAACGGGTTGACGCTCTGATTCCTTTTATATAAAATGCTAGTAGAAGCTGAGGAAGCACCTTAATTCGAGACTGGCTCGCCCTGTGCGAAGCTGATTACCCGAGTGAGGTGTTTCTTTGTTATGTACGGAAAATTGTATAGTTCATGTCTCTACGGAATTGACGGTGTATTGATTGAGGTGGAAACGGATTTATCCAACGGTTTACCTCTCACTTCCATTATCGGA
Source organism: Paenibacillus sp. AN1007 (assembly GCF_040702995.1). Lineage (NCBI taxonomy): Bacteria > Bacillati > Bacillota > Bacilli > Caryophanales > Paenibacillaceae > Paenibacillus > Paenibacillus sp. AN1007. Next base: position 3,438,130 of record NZ_CP159992.1, read on the forward strand.
CTGCCTGACTCCGCTATCCGGGAAGCCGTGGAACGGGTTCGTGCGGCGATTAAAAACTGCGGATATCAATATCCGCTGCGAGCGCATCACTATTAATCTGGCGCCAGCCGACCTGCGAAAAGAAGGTTCTTCCTTTGATCTTGCCATTGCGATCGCGCTGCTTACGACCAGCGGCCAGCTGATGCTTCCCCTACAGGAACGAACTTTGGTGCTCGGGGAATTGGCACTGGATGGTTCAATCCGGTCCGTGCCCGGTATTTTATCAATGGTTGACTTGGCCAAAAGGCAGGGCTTTACTTCTGTTCTACTGCCTTACGATAATGTAGAAGAGGCTCGTCTGATTCGCGGAATCGACATTTACGGAATTCGCCACTTGAAGGATTTGGTTCCTGATATCACGAGCCTATCAGATGCTTCCCGAGATTCCTTGACCAGCACAGCTGGAACTATAACAAGTGCGGGGCCGATTACCTTGAAGGATTACAGCCATCTGCGAATCTCCGGACAGTCCAGTAGTGAAGCATGGAGTAAAAGAAAGAAAAACTCCTCCTCTTCCTCTGAAGACTACAGAGACGTGCTTGGGCAGCACCACGTCAAAAGAGCACTGATGATTGCCGCTGCCGGAATGCACAACATTATGCTGGTCGGCCCGCCCGGTACTGGTAAAACGATGCTGATCAAACGTCTGCCTACGATACTGCCGCCTTTGTCGGAAGACGAAGCGCTTGAAGTAACCAAAGTGTTAAGTGCAGCAGGTCAGTTAAAAGAAGCTCCGCTAGGATTAATTGCAGACAGACCTTTTCGTTCACCTCATCATACGATATCCACTTCCGGTCTGATTGGAGGCGGAGGAATTCCTAAACCCGGTGAGGTCAGTCTCGCTCATCGCGGAATATTGTTTCTGGATGAACTGCCTGAGTTTCAGCGTCAGGTTCTTGAAGTGCTCAGACAGCCGATGGAGGATCAGACGGTAACGATCAGCCGGGCAAGGGCTGCGTTCACCTTCCCGGCACAGTTCATGCTTGCCTGTTCCATGAACCCATGCCCCTGTGGGTATTTGTCAGCTCAAGCCGAAGAACAGCGATGCATCTGCAGTCCCGCGCGCGTCGCTGCGTACCGGGCAAAAATATCAGGACCGCTGCTTGATCGTATCGATCTGCAGGTCGAGGTACCTCCGCCAGGCGACTGGCGTAAGTCAGGAGCTTCCCCTTCTTCTGCCGAGATGCAGGTCAAAGTAATGGCGGCCCATTCCATTCAGGCCAAACGTTATGCAGCGCATTCCGTCCGATGGAACAGTCAGCTCTCCGGCACATTTTTACGAAAAACCATCCGGCTGCCCACTGACGCAGAACAGTTGTTGAACCAGACCCTGCAGACACTGCATCTGAGCATGCGTGCTCATGACCGAATAATGAAGATGGCGCAGACGATCGCTGATCTGGATCATGAAGGAGAGATACTGACCGCGCATGTGGCAGAAGCGATTCAGTATCGCCAGTTAGACTTGAATTTATTTTAATGCCGATATGCAGCTGCCTAAATAAGAAGCCGTATAGCAGCTCTCTTTACTTGCGTAAAGAAGAGCAAATATACGGCTTGGTTGTCGTTAGAAATACATTCACAAGTGGTGAAGCAGATGTACCTTTCATAGGATCGAATCCTACCAGCGCAAGGAGCTGCTCATTAGCGGCTTGATGAAAGCTCCTTATCCCTTATCCATTAGAATAAAGTTCCAAATAAACTTGAACTCCAAAGGAGGGGATATGAATGGTAACATCGAATCGTGAAGGTTTGACCTAACAGTTGATAGACCATCTAAAGGGGTTGGGTTTTATAACCCGAATCGATGTAATTGGAAGTCTTGCTGAACAAACCTCAGACGTATACTCAGATGGGAAAACTTAGTATTTCCCCTCTGAGGGCGCTTCTAATAACCAGATTTTATCGAAGAATTAAAAGACCACATGGATGTGGTCTTGAATGAAGTTTTTTATTCAAATAAAGTCAGCTTGTCCTTGGCCGGCGTACGCTCTTTCGCTGATGGAATGACATCGGGGTATCCCATATAGATCATGCCGACAATTTTCTCCCCAGCCTTGATGCCGAGCGGCTTCCGAAACTTGGGTGCATATAAAAATGGTTTGGTTACCCAAAATGTACCGATCTGTTCACTCCATGCTGCGAGCATAAAGTTCTGAACCATCGCACTGACTGCAGCAAAATCTTCATCCCAGATCGCTTGTCTCGGATCTTCCTCCAGAACTACAAGCAAAATGGCAGGTACCTGCTGCACACTCGCCGAAAATTTGTTATCCTCGCCCATCTCGGCTTCAATGGCCTCTGCCAACTTTTTGCGCCCTTTGCCGTTGAACAATACAAATCTCCACGGCTCACGCAATTTATGGTTAGGTGCCCATACAGCTGTATCCAACAAATCGATGATGCGCTCCGTTGGTACAGGATCTTTTTTAAATTTTTTGACGGTGCGGCGATTCTGGATCGCATGGCGGACTTCGTTGGTTGTCTCCGTCGTTCTACTCATAGGTCATGCCTCCCAATCAACATATTACACGCCAAGTTACAGCTTTTATTATACACTCTTCCAATACACGGATTCAAAGGAATGGAGCATCCAGGACTGCTTAAACAAAGAAGATGGACTTTAGACAAAGGGTATCTAAAGTCCATCTTCTTTCCAAATCATCAGCTAAAATGCATTTTCCACATGATGTACGGAACCAATATTCCCGGCATTGTCGATCATAACCCCAATGACATCAAATCGTATCTGACGATCATGCTCTCCGTTCAGCTGTATGTAAACCGCAGCCGTCGCGCGTACCTGCTGCATTTTACGCTGATTGACGGACTCTTGAGGCGTGCCAAATGCTGCTGCTGAACTTCGGCTCCGCACCTCAACAAAGATTAACAACTCTTCACGGGCTGCGATAATATCCACTTCCCCGCTGCGGCAGCGCCAGTTTCGCTGGAGGATGCGATACTCTTTTTCTTCTAACCAGCGGCAGGCCTCCGCTTCCCCAATCCGACCCTTCTGCTGGCGGCTCAACCTCCCGTTTGGCTTCTGGCCTGAACCTGAACTTACCATGATTCGCTCTCATCACGGCCTGAGGCAAGCCGATCAGCCCGATACACATAGGTGAGCACCTCGGCCACCAACTGATACAATTCCGCCGGAATCTGTTCATCCAGATCCAACTTGGAAAGCACTTCTACTAATGCAGCATCCTCCTGCACGGGTACTCCATTTTCTTTGGCTTTCTCCAGAATGGCTTCAGCTACTTTGCCGCGGCCTTTGGCAGCAACGATCGGCGCCTCGGTCTCTCCAGGAACATATTTTAGCGCAACTGCTTTTTTGGATAACAGATCCGGCTGTGGTGATCCCTCTTTCATACTTTGAAATCCACCCCTTTATACCGCTCAGGACTGTAATCCGCTGCGGTCATTTTGCGATCCGTTCCGGCCTCCTGACCTGCAGGCCAAGGCTCTGCCCTGAAAGTTAACAGCTGATACCCCAATTTATCCAGCGATTGGTGAATCATCTCACGTCCGCTCTCCAGCAAGGTTCCCATGCCCTCACGGTCATTCAACACGCGCAGACTAACAATGTTATTCACCACATGCACATCCACAAGGGTATGCCCCAAACTTTTCATGTCCAGATCAAACAGCAGGCGGCAGTTGGACGCATCCAACTCTCCGCGCTGGCCGCGTCGTGACTGAATCTGCACCGAAGCAGTCTGTTCTCCGTCTGGACCGGTGATGGGGATAAACCAGTGCATCTGTGCAAACGCAGCACTGCGATCCGTAGTAAGCAGCAGCTGCTGACCTGTCAGGTACTGCACCGCTTGAGCGGCGGCCTCTTTCAGCGCCGCCGGGGCACTGTCGCTGCTGGCAAGCTGCAGCAGCAGGCCCTTGAGCGTGTCCGCATTCGCCGGACTCGCTGCTTCCCCCACACGCGGCTGCATCGCCGCGCCGTGAACGGCCTGCTGCTCGTGCTCCGCACCGAGCAGCTTCAGCACGCGCCCCACCCACGGGTCTCCTCCGTGGGTGACAGGCGCGTGCGCCGCTGCTGCTCCCGCAGGTGCAGCAGCACTACCGCCAGCCGGCAGCATATCTGCGCCGGCTGGCAAGGGCTGCGGCGAGCCTGCGGCAGCCGCAGCCCTCTGGCCGCCCTCCTGCGCAGCAGGGGCGGCTTGGCGGGCCGCACCCGGCTGTGCCGGTGCGGCCGGTGACGCGCTGCGCAGCGCGTCCAGCAGCGCCAGCAGCTTCGGCGCCAGCTGCGCTGGCGTTGGCGCCGCTGGCGCGGCCTGGCCTGCTGCGGACTGCGTCCCGGCAGCAGCAGGCGTGTCTGCGCGGCCGTCTGCACGCACGGCCGCACCTTCAAGCTGGCCCGCACCAGCACGGCCAGCCGCAGCCTCTGCCGCCCCTGGTGCACCCGGGCGGCTCACAGCCTGGCCCGCATCAGCACCGCGCGGGCCTTCCGCAGGTATTCCGTTGCCTGCCGGAATACCTGCGCTGCTTCTGCCAGCAGCCTCTGCACTGCTGGCAGAGCCCTTCGCTCCGGCCTCAGTTCCGGTCTGTCCGCCACTTGTCTGGCCTGCATCTGAAGGAATACTGACCTTCACCTGCTGCCCCGTAACACCTGCTCCATCTGGTGAGCCAGCTGTCGTTAATGGCACAGCTGTTCCCGGTATGTTCTGCTGCAGTGCAGCAGGAGATGATACCAACGTTCCAGCTCCTGGCCTAATCGTATGTGCGGCCGCTGCTTCACCGTCCGAAGCCGGTTTGCCTGAGGTCTGTGACAGCATGGACTCGAGCTGATCCGCAAGACTGCTTAACAGCTGATGAAGAGGAGGTCCAAACACCGTCTGATGTAATCCTTTGACTGTTTCCGCCGTAACGGGCAGGCCGCGCTGAAAAGATATTCCTGCTGCCTGCACCCATTCCTCCACTGGGACCTGCGCAGGTTTGGCTGCCATCATATGCTGCACCATAGTTACGTTATCCTTGGTCAGCGGAAGGCCGCTGCGCTGCATTGCCAGAAGCAGATCCCGGTTGTCTTTTGTATCGGTCAGCCCTACCTCCTGCAGCAGCTGGTTCATCGAAGCCTGCGGCAGTTCTGCCAGAGAACCGGCCAAAGGTTTCATTACCGTCATTCCGTTCTCTCCTGGAGGCTGGACCTGCAGAAGAGTTGTCTCGCCGGGGCGGAGCGGAGTCTCCAGTTTGGCGCGCACCTGCACTCCTTGTATCTGCAGTACTGCCTCTCCGCCGTCGTCGGATACACTAACAACGGAGCCCCGGACAACCTGACCTTCCTTTAATTCAAGCTGCTTCGCATTTCCCGGTTTGCTGTCCCCCATAAGACCGCGAATCATGGAGCTGATGTTCAATCGTTTTCCCTCCTTCCCATATCCGGTCCACTAAAACAATGTTTGCTGTTCTCCAAGCAAATTACCGAGAAAACTTCGCCGGTGCATCGGTGTTGCTCCCAGCGCCATGATCTGCTCCCGGTGAAATTGAGTAGCATAGCCTTTATGTACCGACAAACCATATTCCGGGTATAACGCGTCCCACTCTTCCCTGCACAGCCGATCTCTCGTTACCTTGGCAACAATCGAAGCCGCAGCAATGGATTGACTGTTCGCATCCCCTTTAATGATAGACAGCTGCGGGATATTCACATCGACCTTCTCTGCATCCACCAGCATATAGTGAGGTGTTTCTTCAAGCGCCTCTACAGCACGTTTCATCGCCAATCTGGCGGCTTGTTTAATATTCAGACGATCAATCGTTTCCGCATCTGCATAACCTACACCTACGGCCAGTGCGTTCTCCATAATGATGTCATACAAAGCTTCCCGCTTTTTCTCGGACAGCTTTTTGGAATCATTTACTCCTTCCAAAATAAGTCCTTGGGGCAGAATTACAGCGGCCGCAACAACATCTCCAAACAAACACCCACGCCCTACTTCGTCAATCCCTGCAATATATTCAAACCCGCTCCCCCAGTACTCCCGCTCATATGCTAAAAGATCCCGAGGTTCAATCGTTTCTTTTTTTCTTTTTTTCGGCTTGCCTGCCTGATTTGATAATTCCAACTCTGGAATTGCATCGTTTGCTGTCATTCTATTCCTCTCCCTCACACGTGTGTGTTATGCACCTGTGTAATCCCATCTCGTCGTATATACATTAGACGTAAATACTGCATTTTTTGTTCTGCTTAACCATATTCCTATACACCGTTTCATGTTAAAACGTTGATTAAAAAAAGATCTTATGTCTTCATTTATCGGTCGAAATGCAGCTTAATTGAATACATCCAAACTTATGTTCTGCAAATTTACACCGTCATTTATCATATCATGATTTCAATACCCCTTATATACAGAACACATAATTCCACCAAGCGCCCTTTAATTCAATTATTTTCCAAACAAATTACCATTCCTATATTCCCTTCCGCCTGCAAAACACAAAAAAGACCGCTCCCGGTCACCCGGTAACGGCCGCTTCTTTCGGCTCTTGCCATACTTTTTGGGATTAATACGGAGCTTCCATTGAGAAACGTCCCATCTTGCCCGCACGTAATTCCCGCAGAAACGCTCGAGATGCCTTCTCCAGATCGATCCGTCCACCGCTGATTACACACCCGCGGATTCGGCCGACCTGCTCCATAATGGCGATAACGCTGTCTGAATCGTCTGCGTCCCTGGAAAATTCCTGAAGACCATATCTCTCTTCCAGCGCGTCCCAATAATAACGCATCAGATAACTGATTCCAAAAAATGCAATATCTTCTGCATTCAGAATTTCCTCTTTGATCGCACCCGTTACAGCCAGGCGGTAACCTACGTTTTGATCTTCAAATTTCGGCCACAGAATACCTGGAGTGTCCAGCAGTTCCATTTCCTTGCCTACTTTGATCCACTGTTGACCCTTGGTTACACCTGGACGATCACCCGTCGCTGCGATGCTGCGTCCAGCCAGACGGTTGATCAACGTGGATTTACCTACGTTAGGAATACCGACGATCAATCCTCGGACAGCCCGGGGATTAATCCCTTTTGCCAGCTGCCGATCAATCTTCTCCTTCAGCAGCAGTCTGGCCTGAGCAGGAATATCTTTTACATTCGTACCTGTCGAAGCATCCACAGGAAAAGCGGTGATGCCTTCTTTTTTAAAATATTCGATCCACTCTTGCGTCACTTTGGCATCCGCCAAATCCGATTTATTCAGCAAAATCATACGGGGTTTATCCATCAAAATCTCGTCGATCATCGGATTACGGCTGGAGACAGGCAGACGGGCATCCAATAGTTCGATGACCACGTCAATGAGCTTCAACTTGTCCTGAATCTGGCGTCTGGCTCGGGTCATATGACCTGGAAACCATTGTATCGTCACCTTGTCTTCACCTCATTTAATACTTTCTTTGAATCTTAGTGGTTGATCCACTTAATTTCTCCAATTGGCCAGAAAATAACATCTGCACGGCCAATAATATCTTTCAGCGAGACATAACCGATCATCCGGCTGTCCGTACTGTTCGGCCGATTATCCCCCATGACAAACACGTGCCCCGGCGGCACCTTACCATCAGGGAATTGTTCATTCGGGAAATCCTTCACGTTATACGTTCCGCCATTGGCCTCTGCAGCATCTATAGCGCCCTGAATATACGTTTCATTCACCTTTTGTCCGTTCACCGTTACCGTGTCACCTTGAACCTGCACCGTATCTCCGGCTACAGCAATCACACGTTTAATGAAATCCCGTCCTTCGGAAGGTACATGGAAGACAATCACTTCGCCGCGCTTCGGCTCACGAATATCGTACAGAATTTCATTGACAATAACACGTTCTCCTGTCGAGAAATTCGGCTGCATGGACGGCCCGTCCACAACAAATGGTTTAAAGAGCAGCCAGCGAATCAGAATGACCAGCACGAGTGCAATGACAATGGCTTTCAGCCACTCTACAATTTCATTCTTCGCTTTTTTGGATCGGTTATTTTTTTCTTCGGCAGGTATGCCCTGGTCCTGTTGAACTTCTTGTTCCATTCAAGATCTTCCTCTCTTCACAGTACATGTTTACAGCAGTATACATTCAGCTTTTGCATCTTCCCTGCACAAGGCCGAGAAAGCAAAATACCTAACTCAGTTATGTAATTCTTGCAGCCAAGCATTACAGTACATTTAACCACAAATCAAATGCCTTTAATAACTGATGTCACAATCCTCCCGGACTTTACGCCGCATATCCGCCATACCATTTTACTCGGAAGTGTACCTCCGGTTCAACTTTTCCCGGACAAAAACGAAAAGGGCTTGTCTCCAAGCCCTTCCCGGTATCCGTTATATTAACGAATTTCTTTAATTCTCGCTGCTTTACCGCGTAGTTCACGAAGATAATAAAGCTTCGCACGACGCACTTTACCACGGCGAGCCACTTCGATTCTATCGATTTTAGGGGAATGAAGCGGGAAAGCTCTTTCCACACCTACACCGTAAGAAATTTTACGAACTGTAAAAGTCTCACTAATTCCACCACCACGGCGTTTAATCACAACACCTTCGAACAATTGGATACGCTCACGAGTTCCCTCGATTACCTTAACGTGCACTTTCAAAGTGTCACCAGGACGAAAACTCGGAATATCTTTGCGAAGTTGTTCTTGTGTAATCGCTTGAACGATATTCATCTATGACTCCCTCCTTCCGTACAGGCGTTCATACTTCTTCCAGAGATCACCTTGTCTCTTTCATTATCCATAGAGGACCGCCGTATTCCACACAACAGACTTATTGTATCATGCGGTATATCAAAACACAAGCATAATAAACAAATTCCGAACTTCAGCATAATTAAAATGTAAAATATTTCTTTTTAGTCCAATTTAAAAAATCAACCTCTTCTGTGGATAAAATACTGTAACTTTCCATAACCGAAGATCGTCTATCATGTAGTTATATGCCCATTTTCTTAGGCAGTTCATATTAAGAACATCAATTAAGAATTAAGTGAATGTTAAAGGAGAACCAGGAGAAACATGAAGTATTCAAAAAAAATCATACTAGCTGCACTTGCACTGCTCACATGCACCATTACATTATACGCTTACGCTGTAAATCACCCCACCAATGCTTTATCCCACAAGGCTTGTACGTCCTGGAATATCGTACAGCGAAAAATGTTTACATTATCGCATCCTGACTTCTCCATGTATTCCAAGGTGGATCGCTCAAAGATTGTAATTAAAGAAGGCACAGCCGCCGAAGTTCCTGTTCTTATGTATCATTATGTTACGCCTAAGCAGGACAATCGCGAGCCTAACAATAAATCTATTATTGACTTAGAAGTTTTTGAGCAGAACATGAAATATCTATACGAAAACGGGTACCAGACTGTTACTCTCGCCCAGCTTGAACAATATGTTAACGGCGAAATTTCGCTGCCTGAGAAATCTATTGTAATTACCTTTGATGATGGATACCAGAACAATTATACCCTGGCTTATCCTGTACTTAAGAAATATCATTTCCATGCTTCCCTTTTTGTAATCGGAAGTCGCATTCAGCCTGCTCCAGTCGTCTTTGATCCCGCCAAAAAAAGCGATATCTCCAAGCCCGAGATGCAGGCCGGAAGCGACGTATTTGAATATAACAGCCACACCTTCAACCTGCATCACAAAGGTTATACGGTATGCGGAGACGATCTGCCCGTTACGCTGGATACCAATCTGCTGGATCACGATATTGAACAGATCAAACAGATCGGTATTGATACACCATATATCGCCTATCCTTATGGTTATTTCAGCGTTCAGATGATCTATAAACTGCAGCAGCATGGGTATCGAATGGGTTTCACGGTTATGCCCGGATTTGTTCGTCCAGGTGATTCACCCATGGTTCTGCCCCGCTTGACTGTTACGAATGATACCGACCTGCCAACGCTGCTGCGAACGGGAACCAACACACACAGCAGCAGTGAAGGTTTGTAGAAGAACTGTTTCTAATAAAGGATAAGACCTCTGATCATTCAGAAAGCCGATGGGTACAGCCTGAGCTGTCCTCTCGGCTTTTTTACATTTAGGTGATAACCTCATTTGGTATGACGAAAAAAACCAGCCTCAGGCGGCTGGCTTAATGATGAATCATATCACGGCAGTTCATTATTTATTAAAAAAAAGCGCTGCTGCGGTTGAATGAAACTTACTGCAGCTCTATTTGCTATTTACTGCGGTCTGGATCAATGCTGTATATCGCAGAGAGAACATCCCTATTTCTTTTCCTGCTCAGCACGGTACTGCTCCAGCCACTTGCGTTCTTTCTCTGTCAGGTCAGCCGTCTCCAGCAGTTCCGGCCTGCGCTCTAGTGTACGAATCAATGACTGTTCTCTGCGCCAAGCTTCAATATTCAAATGATGCCCGGATAAAAGCATATCCGGTACCTTCATGCCTCTAAATTCAGGCGGACGGGTATAATGGGGATATTCAAGCAGGCCTGTACTGAATGAATCCGTCACTGCACTTGTCTCATTGCCAAGCACGCCAGGAATCAGCCGCACAATACTATCGATAGCCACCATGGCAGGCAGTTCGCCGCCGGTCAGAACATAGTCCCCAATGGACAGTTCATCCGTTACCAGAAACTCACGGATTCGTTCATCATACCCCTCATAATGACCACAGATAAAGATCAGATGGTCTTCTTGAACCAGCTCTTCAGCTTTCTTCTGTGTAAAGGTCTCGCCTTGCGGGCACATCAGAATAATCCGTGGAGCTTTCATCGCTGCTGCAGCTTCACCACGCTGCTCCAATACATCTTCTACCGCAGCAAAGATGGGATCAGGCTTGAGAACCATGCCCCCACCGCCACCATATGGAGCATCATCGACAGTGTTATGTTTATTGGTCGCGTAATTACGGAAATTGACTGCCCTGAGCGACACAATCCCTTTGGCCTGTGCTTTGCCTAGAATGCTCGTTCCAAACACACCGTCGAACATTTCCGGAAATAATGTTAATACATCAACCTTCATGTTACAGCAGTCCTTCCATCAGGTGAATCTTGACCTGCTTCTGCTGCACATCAACATCCAGGACGACATCATCAATGACAGGGATCAGCACTTCTTTTCCTGCTGATGTTTTGACTACCCACACGTCATTAGCTCCTGGTGTCAAGATTTCCGAGATCGTTCCCAGTTGTTCTCCGTCTTCTGTGATGACTGTACATCCTACGATCTGGTGGAAGTAATACTCGCCTTCCTCTAGTTCAGCCAGGTTTTCCTTCGATACTTTAGCCATACCGCCCTTAAACTTTTCCACTTCATTAATGTTACCGTATTCTTTCAGACGAACAATATACATATTTTTATGCAAACGCGCAGATTCCACCGTAACAAGAACGGGATGGTTATCCGGTGTAAACAAAAACAGCTCGGCATCCTTAGCAAAACGCACTTCCGGGAAATCCGTCAAAGGCATGATCTTCAACTCGCCACGAATACCGTGAGTATTCACAACTTTACCTACATTCATAAACTCTGCCATACAATCCTCCTACGAAATTCAATCAAAATGATAACCGATTACACGCACACTCCGCAGTCAGAAACATCTTCCGATCGCTGTTATCCCCGGATTTCTTGAATATATTATCAAAAGGTTGATATCCGGTGCTAAAGGCGAGCACTTCGTTTCTTCAGATTTTTTCTGTCCGCTCCGTTAAAGTGTAATCTCAAAAATAATTTTAATCCTAAATTGCCATTAAACAATTAAATGATAAGTTCAGCATGCACGAAAAGGGGCTAGGACATGCATCCTAACCCCCTTTCGTATATCTTCAAGATATGATATCAACGGTAACCCGTTTATCCATCTTAACTGCTGCTGATGTGACGACCGTACGAAGAGATTTTGCGATTCGTCCCTGTTTTCCGATCACCTTTCCGACATCGTCGGGATGCACCGTTAACTCATAAACGACAAGCCGGTCTTTCTCAACCGTCCGAACCGCCACATCTTCCGGATGATCGACCAAAGCCTTAGCAATTATGCTTACTAATTCTTCCATAGATGACCCTCCGAATCAGCACCTTATTTAGATAATTTAGACTCGTGGAATTTCTTCATCACGCCCGCTTTGCTCAGCAAGTTGCGGACAGTGTCGGATGCTTGCGCACCGTTTTGAAGCCATTGCAATGCTTTATCTTCATCGATCTTAACAACAGCCGGTTGTTCAACCGGGTTGTAGTAACCGATCTCCTCGATAAAACGACCGTCACGTGGGGAACGGGAATCCGATACCACTACGCGGTAGAAAGGAGCTTTGTGAGCACCCATACGTTTCAGACGAATACGAACTGCCATTTGAAAATTCACCTCCTTCAATGAAATCTGATTCTGATACAGCTTCATATCCAATCAACGGAAAGGAAACTTCATTCCTTTGCCGAGACCTTTCAGCTGCTTCATCGCTTTGTTCTTGCCGCCTTTAGGACCCATCATATCCGAGAACTGCTTCATCATACGGCGCATTTCGTCAAACTGCTTGATCAGACGATTCACCTCTGCGAGAGACGTTCCGCTTCCGGTCGCAATACGTTTCCGGCGGCTGTGATTAATCATATCCGGGTTACGTTTCTCTTCGGTTGTCATTGAATAGACAATCGCTTCGATCCGGCCCATCTGTTTGTCATCTACTTTCAGGTCTTTCGCTTGTTTCATCTTGCCCATACCCGGAATCATATCCATGATCTGGTCAATCGGTCCAAGCTTCTTCACCTGATCCATCTGCTCCAGGAAATCTTCAAACGTGAATTCTGCATTGCGCATCTTCCGTTCCATTTCCTTCGCCTTCTCGGTATCGATATTCGATTGTGCCTTCTCAATCAAAGACAGCATATCACCCATGCCGAGAATCCGTGAAGCCATACGTTCCGGATGGAACGGCTCAAGAGCATCCAGCTTCTCTCCAAGAGAAGCAAACTTGATCGGACAGCCTGTGACTGCTTTAACAGACAGTGCTGCACCACCACGTGTATCGCCGTCGAGTTTGGTCAATACAACTCCGGTAAGGTCAAGCTGCTGATTAAAGTGTTCCGCCACGTTAACCGCATCTTGTCCTGTCATACTGTCGACAACGAGCAGTACTTCATCGGGATTCACTGCGCTGTGTATCTGGCGAAGCTCTTCCATCAATTCTTCGTCGACATGCAGACGTCCAGCAGTATCAACGATCACATAATCATTTCCGTTGTCTTTCGCATGCTGCAGACCTTGGCGAGCAATCTCCACCGGGCTTGTCTGATCACCAAGTGTAAATACAGGCGCTTTAATCTGCTCACCCAGTACCTGCAGCTGCTTGATCGCAGCTGGACGATAAATGTCACCGGCAATCAGCAAAGGTCTGCTGTTTTGCTTTTGCAGCATTTTCGCCAGTTTACCGGAAGTCGTCGTTTTACCTGCGCCCTGCAGACCAACCATCATAATCACCGTAGGTGGTTTGTTAGCCTTGGCCAGTTTGGCCTGACTTCCGCCCATCAGATCCGTTAACTCTTTGTTAACAATGTCGATGATGACCATTCCGGGTGTAAAGCTGTCCATTACTTCTTTGCCGACTGCCTTCTCTTTCACTTTGGCGATGAATTCCTTGACCACTTTGAAGTTTACATCCGCTTCAAGCAATGCCAGACGTACTTCGCGCATCGCTTCGGCTACGTCTTCATCAGACACCTTGCCTTTGCCGCGCAGCTTGCTGAACACATTCTGCAATCGGGTCGTTAATCCTTCAAATGCCATGATCCCACCTCCTTTTAAACTTGATTACGCCTTTCAGACCGATTCGTCCCACTTCACTGAACAATAATTATTCAGCGAGCTGTGCAACGAGATCGTGTATTGGTTTGTTGTTATCCACAGTAACGCCAGCGCGTTCCAGTGCTTGTTGTAGATGTTCAAGACAGCGGCTGCGTCTCTCATACTTCTCCAGCAAGCCGAGCTTGCTTTCGTAGTTTTCAAGCACTTGCTCAGCACGCTTGATATGTTCGTATACCGCCTGGCGGCTGATCTCAAACTCGGCTGCAATTTCACCAAGTGAGAAATCATCATGAAAGTAATATTTCAGAAATGTCTGCTGTTTCTCTGTCAGCAGTGATTCATAAAAGGCAAACAGCAAGTTAATCCGGTTTGTCTTCTCAAGCCGGTTTTCTTGACTCATATCGGGGCACTCCCTTCGTCAAGGAAAAACACTTTACACTCTTGCAACGTTCCTAATAATACCTAAAACAAATCAGGTTGTCAAGCAAAAATACTTGTCACAATAAAAAGAGATGCACAGCCCGATCATTAGAGTTTGAAATCGCCATATTTAAGGCTGCGTGCGTCCTTACCTCCATGCTGTTCCCTGCGCTATTCTTCAAGTCTAACATCAACGTTTTGTGACCATAGTCCACTCAAAAACAAAAAAAAACGAAACGTCTCCGGTGAAGAGCCGCTTCGTTTAGCGCTTCTAACGAAGCGGAGTCAGATAAACTATGACGGCAAAGAAATGCAAAATGCTTCCTGCCAGTACGAACAGATGCCAAATCGCATGGTGAAAAGGAAAACCTCTCCATACATAGAACAATGTACCCAGCGTATACATCAGGCCTCCCGCAACCAGCAGTACAATTCCACCTGTCGGAATAGCCGCCACAAGAGGCTGCCAGGCCGTAACGATCAGCCAGCCCATCGCAATGTAGAAGATCGTAGACATAAACAGAAACTTTTTCGTGAAAAAGGCTTTGAAGATCACTCCGGCCAGGGCAATGCCCCAGATAATTCCGAACAGCGTCCAGCCCAGCGTCCCTCGCACAGCGACAAATAAAAATGGCGTATATGTGCCTGCGATAAACAGATATATGGAAGAATGATCAAAAAACTCAAACAAATCTTTCGCTTTTCCCTCTTTGAGGGCATGCACCAGTGTTGAATTGGTATACAGCATCAGCATCGTTATTCCATAGATCGTAAAACTAACCACATGCCAGGCCGTTCCTTTCATACTGGAAAATACAATGAGCAGCACCAGCGCAGCTGCACTAAGCACAGCGCCAATTCCATGTGTTACTGCGTTTGCGACCTCTTCACGGCGGGAGTAGGTATAGGTATTGGCCATATCAACCGTCCTTTCTAACCCAATATCATTTGGGTCCATTTACTCTCCATTATACACGTATTGCCGATGACATTACACGTGAGCTCTCACATGATGCAGCGGCAATACAACGAATCATTCTATTTTGGTTCACACATTGGTGACGAGGTTATTTATTCTCGGTTTCGGTGTCCTCTGTCTGCTGTTCCTGGATTAGTCCGGCGAACAGGGCATGTACAAACTGCTCGGAATCAAACTCCTGCAGATCATCGATTTTCTCCCCAAGCCCAACAAGCTTCACGGGCAAGTCCAGCTCCTGACGAATCGCAACCACGATTCCGCCCTTGGCTGTTCCATCCAGCTTGGTTAGCACAAGTCCTGTCACACCGCTCCTCTCGCCGAACAGTTTCGCCTGATTCAAAGCATTCTGTCCTGTCGTTGCATCCAGCACCATGAGTACTTCATGCGGTGCACTCGGAATCTCACGCTGAATGACGCGGTAGATTTTATTCAATTCATCCATCAGGTTGGTTTTGTTCTGCAGGCGGCCTGCCGTGTCGCACAGCAGCACGTCGGCTCCGCGCTGTTTGGCAGCCTGAACCGCATCATACATAACCGCGGCCGGATCAGAACCCGACTGCTGCTTGATTACATCTACACCTGCACGCTGTCCCCATACTTCAAGCTGCTCAATGGCTCCAGCACGGAATGTATCCCCTGCAGCCATAATCACCTTTTTCCCCTGCTGCTTGAAGCGATGTGCAAGCTTGCCAATCGTTGTTGTTTTGCCGACTCCGTTTACACCAACAAACAAAATAACCGTGATGCCATCCGGATTCATTTTGAGTTCATTATTTTGCTCACCGCGAAGCAGATCTGTCAGTTTCTCTGACAGCACAGGCTCGAGCTTAGCCGCATCTTCAATTTTGCGTTTTTTCACTTCTGCACGCAGGTCTTCAATCAGGTTCATAACCGTGTTGACGCCTACGTCTGCTCCAATCAGAATTTCCTCAAGTTCTTCGTAAAATTCCTCATCTATTTTTTTGCGGCGGATGACCAGATCGGTTACTTTCTCTACGAGCCCTTTACGGGTTTTCTCCAATCCATCCTTGAACTGTTTGGTTACCGACTCCGTTTTACTTGCAATGCTGTCTCTAAGCTTTTTAAAGAAACTCATAAAGCCCCTCCATCGTGTACATAATCAATCGTGAGTGATTGTTGTAAAAATGATATGAGTGTTGTTCTGCTGCTCAGCAGTTGATTCGATCAGGCAATTTCGGCTTCCTCGTCCTCCAGTTTTACCGAAACAAGTTTGGATACGCCGCCCTCTTCCATCGTAACCCCGTACAGAACATCTGCTTCTTCCATGGTGCCCTTGCGGTGGGTAACTACAATAAATTGTGTTTGTTCAGAGAACTCGCGCAGGTACTGAGCAAAACGAACAACGTTGGCCTCATCCAGTGCAGCCTCGACTTCGTCCAGCACACAGAAAGGTACAGGTTTCACATGCAGAATTGCAAAGAGCAGAGCCATAGCCGTCAAGGCTCGCTCTCCACCGGACAACAGCTGCAGATTTTGCAGTTTTTTGCCTGGAGGCTGAGCTACAATATCAATACCTGTTTCAAGGAGCCGCTCAGGGTCCATCAGAACCAGGTCAGCACGTCCTCCGCCAAACAGTTTCGTAAATACGGTGCCGAATTCACGGCGGATCGCATCAAACGTAAATTTGAAGCGCTTTGCCATTTCATCTTCCATTTCCCGAATGACCTGATACAGTGTCGTTTTGGCTTCCACTAGATCATTTTTCTGTTCATTCAGGAATTCATACCGCTCATTCACGCGCTGGAACTCTTCGATTGCACCCAGATTCACATCGCCAAGCGCCGATATCGCACGTTTCAACTTCTGCACTTCTGCCTGAGTACTCTCCACATCCTCCGGCACCGGATAACGCTCTTTGGCAAGCTCATAACCTAACTCATATTCATCCATTAGCTTCCGCAGTATGTTTTCCAGCTCAACATCCAGCCGGTTCACGGAAATTTCGGTTTGACGCATCTGCTCTTCTACCGCTTTGAGCTGTGTGCGCTGCTCCTTCGTTTCACTCTCGGCCAGCTCCAGCTTCTTCGACAGTTCACTGCGGGCTGCACGTTTAAAGTCCAGTTCCTGAGATGCCTTAGTCTTTCTGAGCCTGTACTCGTTCAGATCTTCGATCTGCTTTACACTTTCAGTCTGTGTTTTCTTGAAATCAGCTTCCATGGAAGCAAGCAGCGTGCGATTCTGGCGAAGATCTTTAACAAGTGAATCCACCTCGCGTTCCAACCTGCGCAGCTGCTCCTCATTAGAGAAACGTTCCTGATCCAACTTGCCTTCCCGCACTTTAAGTTCAGTCAGCTGGCTCTGGAGTTCTTCTTTTGCAGACTCATTGGCCTTCCGGGCAAATTCGGCCGCATGAATCGCACGGTGTGTCGCTTTCTCTTCTTCTTCAAGCTGCTCCAGCTTTTTCTCCGCTTCCATCCGGGACTTGTCCAGTTCCTTGATCTCTTCGGTAAATCCGCTTTTCTCCTGGCCTGCTGCAGCAACCTGCTCCGACACATGACGCAGTTCATGTTCAATCTGCTTCATCTCCATGGAGGCCTGCTGTTCTGCATTCCGAGTATCATCGCCAGACTGGCGAAGCTGATCCAGGTTGTCCTGACACTGCTCTAACTGAGCCTTCACATCGTCCACACCGCGGTGCAGTTTCACAATCTGCTGCTCGGTATCCAGAATATCCTGATCCAGCTGATCCAGCTGACGCTTGCGGCTGAGCAGACTGCCATTTTTTTTGTGCTGACTGCCTCCTGTCATGGAACCGCCAGCATTGACGACATCCCCTTCAAGAGTTACTACACGGAAACGATACTGACAGCGTGCCGCGATTTTATTCGCGTATTCGAGGGATTCGGCAATAATGACATTGCCAAGCAGGCTGCCGATGATCGAGGCATATCTTGAATCATACTGCACAAGTTCTGCACCAATACCGACAAATCCGTCCATACCCTCAACCATCGAACGTTCACCCGCACCGATTGAACGAGGACGAATAACGTCCAGCGGAAGAAATGTTGCACGTCCTAATTGACGCTGCTTCAAGAAAGCAATTGCCTGCCTTGATACTGCCTCATTCTCCATAACGATATGCTGCAGCGCGGCACCCATTGCCGTCTCTACAGCAAGCTCAATCTTCTCGGGTACTTTGACGAGTTCTGCCACAGCGCCATGTACCCCGTTCAGGGTACCTTTACGCGACGCTTTGAGTACTTCTTTTACCCCCAGCATAAAGCCGTCAAAATCATCCTGCATCTCTTTCATCGTATCTCTACGAGAAACCTGCGCTTCACGCTTTTGTTCCCATTTTCGAACTGTGCTGCGGCTTTCCTCCAAGAGCTTTTGCAAAGACTGCAGACGTTCACTTTCCGAAATATATCCGCCGCGAAGTTCACTGATTTCCTTACCTAACTGAACGACTTTTTTCTGAATTTCAGCTTTTCGGCTTTCCAGCATTTGTTTCTGTTCTTCCCATTTGCCGGATTCCTCGGATGCGCGGTTCATTCTGCGCTCAAGGGTTTCCTTTTGCTGATCCACGTAACGAATTTCATTACGTGCCTGGGCCATCTGATTCATCAGCTCCAGCAGATTTCCTTTCAGACTTTCCTCCTGCTGCTGACTTATACCACCGGTAACACCAACAAGCTTGGCTTCTTCTTCGGACAAACGATTCTTGACGTCAGCCAGTTCCAGCTCAATTTTGCCAAACTTCTCCCGCAGGGCAAGCAGCTCGGATTCACGTTCGCGATGTCTCTCTTCACTTACTGCGAGCGTTTCCTTCAGCTGCTCCTGATTCGTCTGCAAATGACGCGCGCGTTCCCTCAGCAATTCCCCGAGCCCTTCACTTTTCTCCGTTGCCTCACTGAATTGCAGTAAAGCAGATTGCAGTTCCTCTATTTCAGTTTCCAGCTGCCGCAGTGCGTTTCGATCGTTCTCGAGCTTTGCGTCATGGGTCGATACAACTGCAGCCAGACCCACCTCTTCCTGTTTGAGCGATTCCAGACGTTCACTTGCTTTACTCCAAGAGGCATGAATCTGTTCAATCTGATACACATACATCGAAATTTCTTGCGATTTAAGCTCAGAACGAAGCTGTTTATAATGCATGGCTTTCTCCGATTGTTCTTTCAGCGGAGCAATCTGGTCCTCGAGCTCGGTCACCAGATCGTGGATGCGCAGCAGATTCTGCTCCGTCTCATCCAGTTTGCGTCCTGCATCCCTTTTACGAGATTTATATTTAACGATCCCCGAGGCCTCTTCAAAAATCCCACGACGATCCTCGGAGCGAGTACTCAGAATCTCTTCAATTCGTCCTTGTCCAATGATCGAGTATGCCTCTTTACCGATACCGGTATCCATAAATAATTCCGTAATATCTTTCAGACGGCAGGATTGTTTATTGATAAAATACTCGCTATCCCCGCTGCGATGGACACGACGAGTTACCGTCACTTCTCCAAAATCCAGCGCTAATGCATGGTCTTCATTGTCCAGCGTAAGTGACACCTCACCGTAATTGACCGCTTTACGAGCATCACTGCCTGCAAAAATGACATCTTCCATCTTACCACCGCGAAGTGACTTGGCACTCTGCTCTCCCAGTACCCAGCGAATACCATCGGATATATTACTTTTACCACTTCCGTTCGGGCCCACCACAGCTGTAATGCCGCGAACGAACTCCATTTCCGTTTTGTCGGCGAATGACTTGAATCCACCCAATTCAATTCGTTTTAGAAACATAGGGCTTCTCGTCACCTCCTCTTGCAAATTTCAAAATAATGCATGCTGCACCTAGTTAAAAATCCAGGATTCCCCCCGAGTCTCTTTACAAAAAAAAGAGCAAAAAGCAGTCCGGCCGATTACTTCCGCCGGGGCGGGCCCGCGGGCTGCTCTTTGCTCTTCGTTTGTCTAAGCGCTGCCTTGGTACGATCAGGCTTCCGGAAGCTTCAAACGTTCAAGCGCCGCAGATGCCGCTTGTTGTTCCGCCTCTTTTTTGGAACGTCCTGTACCACGGCCAAGCCGTTCTTGACCCATATGGACCTCTGAGACAAACTCACGTTCATGGGCTGGTCCCCGCTCTTCTACGATTCGGTATTCCAGAGCCCCCATATTGTGATGCTGTGTGAGTTCCTGCAGCTCTGTTTTGTAATCACTCATTTGCAGCTTGCTGCCAACAACAATTAACGGAAACACATGCTGTTTCAGAAATGCCCGCACAGGCTCAAGACCCTGATCAAGATATAAAGCACCAATGAATGACTCGAACACATCCGCCAGAAGAGCTGGACGTGTACGTCCTCCAGTTAATTCCTCACCTTTTCCAAGAAGTACATACTGTCCAAAATTAAGTGCTTCAGCAAATTTGACGAGGGAAGGTTCACAAACAATGGATGCCCGCATCTTTGTCAGCTCGCCCTCCGGACGGTTAGGATACAAATGATACAAGTACTCCGATACAGTCAGCTCCAGCACAGCGTCGCCCAGAAACTCCAAACGTTCGTTATCCTGATGCTGACTGAACCGGTGTTCGTTTACATAAGAAGCATGGGTAAACGCTTGTTTTAGAAGCTGCCTGTTGTCAAATTTGATTTGAAGTTTTTGTTGTAATTGCTTCAGATCTTCACTCAAACGAACTAGCCCCTTATGCTTCAAATTTTTTGAGAATAATGGTGGCGTTGTGACCCCCGAATCCAAACGAATTGGACATGGCTATATTGACTTTGGTTTGACGTGGAACGTTAGGCACGTAGTCCAGATCACATTCCGGGTCCTGATCTTCCAGGTTGATTGTCGGAGCTAGTGTCTGATTTGTCAGAGACAAACTGCAGATCACAGCCTCCACCCCACCTGCAGCACCAAGCATATGGCCTGTCATGGATTTCGTTGAGCTGACGGCAAGCTTGTACGCATGATCGCCAAACGCCTTTTTGATGGCCAGCGTTTCGGAACGGTCACCTACCGGTGTCGAAGTCCCGTGCGCATTGATGTAATCCACTTCTTCAGGCTGGATGCCAGCATTACGAAGTGCCATTGTCATGCACCGTGCTGCTCCATCTGGATCTGGTTCTGTCATATGGTGAGCATCACCTGTCAGACCATAACCGATGACTTCACCGTAGATTCGTGCGCCGCGAGCCTGAGCATGCTCCAGAGATTCCAGAATCAGAATTCCGGCACCTTCACCCATAACAAATCCGTCACGACCTGTATCAAAAGGACGGCTTGCTTTCGTAGGGTCATCATTGCGTGTAGACATCGCGCGCATCGCACAGAAACCTGCAAGCCCTGTTGGTCTGATGGTTGCTTCAGCACCACCGCAGATCATCGCATCTGCATCACCATTTGCAATGAGTTTAAACGAATCCCCAATGGAGTGTGTTCCTGTTGCACAAGCGGTAACGACGTTAATGTTCGGACCTTTGGCACCAAGTGAAATCGACATCTGTCCAGATGCCATATTGGAAATCATCATCGGAATGAAGAATGGGCTGACCCGTTTAGGACCTTTTTGCAGCAGTGCATTGTGCTGATCCTCCCAAGTTCCCAATCCGCCAATACCAGAACCAATCGATACGCCAAAACGCTCTGCATCAATATTCTCGTTAATTTTCAGACCACTATCTTCAACGGCTTTGAAACCGGCTGCCACAGCAAACTGTACAAAACGGTCCATCTTCCGTGCATCTTTTCGATCCATGTACTCTTCCGGGTTGAAATCTTTGATCTCGGCTGCAATCTGTGTCGTGTATTCACTAACATCAAATGCCTCAATCTGAGAAATTCCGGACTTTCCTGCCATTAAACTGCCCCAGAATGTCTCTAAATCTTTTCCGAGCGATGTCATTACGCCCATTCCGGTAATTACGACTCTTTGTTTCAACCGACTCACCTCTATATCGACTGCATTACGCAATTATTTTGTGGGAATATCCGCAAACCCGGATGCATGACGCAGTTCCAAAGATCAGCGCAGCACCCCTGTCTGCGGGATGTGAAAAACCAATGAATGATGAGAAGTCCCGCCTGTTCGAAAACAGGAGCGGGACTGAATTGACTTTAGGTATGAGATTGTATGTAGTTTACAACTTCACCTACGGTCGTAATTTTTTCTGCATCTTCATCAGAGATTTCCAAATCGAATTCATCTTCCAATTCCATGACCAATTCCACTACATCCAAAGAATCAGCACCCAAATCTTCTTTGAAAGATGCTTCAAGTGTAACTTCAGCTTCGTCTGCGCCCAAGCGGTCGACGACGATGCGTTTTACACGCTCCAATACATCGGACATCCGGTTCACCTCCTCCTAGGTATTATACGAGAATCGCAGGCAAAATGCCATAGAAGACATATGCGGCTCCCGGCCGGGGAATCCGGCCTTTTTCCGGCATTTCGGATCGTCCAGCGCCTGTTCCCCGACTTTGACTCAAGTCCAGGAAATTTACATATACATGCCGCCATCGACATGCAGTGTTTGACCTGTCATATAAGATGAAGCTTCTGATGCAAGGAATGTGACCACACCAGCAATTTCATCAGGCTGTCCCAGACGGGATAACGGAATGCCGCTAAGCATACCATCAACCAGTTCTTGTGACAATTCCTTGGTCATATCGGTTTCGATAAAACCTGGCGCAACACAGTTCACGGTGATCCCGCGAGAAGCAAGCTCACGCGCAGAAGACTTTGTTAAACCAATCACACCAGCCTTAGCTGCAACGTAGTTCGCTTGTCCAGGATTACCCAGTACTCCTACAACAGAAGAGATGTTGATAATTCTTCCTGAACGCTGCTTCATCATCGGACGGGTTACTGCTTTTAGACAGTTAAATACCCCCTTGAGATTGGTTTCGATCACCTGATCGAACTCTTCTTCTTTCATACGCATGATCAGATTGTCCCGGGTAATTCCTGCATTGTTCACCAGAATATCAACGTTCCCCCACGCTTCAAGCGTCGTTTTCACCATCTGCTCCGCTTCATCCATCCGGCCTACATTGGCCTGAATGGTTATGGCCTGGACACCCTTTGCACGAATCTCTTCCGCTACTGCTTCTGCCGAAGCCTGGCTCCCCGCATAGTTTACGGCCACGTTTGCTCCCGCCTCAGCCAGTGCAAGCGCAATGCTGCGGCCAATTCCACGGGATGCTCCGGTTACCAATGCATTTTTACCTTCCAACGGTTTAGACATAACCATTCCTCCTCTCCCTGAATCTACACAAGTTGAACTTAAGTTATTTAAACAAGCATTTAGGTGACAGAATAACCTTTCAATCGCTGTTATTCCCGGATTTTTCGATTTCCTCTTATAAGGAAAAATCCGGTGATAAAGGGCGAAGGTTATGCTTCGGATGCAGCTTTCTCTTTCAGAAAGCTTTTAACTTCGCTTTTCCGGTTTTTTCTGTCCTCTCCGTTAAATTGTAAATAAATCGTTCTACTTATGTGATTTAATGCTTTTTCAGATCAGCAGCAGCTGCTTCTAATGTTTCGAGACTGTTTACATTGTATAATTTTACGGTTTTATCTGTTTTTTTAATCAAACCGGTTAATACACTGCCTGGACCAATCTCGATAAATATATCCACACCCTGCTCAATCAGCCATGTCACACTGTCTTCCCATAAAACCGGAGAATAGACCTGGGTTGTAAGTAAATTCTGAAATTCCCCATCTTCAGCAGCTCTTGCAGTCACGTTAGCTGCTACAGGAATCTTTGCAGGTGAGAACGTAACCGTGCTCAGCTTATCGTCAAGTTTCGCCGCAGCACCTTTCATCAAAGAGGAGTGGAACGGTCCACTTACCTCAAGTGCTATAGCGCGTTTGCCGCCCGCTTCCTTCACACGTTCCGAAACGGCAGCCACGCCTTCCTTTACACCTGAAATAACGATTTGTCCCGGACAATTCATGTTAGCCAGTTCAACCACATGACCGCTCTCAGACACTTCACGGCAAAGCACCCCCAGCGCTTCCCGATCCGCACCCAGCACAGCAGCCATCGCTCCCTCACCGCCTGGAACAGCTTCTTCCATATATTGGCCACGTGCCCGAACAATTTGCACAGCATCATGAAAGGAGAGAACTCCAGCAGCCACCAGTGCGCTGTACTCACCCAGACTGTGCCCTGCAGTGTAGTCTGCCTCGATCCCTTTTTCCTTGAATGCCTCCAGCAGTGCGATACTTGCTGTAAGCAGAGCCGGCTGCGTATTGGATGTCTGTTTCAACTCGGTCTCTGGTCCTTCAAAGATCAGGCTGCTCAGCGAGAAACCCAAAGCTTTATCTGCTGTGCGAAAAATTTCCGCGGCTGCAGGCACGGACTCATATGCATCCTTGGCCATGCCTACCTTCTGTGATCCCTGTCCAGGGAATACAAAAGCGATTTTACTCATTTCATTCATCCTCCAGCTGTCTAGATTACCATACGAGTACGGATGCGCCCCATGTCAAACCGCCACCAAAACCAACCATCAGTACTGTGTCTCCAGCTTTCATACGACCTTCTTCTGCAGCTTCGACCAGTGCAAGTGGAATGGATGCTGCCGACGTATTCGCATATTTGTCTACATTGACAACAACTTTCTCTTCAGGCAGCTCCAGCCGCTGCATTGCCGATTGAATAATTCGTACATTCGCCTGATGCGGAACGAACAAATCTACATCGGTACGATCCAAGCCAGCTTTGCGAAGCACTTCAATCGTTGCTGTACCCATGACACGAACGGCAAACTTAAATACTTCACGACCGTTCATATAGATATAATGCTTTTTATTCTCAATCGTCTCCGCACTTGCCGGCAGGCGCGAACCGCCACCTTCGATATGCAGAAGACTGCCTCCCGCACCTTCTGCACCAAGATCAAATGCTTTGAAACCGCGACCTTCCGGCACTTCACCAACAACGACAGCACCCGCTCCGTCACCAAAGAGGACACAGGTATTGCGGTCTGTATAATCTGTAATGCGTGACAAGCAATCTGCACCAATAACAAGCGCATTATTGTACATGCCGCTTTGAATGAAACTGGTTGCCGTTGCAAGACCGTATACAAACCCGGAACAAGCTGCGGACAAATCAAATGCGGCAGCACCCTTGGCTCCCAGCTTATCCTGCAAAATGCAGGCCGTTGAAGGGAAAGAGGAGTCCGGTGTAATCGTTGCAACAATGATCAGATCCAGATCGCTGCCTGTCATGCCAGCAGATTCAAGTGCTTTCAACGCTGCCTCATAAGCCAAATCAGAAGTGGCTTGATCCGGTGCAGCAATGTGCCGCTCCCTAATTCCTGTACGGCTGACAATCCACTCGTCATTCGTATCAACCATTTTTTCCAGATCACTGTTTGTCAAAATTTTCTCTGGCACATATTTGCCTGTACCTATAATCCCTACCGGGCGTAAATTATTCATATCGTCACTCACTTCCCGCGAATTTCCTTAGATATGCTGTCCACCAGCTGGTTTTGTACTGCAATCCGTGCCTGACGCACCGCGTTTTTGATCGCATTGCCATCCGCCGAACCATGACTTTTAACGACCAAACCACTCAAACCTAACAGAGGGGCTCCACCGTGCTCTGTATAATCAAGCTTGCTCTTTAACCCTCGTAATTCCGGCATCAGCACAGCCGCGGCCAGTTTATTTTTGAAGGATGAAGTAAATTTCTCTTTGAGCAGACCAAAAATAGCGCCTGCCGCGCCTTCCAGTGATTTAAGCAAAATGTTGCCGGCAAATCCGTCACATACCAGCACATCACAGGCGCCAGTAAGCACATCACGCGCCTCCACATTCCCGACAAAACGAATCGGAAGCTGTTCCAGAAGTGGATAGGCATGTTTGGTCAGCTCATTCCCTTTGCCTGCCTCTGTACCCACGTTGAGCAATCCCACTCTTGGAGAAGCAATGCCCTGCACTTTTTGTCGATACAAACTGCCCATCAGCGCGTATTGTGCCAAATGTTCAGGTTTAGCATCCATGTTGGCACCCAGGTCAAGAGCAAGCACGCCCACATCATCCATTGTGGGAATCATCGGCGCAAGCGCAGGACGTTCAATCCCTTCCATCCGGCCTACAACAAGCAATCCAGCCGTCATTAACGCTCCCGTATTCCCTGCCGAAATCATGGCATCGGCTTCTTGCTCTTTGACCATACGTCCAGCTACAACCATGGAGGAATCTTTTTTGCGACGCACCGCTTTTACCGGCTCATCATCCGAACCAATCACTTCGGAAGCGTGCCGAATGCTCAAGTTGGCCGGTTTTGCTCCAGACTGACTTAAAAGAGGTTCAAGCTTGGCTTCGTCGCCAACCAGGACGATTTGTGTGTCCGCCCATTCCGCAGCAGCGGCAGCGGCCCCTTCTACGGTTGACGCAGGGGCATGATCGCCTCCCATGGCATCAATGACGATTCTCATTCCAAATGCCCTCCTTCTTTGCTGTCTTCTCCACCTGAATGATAGATTACAAAATTGCCTTGGAACACCATTTCTTCACCAACATAAGTGAAAACTTCAACTTTTGCTTTGCCCTTCTGGCCCGGAATTGATTTCACATAAGCTTTCGCAATGCATTTCTCCCCGAGACGCACGGAACGGACAAAACGTATATCCGCAGAAGCCGTTAGTGCAATCTCATCATTAATGACAGCGACTGCCAGCGAATTGGCTTGTGCGAAGACGTAGTGTCCACGAGCAATACCTGTTCTTGAAAAAACATGTTCTTCTTTGATCTCAAATAAGGATATCCCGCTCTTGTCCAGCTGTAAATCTACGATATCACCGATAATTTCATGCAGGGGAAGTGAGCGCACCTGATCATACGAGCGCTCTGCCATCAATTTCATCCGTTCCCGAAGCTCTGGTATTCCAAGTTCCAGCCTGTCAAGACGGATTGTCTGAATACTTACCTTTAATTGACGTGTAAGCTCCTGATCGGTCACAAACGGATTCTCATCTATCATTTTGGTTAACTGCTGCTGCCTCTGTCTTTTCGGTAAACGCTCGATGCCTGACACCCCCCGCTGTTCATTCCAGGACTGCCCCTACAGTCAGTTCAGTCCTGCAAGTCTTACTTCTCTATATAGCGCAATCCCCGTTCACCCAAGGGCGTTTCTCATAAAAGTGTATGTTCATCTGTATGTAACGTCAAATCTTAGAACCTGGTACTAAACTATAGTATATCTCATCCCGTGTCAAAAAGAAAGGCTGGACTAACAAAAACACCTCACTTCAGCAAAGTGCCGATTAGCGATCCTATTCCTCTTAACAGCTCCAGCATTCGCATGTTATCGACTTGGGTTCACACAAAAAAGCAGCACCTCATCGAAATGAAGTGCTGCTTAATGTCCAGCTATTATTGAGAGATGATCTCTCTTGCTTTGTACGTTCCGCACACTTTGCACACGTGGTGAGCAAGCTTCAATTCGCCGCATTGTTCACATTTCACCATGCCCGGTACAGCCAATTTAAAGTGAGTGCGACGTTTGTCGCGACGCGTCTTGGACGTTCTCCGTTGAGGTACTGCCATTATTCCCACCTCCTTATCAAAATCAACCTTTGCAGGTAGTTGTTACGTTCGATTTTCAATCATGCTCATTTAAAAAAATCCTTGAGTCCTGCAAGCCGCGGATCAATAACCTGGTTATCACAACCGCAGTCACCTTCGTTCAGCTCATGACCACACTTGGGACAGAGTCCCTTACATGTCTCATTGCAGAGCGGTACGAACGGAAGATCCAGCAGAAAAGCTTCCTCGGCATAACCTTTCAGATCAACGCTATCCTCATCCACATAGAGCGTATCGTCATCCTCAGATAATTCCTCAGGCTGTTTTCCCTGCTTGAATTGCTCATGAAAATCAATATGAAAATGTTCACTTAGCGGCTTGAGACAACGGGAGCACAACATGTCCACCCCTACTGTCAGTTTGCCGTGAACATCCACAACGTTTCCCTCTCTGATCTCTGCAGCTAAATCCGCAGTCAGCGGGGTAACGGCTGTGATATCTTGTCGGTTAGAAACCAGATGTTTGATATCCCACTGTTCGTTAAAGCGCAGGGGGCGATCACTGGTTGCCACTTTGCGAAATGGCATTAACATGTTCATCACTCCAAACGAAACCAATTTCATAAATAGTTGTCTAACGAATGGCGGCAGTATACAGTTCAAGACGATCCTAATATGTGCGTTCATTCCTGACTGTATGTACTCTGACTGTCACACGCAAAAGATATTATGAAATTGACTTAACAAACAAAAATCATTATACCGATTTTTCAAGAGGTTTGTCAACACTTTTAACTTTACACCCTATCAGGAAAATAGAAAATCCGATGAAGCCGTCACATCTGATCTATTATAGACCTGCTGCAGCATAACTACAAGTCATCTCTCCTATCTGAATTCTATGCTTTTTCCCATATCTGCATCAGTCACCAATCGTTAACGAATGGTGTGATCTATGTCACACAGGCCGTATTAGCGCGTGCCTATACTTGCTTTATAGCAGAGAATCCCCAGCATAAAGAAGCATTTTGAGGATGATTTTCACAAGACCCTGCAGGCGCTATCATAACTATGATCGGGAGGGAATTTATATGTTAAGCCAACAAACGATTGACGTTATCAAATCCACTGTACCTGTACTTGAAGTTCATGGTGAGGCCATTACACGCCATTTCTATCAAACGATGTTTACAGCTCACCCGGAGCTGCTGAACATTTTTAACCATGCTAATCAGAAACAGGGTCGACAGCAGGCGGCACTGGCAAACATGGTTTATACCGCAGCCATGCACATCGATAACCTCGGGGCCATCTTGCCGGCCGTTCGTCAGGTTGCTCATAAACACCGCAGTCTGGGCATAGTGCCTGAACAGTATAGAATTGTTGGAACTTATCTGCTTCAAGCTATCAAAGATGTGCTTGGTGATGCCGCAACAGAAGAAATTTTGACTGCATGGGGCGATGCCTACCAGGTAATTGCAGATGCTTTTATAGGCATTGAGCAGGACATGTACAGCGAAGCCGCCAATCAAACCGGCGGATGGGATGGCTTCCGATTGTTCCAGGTTGCAAAGAAAGTGCAGGAAAGCGAAGTCATCACTTCATTTTATCTGCTGCCTGAAGATGGCAAATCCATTTCTTCTTACCAACCTGGACAATATATCAGTATCAGAATGCAGGTTCCAGGACAGCAATTCACCCAGATTCGTCAGTATACCCTATCCGATGCACCGGGCAAACCATATTACCGCATATCCGTCAAACGTGAATCGGGTGCTCCCGATCGTCCTGACGGGGTGATCTCTAATTATCTTCATGATCACATAACCGAAGGCAGTCTAGTCGAACTTTCTGCTCCGGCGGGTGATTTCACGCTGGATATGGAAGATCAACGTCCAATTGTTCTCGTGAGCGGCGGTGTGGGCCTAACGCCAATGATCAGCATGCTGAATGCATTGACGGAGTCTGGGGATCAGCGCCCGGTTACATTTTTGCATGCCAGTCCGAACGGGCAGGCCCATGCTTTTCGAGATCATGTAAACCGCCTGGCTCAAGAGCACACCCATCTGATGGTTCACTTTTGTTACACAGCTCCGAGTGATGCGGACCTGCAAAACGAGTTTGTTTACAGACAGGGATATATGGATGCGGCATGGCTTCGTCAGGTCATTCAAGAACCGGATGCCAACTATTATCTATGCGGCTCTGCAGCATTTATGCGGTCAGTCTATGCAGAACTTCTGTCCATTGGCGCCGCATCCGATCGCATTCATTATGAATTTTTCGGGCCAAAGGCAAGCCTGTCTCCTGCTGCCGAGAATGTTTGAGTACGAAATAATGTAAAAGTGTGGAAAACCGCTTAAGTGCATATGGTAAAGAATCCGATTGAATGTGATCGCTCTCTTTGGCTCATCAGTTGATATGTACTTACTGCATATGATTCGTTGTGTATAATCCACCAGACATGGATGTCAGCTGGTTCCTTCAAGGAGTGCTGATGGATGTGCTTCGCAATTCCTCGGGAGATTCAGTTTCGCATGAATAATTCTTTTGACTTAAGGTACAGACAGCATCTGCAGATGCTGTCTGTACCTTTTTTTCATCATTTGCTCTAATTCAAGCTCTCCTCTATGATGAAAGAGAATTGGACAATACGTCGAATAGACTAAGTGCTGCCCTACATTTTGAAAAATGTCTTTACATACAAGAAAAACAGATGGACAGAAGTTTCGAAAGCGAAGTGTGCACCTGAATATTTCTAATAAAAAGGCTGCTGCCTTTAAAATAAGAAAGGGGAAACCTGCATGAAAGCTGTAGGCATAATTGTAGAATATAATCCGCTGCACAACGGACATGTGCATCATCTGAATGAGTCCCGGCGGCTTAGCGGAGCAGACGCCGTTGTTGCTGTAATGAGCGGCCCTTTTCTCCAGCGCGGCGAACCCGCCATCGCCGGTAAAAGGGCGCGCACAGAGATGGCGCTCCATGCTGGCGCCGATCTCGTGCTTGAGCTGCCGGTCGCGTATGCGGTCCAACCGGCAGAATGGTTCGCCTTCGGTGCGGTATCGCTGCTGCACCGCACCGGGGTCGTGGACTCGCTCTGCTTTGGCAGCGAGTCCGGCGACATCCACAGCCTGCAGCGCATTGCGCGCGTGCTGGCTGTAGAGCCCGCAGGGCTGCGCGAGGATATCGCGCGCCGCCTGCGGGAGGGCGCCAGCTACCCCGCCGCGTACGCAGGCGCGGCGGCAGCGCTGGCGCCCGGCGGCGTCGATGCTGACGACGCCGCGGCACTGCTGGAGCAGCCCAACAATTCGCTTGGGCTGCACTACCTCATCGCGCTGCAGCGGCTGGGCAGCGCGATCCAGCCCTTGACGGCGGCACGTACCGGTGCCGCCTACCACGAGGCGACGCCCGGACCGGGGGCGATCGCCAGTGCCACGGCCGTCCGCCGCCTGCTTCTGGCGGACGGGCCCGCTGCCGCGGCACCATACGTGCCGGCGGCGACCCTTGCCATTCTGCATCGCGAATGGCAGGAGGGGCGCGCTCCCATGCACTGGGAGCGCTTTGCACAGCCGCTGCTGCACATTGCGGCTACCCGCCGTGCCGGCGAGCTGGAGCGCATCGCCGAAGTTACGGAAGGGCTGGAGCATCGGCTCATTCGCACACTCGCCCAGCTCCCGGAGCCTTCCATCGAAGCACTACTGAATGCGCTCAAAACCCGGCGATACACACGCACCAAACTGCAGCGCATGCTCGCCCATCTGCTGCTGAACCACACCAAAACCGAATGTTCAGCTGAAGCATTGGCCCCAGGTCCCGGATATCTGCGTGTCCTCGGCTTTACTTCGAAAGGACAGAGCCTGCTCAAACAAATGAAAAAAACGGCCTCTCTGCCCGTTGTGCTGAAGCCGTCGACGTTTGACCACCCTCAACTGGAACTGGATATTCAGGCCCAAGCCGCCTATGCACTCGCACATGATCCGCATGATGCACGCAGCATATCACGCATTATGTACAGCGACTACTATGATTCGCCCGTGAGAATCTGATTCTCATCGGGAATGATGAACAGCTATAATATGTCAAAATACGATATTAACTGCATAACAGCCACACAAAAAAAATCCCTTGTTCACAGCGCATCGGGCTGTCATAACAAGGGATTTATCTATTCAATTATTTTCATACATTTATTAAACATTGCTCTCTGACTCGCTCTTCTGCCTGTTGTATCCAGCCTTATGACTTCACAGACAAGGTATTGAGATAAGCCAATGCATCGTCAAGTGTACTTACAGGTACAAGCTTCATTGGGGTTTTGATTTCTTTTGCTTTAGCTGCAGCTTCCTTGTAATTATCTTTGGGTACAAAGAAAATTTCAGCTTGTTTACGATTAGCAGCCACAATTTTGTGCTGTACCCCGCCAATCGGGCCCACAACGCCCTCTTTGGTTATTGTACCGGTCCCGGCAATGCGATGTCCTTTGGTCAAGTCACCCGGAGTCAGCTGATTGTAAATCTCCAGCGTAAACATTAGCCCGGCAGAGGGACCACCCACCTGAGTGCTTGAAAATGTGATCTGTTTGTTCGGGTCTTCCGGCTTCACCTTCTGTACCGCACCGATCATGACGCCCAGACCCGGTCGTGTTTTACCCGTCTTGCTGTCTTTAACCTGAACCAGCGTCACATCCCGGCTGATGGTCTCACCGCCTCGCTCCAGCTGCATCTCCACCGTATCTCCAGCCTTTTTCCCTTTGAGCTGATCAGCCAGTACGGAATTATCGGGTGTCGCTGTACCGTTCACACCCAGAATAATATCTCCGGGTTCAATATCTCCATCCGGCTTCGGATTTTCCGAGAGTCCAAACACAAAGATATGCTCAGGTACGATGGAATACGCTATTCCCGCTTTCTCATACGCTGCCTCCATGGCGGAAGACTGGGAGTCACTCATGAACCAGACTTGTTCTGCCGAATATTCTGCCTCGCTTTTACCGCGCAGCCGATCTTCCTTTTTATCCACCTGCGCATTCTTGTCAAACCACGAGGTTCCCAGCAAAAACAAATTGGCGTATGTCGCCGACACGGTTGTCATCATGAATACGCCCTTCTCATCCTGGTCACCGTCCTTCACGGTAACCATTGGTTTAACTTCATCCGCGCTGCCAGGCGTATATATAATATACGGCGTTGGCATATACACCGTAAGATAGACGATCAGAGCTACTGCAATTACATAGATCGAAGCTCTGAAAGCACCTGATTTCCGGAACTGTCTCATCCCGTGAGCCTCCGTTCTTTGTATCACTTACAAGCTTATCCAGGCCCTGTACTAATTCAACACTCGTTTCGAGTTTGATGTGGTTTCCATTCTAACACCCTGCCATCCCTGCATACAATGGTACAGGCCGGATAGGCCGCTGCATCCCAACTGTCTTTCCGGTCAAGGCCGAACCGTCATGGGACGTGATTCGGCCGTCCACTTGATTCAAATGCCGTGCAGGCGTTATATGATAGGAGGTGAAACCATGGCCGTATCCAGCGAGGTTCGAAGTCCAGGTCTGCTGCGAACTATATTTCTGAGCAGCAGTGCATTATTGCTCGTGATTACCGTAGTCGCCTCTCCAAAAGAAGCGTTTGATGCCTCGATTCAAGGACTGGACATCTGGTGGAAAATTGTTTTCCCAGCCCTGCTGCCATTCCTGATGTTATCCCAAATGCTGACAGCGTTTGGTTTCACCCACGCCATCGGCGTGCTGCTGGAACCTTTAATGCGGCGCTTGTTTAAATTACCCGGCAATACCGGATTTGCGCTCGCCGTAGGCATGTGTGGAGGTTTCCCAGCCGCCGCTGACGCCGTATCCCGCTTAATTCAGGATAAACAAATAACCACCAGACAGGCGGTTATCGCTGCTGCTGCAGCTCATTTTGCCAATCCGATGATGATTCTGCTCGTTGTGGGAGCGGCTTTCCTTCATCAGCCAGCCGCCGGATATTTTCTGCTGATCATACACTGGACCAGCGGTTGGATTGCTGCCGCTGCTGCCATTCGTCTGCTTCCAGCACTACGCAAAGAACAATCCCTTTCGTCTGACATCACATCACCAAACAAAATCGTCCGTTCACAAACCCAAAGTCAAGCTTCGAAAATGGAGAATGATCCATCCTCTTCGATCCTGTCATCTCCGAATGCTCGTCTAGCGTCCCGTATGCTGCATGCGGCCAGAGAGGCCCATAATCGGGATGCACGAAGCTTTGGCAAACTGCTGGGTGACACTGTATCCCAAGCAGTACAGACGTTGATGTTAACCGGGGGATATATGATCGTATTCGCTGTATTTATCCGGCTGCTCTCCCTCTACCTTACACCCGGGATCTCAACCGGATTCTGGCCGTCGATACTGGAGCTTCACTTGGGTGCATATCACCTCAGCAAGACGCTGCTCGCTCCCGCCATATTGATGGCGCTTCTGGCAGCCCTTCTCGGCTGGGGAGGCGTCTGCTCCCATTTGCAAGTTTTCTCTA
The DNA here is from genome assembly GCF_040702995.1 of Paenibacillus sp. AN1007. NCBI lineage: Bacteria > Bacillati > Bacillota > Bacilli > Caryophanales > Paenibacillaceae > Paenibacillus > Paenibacillus sp. AN1007. The sequence continues at coordinate 3,472,407 of NZ_CP159992.1, forward strand.
TATTGAAAACGGCCCTCCCGAAAGGGCAGTCCATGCTGTATTTTGTGATCGTACGATTAGGACATGGATTGACAGCCTTTTGCCTTACCCTGCTGCTGTGGAAGCCATTCAGCCATTACAGCACCGAAGCTTGGGCTGCATGGGCGGCTGATACTGCTGCTCCAACAGCCCCTTTACTATTGCGGCCAATTCTCCATCTACCAGACACAGCAAATACACTTCATGTTACCTGGGTTATATTTCCAGTGGCAGTTATCGGTCTTGCTGTGCTGCTTGGCGTGATGATTAGTCTGTCAGGTCTTACTTTGTGGATGAACCGCCTTTTTTCTCGCTGATTTTCTGACGGAGCGCGGCTTCGACTTCAGGGGATACCAGATCCGTTACAACACCTTCATAGTTAGCAATCTCTTTGACAATACTGGAACTGAGATAGGAGTACTTCGGATTCGTCATCATAAAAATCGTTTCCGCGTCCGGATTCAGCTTGCTGTTGGTGGAAGCCAGCTGCAGCTCATACTCAAAATCCGTTACGGAGCGGATGCCGCGGACGATAACCTGCGCTTCCTTTTGCCGCACATAATTAGCAGTCAGATCACGGAAACTGTCCACCTCTACATTTGGCAGATGGCGGGTTACCGTAAGGATGAGGTCCTTGCGTTCCTCTACCGTAAACAGCGGATTTTTACTCATATTATTCAAAACAGCAACGATAACACGGTCAAACTGCTTGGACGCTCTCGCAATAATGTCAAGATGCCCCATCGTTACAGGATCAAAGCTTCCTGGATATACGGCAATGCGTTCCTGCCGCTGAATCATTTCAGTCATGAGGAGCCTCCCCTTCTGTGATGCTGTTTTCTTCATTCTCTTCTGCACCAGGTACATAATCGTAAATGGATACAGCGGTCTCCCCATACACGGCTTTGCGCGTTTGTTCAAATGGGCCGAACCGCTCAGGGTATTCGTGTTTCGATTCGTATTCCAGCACGATGACTGCACCCTGTGCAAGCAGTTCCAGTTCGTGCATCGTTAACATTAACTCATGCCCATCTTTCATTCGATAAGGAGGATCAAGAAACACCAGATCAAACGTTGTGTTCCGCTTGGCCAGCGCTTTGAGCGCACGACCTGCATCGTTACGATATACGGCCGCCCGATCCTCCAGCTTCGCTGCTTTCAGATTCGCGCGGATCACTTCAATACTTTTCGGTTCCAGATCAACAAAAACAGCCTTGTCCATGCCGCGGCTCAGCGCCTCGATGCCGAGACCTCCACTACCTGCAAACAGATCCAATGCTGCCCCGCCCTCGAAATAAGGGCCAATCATACTAAACAACGCTTCCTTCACCTTATCGGTAGTCGGTCGCGTACCTGTGCCGGGAACAGCCTTCAGCGGCCTGCCCTTCGCACTTCCAGATACCACTCTCACGAATGTGTCACCTTTTCTCTCTATGTAAGATTATTGATAAAGCTATCCTACCATACTCCGGTTCGGTTTGAAAAACACTGCTTCTGCCTATACAAAAAATTGTTGACGGATATGTATAAAAAGGAAACCCTTGGGCCATTCTATAATTATCGACATCACAAGTGTCGTAGACAACCGCGGAGAAGACTTACGTTTCCCCATAAGCTCTTCGTCCGGTTTCTCCTCTCCCATGAAAAGTAGACCCTCGAAAGAGGGTCTACTTTTGTTGTAGGAATGCTGAAAAAAATATCTTCCATTCGGTTATTTGATCTAAAACAAAGGTGAATTTCGTTATTGAGTGCAAATTGGTCTTATCAAGCATTCGTGTTGGAGGTTCCAATCAATTAAACCATCCTTTTATGATATCAAGCAAATTATATCCATACTCTTCAAGCATTAAACTTACCACGTGTAATCCTAGAAATAAAAAGAGTAATCCGCAAAAAAGGCAAACGAGAATAGAATCAAATGCACTAGAAGTACCATAATGCTGCCCGCAGTGCGGACATACATAAGCACTTGTTGAAATCGTTTTTCCGCATGATTCACAACTCATTAATTTACTAGTCGGTTTAAACTTATCAACAATATTCATAACCGCCATATAAAGGAACATAAAAGCTAAAAAAAACATTGCCAAGAGACATAATATACCGATCCCAGCCCCAAATACATCACTCAAGCTATCCATATTTCCCCCTAAACTCTTTATGTACTCTTTATGTAATTGTATAAAACTATTTTATTGTTTATCAAAGAAAATAGTAGATTTATGCATTTAAACTCAATGAGCGCTGTTGAAGTAGCAAGAATGAGACTTATGAATAGTCCTAGAATAAGTCCGGCTACACAATGAAAAATGTCTTTCGATTATAGAAATATCTTTTGATCTATTCTAAAAAGAAGCTCTCAAAAGAGAGCTCTTTTCGTGTTGTATTTCATTTCACATCCGTATACTTCTCTTCAAATCCTCCCAGCTCTGCTTGCTCTTCCGTCTGCAGCCACCCAATCTCTTTAAGCCACATCCCCATATCAGCAATAAATCCATCGGTATCCAGACCATCAATCTCATACTTCTTTATCTTTTCACATAGAAATGTATAAAACGCATGGCTTAATGCATATCGCTGTTTGCTTACGCTCCATGTCTTATAACGGTCTTCACTGACCGTCAGATCGAAGTAGATTACCCCTTCCGCCTTTACGTGCCTGACGGTGGATTTACGTCCATATTCATCAGGCAGGCAGCGGAATACAAAGTACAGTTCAATATCACATGAAGCATACTTTTCAGCGGCTTTGTCAAATACAATCTGCAACTCATCGACTAGCTCAGCAGCTTGGGTCAGCCCTGACGTATCGGTTGTTTTGTCCAGAATCAAAGCGCACCCTCCTTGTCTCGACCATTCAAATAGATTCTTGTTTAATGCGTTCTCTTTGTTTTCGATTCGAAATGCGCATATTGATTAATGGTGCGATCAGCAATACAGACGGTAAGATCGTAGAAGATGATCCCCATCGAATGCCTTGGAAGATGATAAATATCAAAGTAAGCCAAGTTATGATTTCCATAATCTCTAATTTGGTTAACGTCACTTTAAATGCTTTTTTTGAAATGATACGAATCAAGACATAAGCAATCACGCTATAAAAAGCAACCATACCTAATATAGCGAGAAAAACGAGCATCAGCATTTGTATCACCCCATTCTTCTTTTTTTCTAGACTTTACCATACATGCAGACGGATGTCTTCCAAACTTGGCTGCTGTATGCAGTTCGGATGCTCATCTTCACTTCTCTTCCGTCACAATCGTTGCATTATAGATCACAACACGTTTGCCGTTTAAGTCAAACAATACTTTGTTGCCATACTCTGTATCCTCTACATCAATCTTGCCCTCGTAGGTCTGAATCAGCTCACCCGAATTGCTGTACACCTTCACTACACGTTCCAACCCGCCAGCATTATTCGATCTCATCGTTTTAAGTGCGCGCTCACCGGAAGCCGTATTAAAATACCAGATAAATGATCCAACAATGATGCCTAGAACAGCCAGCACCGTCACCCATACCCCTGTTTTTGCTTTTCTGCTCATCCTGTCCCCTCCTCAGTCTCTTTGTCCAGTACTCTACGTGAATGGAGCGAGAACGGTTTCAACAAGGGAAATCTCAGGGCTCGTTAATGAGACTACTCTTGTATGCTAAACAAAAAACAGAGGCCCCTATCCAAGGGAACCTCTGTTTATAATAATCAAGCTTCAAGTCAAGTTACCGCTGCAATGACACCAATGGCATCAGCACCTGTTGTTCCAGCCATTTAAGCTTTCTGCTTACAGTGAACGAATAACGAATTCAAAGTTCAGCTCACCATTGGAAGGAATTTGATATTCCGGATGCACCGGAGCGCCCCAGCTGTCGTCACCGCCAACACCCATTTGTTTACCGGCTACCGTAACAACCGTGTAATGTACTGGTGGTAACTCATACACATGCTGAGCATTCTCCAGTTCGAACGCTGTATATGGGGATACATTCAACTCTACCGGTGTACCGGAAGCTTCGATTTTGAAACCGCGTCCTGCATTATCAGTCAGCTTAGCCCAGCGTACACCTGTGCGGTTACCCGACTCCTGCGGTACAAGATATGGAGCCATGGTATCTGCAACCTTACTGCCATGGATGCCCAGACGGGCGCCAAATGCACGGTCCGAATAGTTTTCCTCCGGTCCCATCGCCAGCCATTCTACGTTCTCATAATCCGGAGACGTTCTGAAGGAAAGCGCGTGGATTGGCAGGTTCGGCAGGCCTTCTGTGCCTTTGTATGTGTTGTGCACATGTACACTTCCATCGGCAAGCACCGTATAGGTTACTTTCACCTGTACATCGGACGAGATATTCAGTTTATATGTGAACTCGATCCGGTATTGATCCGGCTTCTGTTCATGTTTCCACTCTACGCAGCGCGGCATCAGGCTGGCAGCATACCATGCGCCAAGTTCAAAGCCCATCGCTGTACCTTTATCATTGTCTGTCGCCGCACGCCAGAACAGAGGTGCTGGCGGGACGGCAATTGTCTCACGTCCAGAGAACTTCAGGGAAACCAATGTTCCGAACTGCTTGGAGAACAACGCATGGGTTTGACCAACGCGGACACCGATGTTCACGTCACCTTCAACCACCTGAATATCGCTCACAACGTTTTTATCCGCTGCAACAGATGCTTGGCTTCCTTCCTGCGTGAAAATAAACTGCCCAAACGCCACTTCGTCACCTTTGTCTGCCCACAGCGCTGCTTCTTTCAACACGAATGCCACGTTAACAGCATATTCGCCGGACTCCAGGGCGTTTGCATTTAAAGGAAGCTCTACTACAGTTTCACTTTCCGCAGGGACATTTACATCCAGTGTGCCGTGCAATACTTCATGTCCTTCACGGTCCAGGCTGTACACCAGTTCATACGCGGAAGTATCTGCGAACAGATTCTGGTTCACAATTTTAACGCCGTCACGGCTTGGGAACAGCTTAATGTTTTGATACAGGAATTTAACCTCCTGCATTTTAGCTGTCACTTTACGATCTGCATGTACAATACCGTTGCCGCAGAATGAATAGTCTGATGGACGATCCCCAAAGTCCCCGCCATAAGCCAGGTATTCTTTACCGTAACGATCCTTTTTATAGATCGATTGGTCGATGTAATCCCAGATGAAGCCACCTTGATACATCGGGTACTTGTCTTCCAGTTCCGTGTATTTATGCATACCGCCAATGGAATTGCCCATCGCATGCATATATTCACAGCTAATATATGGTTTGGTCGGGTTATCGTTCAGGAACTCTTCGATGTCAGCCGGTTTTGCATACATCCGGGATTCCATGTCACTTGTATCATTGAAACGGCGGTCGTGGAACACACCTTCGTAATGAACCATACGTGTTGGATCTGCCTTTTTGAAATATTGTGACACTTTATAGATTACTTCACCACCATGGGATTCGTTGCCGCAGGACCAGATCAGAATGGACGGATGGTTTTTGTCACGCTCCACCATTGAAACTGCACGATCCATCACGATGTCATGCCATTCCGGCTTATCGCCAGGGATTACCCATGAAGGCTCAACTGCGCCAAGCTTTTGCCAGGAACCGTGGGTTTCCAGGTTCATCTCATCAATCACATAAAGTCCGTACTCGTCGCACAGTTCGTACCACAAGCTCTGGTTCGGATAATGTGATGTACGAACCGCATTCATATTGTTTTGTTTGATCGTACGCACATCCCACAGCATGTCTTCCTTCGTGATCGCACGACCGCGACGCGGGTTGAACTCATGACGGTTTACGCCTTTAAATACAATACGCTTGCCATTAATGTGCATCACTTTGTCGATCATTTCGAATTTGCGGAAACCAACGGCTTGAGGAACAACTTCCACAAGGCTGCCTGCTGCATCATATACACGGATGTATAAACGATACAGATACGGAATCTCTGCGCTCCAAAGGTTTACTTTACCGATTTCTTCACGAATCTGCACCAGACCATTGCCCACTTCATTAGGGCCAAAGGTTTTCACCACACTGCCTTCTTTGTCTCGAAGCTCCGCTTCGATCCGCGCACCTGCTGCCGCTTTTCCTTCCAGTTTCAGATCGAGTTCCAATGTACCATTCGTATATGAAGCATCCAAATCGGTACGGACATGAACATCACGAATGTGAGCGGCTGGTACTGTATACAGATAAACATCTCTGAAGATACCGGAGAAACGCCAGAAGTCCTGATCCTCCAACCAGCTGCCTGTGCTTCGTTGGTAAACTTCAACCGCCAGTTTGTTCTCTCCATCCTGCAGGAACGGTGACAGGTCAAAGTCAGATGGTGTGAAGCTGTCTTCCCCGTAACCTACGAACTGCCCGTTGAGCCATACATAAAATGCGGATTCCACACCTTGGAACGAAATGTATACCGGATTCGCTTCCCAGCCTTTAGGCAGATGGAATGTGCGAATGTAGCTGCCTACCGCGTTTTTATCCTGCGGCAGAGCCGGCGGACGAAGTTCATTCAATCCATCCCACGGATACTGCGTATTTACATATTGAATCTGTCCGTAACCCTGCAGCTGGATATGTCCCGGTACTTCGATATCATCCCAGCCTTCGCTGGAGTACTCGGACGTATAAAATAGTTCAGGACGGCAGTCCGGACGAATTGAATAGTTGAACTTCCATGTTCCATTCAGATCGTAACGAAGTGCCATCTCAGCAGAAGCCACAGCCTCTTCCATCGTTTGATAATAGCGGTGATCGGAATAGGCATGAAGACGGTTTACCTCAAATACACTTACGTCACCTAACCAGTTGATATCTGCCTTTGCTGCTTTCATCGGCTCTCTCTCCCTCTATAGTACGAATTTCGTTATGAGTTTTCGCTGCGAATTCATTGAAGCAATGCTTAGTGTTTAATCTGCATCTATACAAAAAAGATAGAGGTACGCCTGTACAGGCGTCCTCCCTTCTTTCCTGCATTCGTCCAGTTGGACGTGATATGCAATTATGCTTATTTTACGGAACCAACCATACCTGCAACAAAGTGTTTCTGCATAATGAAGAACACCAATGCTGTTGGAAGTGTTGCAATAACAACTGCGGTCATGATCACGCCGTAATCCGGAGCATAACCTGCGCCCAGGTTGGAGATCAACAGCGGAATCGTCTGCTGATCCGGCGTTTGCAATACGATGAGCGGCCATAGATAGTTGTTCCAGCTGCTCATGAATGTAATGATCGCTGCTGCCGCGTATGTTGTTTTCATCGTAGGCATATAGATTTTCAAGAAAATTCCCAGTTCGCTCAGACCGTCAATACGTCCTGCTTCCAGCAAGTCTTTCGGGAACATTTTGGTGTTCTGACGGAAGAAGAAGATCAGGAACGCTGTTGTGATGGTCGGGATAATAACCGAAGCCATCGTATTAATACCGATTGCCGGCGCTGCACTGGAAATGGTTGCAAACATTCGATAAAGCGGAATCATAATCGCTGCAAACGGAATCATCATCGACATGAGCAGGATGTTAAACACGACGTCGCGGGATTTTGTCCGAAATACTTCAAACCCGTAACCTGCCATGGAACCAATCAACAGAGCAAGAATGGTTGACACGATGGAGATAATCGCTGAATTGCCCAGTGCCTGAATCAGATTCGTGGTGTCGAGCAGTTTGTTGATGTTTTCGATCAAAGCAGAGCCCGGCAGCAAAGTGCCTCTAGTTACGTCTACCGATTTGTTTGTAGCGCTGACGATCATCCAGAAAAACGGGAAGATGGAAATAAAAGCGACGATGGACAGGAAAACATATGTGAAAATGCGTTTTGCTCTTGATTTAGCCATTTTTATTATCACCTGCCACTTTGAACTGGATGATGGACAAAATAATGATCAGAATTACGATGGAATACGAAACGGTTGCTGCATAACCGAAGTCCGGTGAATATTTAAACGAAAGGTTGTAGATATATTGAGAAATCGACATGGTCGCGTTACCTGGACCACCTTTGGTAATATTCATAATTTCATCAAAGATTTGCAGTGTACCAATCGTTGATGTAATGGACGTGAAGAGAATGATCGGTTTAAGCAATGGTACAGTGATTTTGAAAAATTGAGTGAACGCATTCGCTCCGTCAATCTTCGCTGCTTCATAGATCGATTGGTCGATGTTTTGCAAGGATGACAGATAGAAAATCATGTTATATCCGGTCCAACGCCAAGTAACGGCGATTATGATCGTAATTTTAGCCCAGAACGGGTCAGTAATCCATTGAATGGGTGTGCCGATAATGTGTAAACCCATCAAAGCCTGGTTTACCATACCATCCGGTGCAAACAAATACTTGAATACAACCGAGTAAGCAACAAGTGAAGTTACACAAGGCAGGAAAATTGCAGTACGGAAAAAGCTCCGGAAACGCAGTGTGCTGTCATTCAGCAATACGGAAATGAACAAACCGAGAATGATCATTAAAGGTACTTGAATGATTAAGTAAATGAATGTGTTCGATAAAGCCGTCCGGAATGTGGTATCCACGAGCAATCTTTTGTAGTTCGCGAGGCCCGAAAACTCAAGGTTGGCACCTTTGCCTGACTTGAATGATAAGAGCAGCGCTTGAATCATCGGATAGAAGTAGAATGCTACAATTCCGACAACAGCCAGCAAAACAAAAGCCCATCCAGTCAAATTATTTTTCTTTTGGAGACTGTCTCCTGTATTTATGGCTTTCACAGTATGGCTCCTCTCTCTCCATGCAACAAGGGTAGAACCTACAGAGCCTCTCGCCATGTCCAGCTCGACTTGCGCCAGACAAGGGAGACGGCTCCGATGTTTCCTAGGTTCTATAAGTTACCTTGGGATTAGTTTAATTGTGCCTCAGCTTGTTTTTGTGCATCATTCAGAACGTCATCGATGGATTTACCGTTCAGGTATGCCTGCATTTCAACAACCAAGATATCTTCGATTGCATAAGTGTTGCTGCCATAGTTTACTTTTGGAATTTCTTTTGTCCAGTTAGCGAAATCAGCGAAGATTTTTTGACCACCGAAGAACTCGTCTGGTTTGTTGTATGCATCACCGTCAACAGCCGGTGTGTACGTACCGATTGCACCGATTTTAGTCAACAATTCTTGATACAACTCTTTGTCGGAACCAAACGTTTTAGCCATGAAGTCAGCCGCTTGGTCTGCACCAGGAACATCGTTCATGATGTACCATGAGCTGCCGCCCAAGTTGGATGCGTGTACAGAGTTTGCTTGACCAGCCAATTTCGGCATTGGAGCTACAGCCCATTTACCGGATTGGGAAGCTTCTTGACGAACAGATGGTGAGAACCAGTTACCTGTAGGAATTGTTGCTACCGCACCGTTATTCGCGTTTGCAACGAATTGGCTCCAGTCGGAGTGCAGTTTAACAATGTTAGCATCCATCATTTTTTTGTATGTTTCAAACGCTTCTTTCAATGCAGGGTTGTTGTTCAGATCAGGTGTTTTACCATCTTCAGCTGTGTACCATTTACCTGCAGTTTGAATCATCATACGGATGATACCCAGGTCGTTCGGGTCAAGAGACAAAAGCTCTTTACCTGTTTTTGCTTTTACAGCTTCACCGATTTTGATGTAATCATCCCACGTGATGTCCTGCAGGTCAGCAGCTTTGTAGCCTGCTTCCTCAAGCAAGTCTGTTCTGTAGTACAAACCAGCTACGCCGGAGTCAAACGGAATACCGTATTGTTTACCTTCATAAGAAGTGGGTCCAATTTTATACTCTGCAAAGTCGGATGCTTTGATTGTGGAAGACAAATCTTTGAACGCATCTGGATAAGCGCTCAGGAAGCTTTGTGCACGGTAGTCTTCGATCAGAACTACGTTTGGCAAACCGCTGCTTGTTCCGGAGTTCAAGCCTGTGTTCAGCTTCTGAATGATCGCATCTTGAGCATTTTCAATGATGTTGATTTTCAGATCAGGGTTTTCTTTTTGATAAATGGCTTTAGCTTGCTCCAGAGCAGCGACGTTAAATGCTTTATCCCAAGCCCAAATTGTAATTTCGTTGGCTTTCTCGCTACCACCGCTGGCAGCTTCTTTACCTCCACCGCCGGATGAACATGCGGACAGCAGCAGTACGGTTGCGAGCATCAATACCCATATTTTTTTCAAAACATTCAACTCCCCTTCGACCTCTTTGTTTGTAAATTTGTTTGCGTTTTCTGAAAGCGGTTGCTTTCGATGTATTCATCTTATCATTCCCATTTCTCCATTCGTTAGTAAAAATTTTGTGCAGATTTGTCTTCTTATTGCCACAATGAAAACCTTTACAGAAAACGGTTGCACTAAATTTGGCTTTTTGTAATATCTTTTGATTTTGTACTATTTTGAGCTGAATATTTCACAACTATGCAGGCTGCTTATACGTTTGCAACTGAAAAACCCCTCATTTCCGAACATCAGGAATGAGGGGTTCAATATCATGCGACGAATATTTCTTGTTTAACCTGTAATCAACGGCAGCGTTACGGTGACTCTCGTACCCTCACCAACCGTGCTCGTAATCGTCACACCATATGGTGATCCGTACAAAAGCTCGATTCGATCATGTACATTCCGAATCCCTATGCCGCTGAACAGCTGCCGATTATTTTGGGGATTGGGCAGCGTTCCTCCCGTATTCAAGCCTTCAATGCCATCCCCGTTATCCATAATCTCACAAATTAACGATTCCCCTGCACGGGACACCATGACACGGATCGTACCGGTTTCCTTTTTAATAAATCCATGGAAAAAGGCATTTTCGATAAATGGCTGGATCACCAGCTTGGGAACATGATAATGTGTGCAGTCTGGAGCCACGTAAAAGGCCGCTTTAATTCGTCCGCCATAACGTACATGATTAATGAAGACATAGTTTTTCAGATTCTCAATCTCCTGCTCCACCGTCACCGTTTCCCTGACATCACTAATCGTATTTTGCAGCAGCCCAATCAGCGCATTAATGGTCTCGGCAGCCCGATCTTTATTGCCCTGCTGTACGAGAACTTTGACAGAGGCCAGTGTGTTATACAGGAAATGAGGATTAATCTGGCTCTGCAGTGCTGCAAGTTCCGCATTACGCTGTTCCCGCTGCGTCTGCACGAGTTGATCCACGTAATCGTGCAGCTCATCGAGCATGTAGTTGTAAGCATGGCCAAGCTGCCTGCTTTCATAACTTCCGCTGACCGGAATGTAGTTGTCAAGATCAGACTTTGTAATGTTCGACATCTGTTTGACCAGTCTGCGCAGTGATTTGGTCATCTGACTTGTGATCAGGAATACCAGCAGCAGGGCCCCAAACACAATCGCAGCACAGATTAAGGCGACCGTTTTCAGATCGATAAGCTGTTCCATTGCAGATTCTTTATCAACGATGTTGACCAGATAGAATCGGTAGAATGGCAGATACTCCGATAATATAATGCTTTCCTGACCCATTACCCGTGCCGTGATGTTTTTGGGTGCGGTTTCCTTAATCTTCTCCGCGTAAGATAACAGTTCAGGTTGGATCGTCCCCATCCAGTCTTCCCGGTTAGAGGATACGATCTCTCCTTGTTCGTTCATGACGACGACATCATTGCCTCGGCTTGTAAAATTAGCGTAGAACTGACGGAAAGCCTCTTCTCTCATCGTAATATAAACCATGCCATAGATCCGGCTTCTTGTTCGATCCGTTAAGGCCTTGGTCGCAGATATCATCTGCAGTTTGCCTTCCTTGGTCTGACTGTAGTAGTCATCAAAGATCAGCCGGCTCGGCGACTGGACCGCGGCTTTTGTAATGGGTTCCTGCTTCAATTCCTCACCCGTCTTCTGAATGTAAGAGGGATTGGTCGAGAAACTTCGCCCATTCACACCCGCTATCGTAATACCTACCTCGTAAAAGTCAATGATGGTTTGAACACGTTTCATCGTTTCCCGCATATTATAGTATGATTTGGACAAAGCGACGGAGTCTCCGTCCCCCTCCGACAAAAAAGTGCGGATCGCACCACTTTGAGCTACGTTGTTGGTTACTGCGGCGATCGAGTCGTTAAATGCATCAAAATTAGTCTTGATCTGGCTGAGCACCTTCGAGTTTGTAATACTGAAGGTTTCCGTAAACAGGTTGGTAGACATATGAATCGTTGTCCATAATATGAGTACAGATACCAGAACAATACTGACGACCATAACCAAAATCAGCTTGGGAAATAATCCGAGACGAGACAGGCCGTTGTTGATCCACTTTTTCATGAAATAATCTCATCCATTTCTTTATGCTTCTATCCATACACTCTTGGCTGCTCAACTTGAGATCTTATGCCCAGAATTTACGCCGGTAACGGCTGGGTGATAATCCTGTGAATTTTTTAAACACCTTACAGAAGTAACTGTGATCAGAATACCCTACCATACTGCTGATTTCTGATATCGTAACATCATCGGATCGCAGCAGTTCTTCCGCTTTTTCAATACGAATCTTGTTTAGATATTCATTAAAGCCTTCTTTTTTATGGGATGAGAAATAGCTGGACAAATACGACGGATTAAAATGGAAATGCTTGGCCACTTCGGATAGTCCTAGAGGCTGATCATAATGTTCATGCATGTAATCCAGCAGCATCTTCATATTCGGATCACTTCGCCTGCCGCCTGCACCCGTGACACACTCCTGAACCTCATTCATAAATTGATCCAGCACCTGCATAACTTCATTCAGACTTGAAGCACTGTCGACATTTTTGAAATACGTATATTTGCTTTCTTCCAATCCAGAAGATTGAACATCCATATCCGCCAGCGTAATCGTAACATTGAAGATCAGGTTGCCCAGAAACGACTTGATCTCAAATACATCCGCAACGTAGTCTTTCCCCAGTGATGCTGCATGATCATGCAGATACTCTCTGGCTGCCTCCACCCGGTTACGTTTCACATGCTGCAAAAACATATTGACATTGAATTGATATCCTGCAGGATGCATCGGTGGAAGTTCACCATCAATCAGAATGGAACGCTTCGTATAATAGAAGCAAAATTCCATTAATTTAATCAGGCGCTCGCGGTAAACCTCACCCATCTTTTCAAATGAATTAAATTTTTCGCTAAGCACCCATACCGGACCATGCTGCCCAGCTCCCACTTCACCAGCCCACGCTCTGATTTGCTCAACCATATTTTCATCCTGCTCAGGACTAACATTCAGCAGCATAACAGGTAAACGGCTTTCGGCAGGTAAAACGGCACATTCAATCTCAGGCATCCGCTTTCGAACCTCAGTTTCAATCTGTTCATGATCCTGATTTTTCATAGTGCGGTCAGCGGGCTGGAAGGCAAGTAAACGGAAAGCGCCTAACGGGAAGCTTTCCCGAATGGTTGGCATTTCCTTGTCTTCGTCCAGCGTGAATCCGGACAGCATCTTTTCCATCAGCTGCCCAAGCCGCCAGCCTTCATGTGAAGGCTCGTACTTGAGCTCAGGTATTTTGCCGGCGGTACGTCTCAATACTTCCAGCAGTTCATTTGTGTCCAGTTTAGGTTTGAGAATATAATCCGCGGCCCCGTGCTGCAGTGTGGATCGAACATACTCGAATTCACTGAAGCTGCTCAGTACGATGACCTCAATATGCGGATAACCTGCCTTGAGTGTGCGGACGAATGTTTCACCATCCATAACCGGCATCACGATGTCAGTTATGACAATATCCGGTTTTAACAGCTCCACCTGCTGCAAACCCTCTTCACCATTGGAGGCTTCTCCTACAATATTAAATCCTTCAGCTTCCCAGTTCATGTGGTGTTTGATACCCTGTCTAACCAGAAATTCATCGTCAACAATCAGCACCTTGCACAGCCGGTTCATGATCGCGACCCCCCTGTCTCATCTATCACTCTATTTCTCTACAGTCTCACCCTTTATATGTCTGTAAATGAAGTCTGCCCTTGTTAGCGGTTACATTAGTATTAAAATAATTGTACATCTTGTTATATCTTAAATCCTATGTTTAAGCAATAGTAACTACCCATAGTTTACACTATAATTCGACAAAACAAGAAGTCCCAAAACGCCGCTTCCTATTCCGGCGTCTTGAGACCTCTTAATCTTTTCTACTGCAATAAGTTCATCAAAAACCTGGAGCCTGACGTTACGGCTCCATACCCCATTGAAGCTGATCCGCAACATATCCGGTTACTTTGGACCAGTCCGCATAGGATGTGAGGGAATCCGCGAAGGAATAATCATCTGTTTGAGTATAGCTCGTCCAGTTCTCTTTGGAAAAACGAGTCTGTATTTCCGTGTTCTGTCCCGGGTTCAGTGTTCCAGCCGAGGTCTTGAATCCAATCTCAAGCATGTGATCGGCTCCAGGAAGAGCCGGGCTTAATGAACGAAATGTACCGATAATATTGTCGTTACCGACAGCTGCCCAGTCACAGAAAAACTGTTGAGGCTGACTGTCGTCTATCGTGTAATAATACCGAATCTTCACATCCGACAGATTCAGTGGATCCGTACCTGTATTGGTCAATCTGAACTTGGGATTAATAGAGCTGCTGGATGCGGACGTTGTTCCGTTGTACATTTCGATACGGATGGTTCCATCCGGCACAACCACCGTTGTATCTTTAACCGTCAGGTTCAGCACTGCAGGGCTGCCTGCGCTGAATTGGAATGTGAACACGGCAGCTCCTTTTGGCAGTGAGGCTAGATAGGTTTTATTTAATACAACCTGATTGCCTGTCACAGTATAGTCCGTACCGGAAGCAAGTACCGTATTCCCGTTACGAATGGATGTCAGTGTGTTGCCATTGAGTGTTAACGTCACTGGAACGTCGGCCTGATGCTCCGTATTCAAATCAAACTGTGCCGTTACAGGGGTAATGGTAGAATTCGGTATCGTCGGTGTACCGCCATTGCCGTTAACCGGATCTGCATACAAGATTCCGCGTCCATTTGTACCCAGATACACTCTGCCATAAATACGTGGGTCTCCTGTAATCGTCGTTACTCGAGCATATTGGTGCTGGTCATCATTGATCCGTACCCAGCTTGCTCCACCGTCATCCGAGCGGAAAAATCCACGGGTTCCATCGATTTGTGCCACCGTATACAAGGCGACAACACTCTGCCCAGGTGCTGCCTTACCAAAACCGATGCTGTCAGCTTCCTCTACATTGGCAAGCTTTGTGAATGTGGCTCCCGAATCAGTCGAATGCCACAAGCCATAAGGCCCTTCTTCTTCATCTCCTCCTGCAAACCACAGTTCACCTTCTACCCCCGGTACAGCATCAAGATCCGAATTGCCAGAAACCGGAAGCCCGGCAGCCGGAGATACACTAAACGACGCTCCGCCATTAACGCTGACGTAAATTTTCCCTGCGGCGAAGCCATAGAACTTGTTCGGGTTGACCCGGTCGGAAATCACTTTAGCCCCTGCTGGTATACCTGTACTTGCTGTCCATGAATTACCGCCATCAGAGTGGAATACCCCGCGATCCGATGTGCTCCAGACCAGACGGCTGCCTGTCGCCGAGATGGCAACGGTCCCGCCTCCGGCAGTGCCTGACGGCTCTGCGCTTGCTTTGTACCACGTTTTTCCTCCATCACTGGATAAGCCAATAGACTTCGCGTTGGGATCAACGGTGTAATCTGCTTTACCCACACGTACCATCGTGTTTGGATTCAATTCCGCAAAGTCAATGCTCTCCGTTGAAGGATAGTTTGGATTCGTGAACATCGTTTCCGGAGCTTTGGTCAGATCGTCATGGCGGAACCCGGCAACGTCACCCAGAGCACTCAGCAGATTCGCTCCGCTTGGCGGGCTGATCAGATCCATGACGTTGGTTTCTTCAATGCCTTTAGCCATAACGGAGAGGTTAATCTTCTTATCTGCATCCCAATCCGTAAGATTGTTTGTTCCGTAGATGGTGGCCCCCGTTCCATACATCAACCGATCGGAATCAAAGGGGTCAATCTCCAGCGCGTCAATCATCCAGCCCAGTTTCGGTGTGATCTCAGGCGGCGCAGGATTCACACCAAACGTTAACCAAGGGGCTGCCGAAATATCCTGCGTATATCTGAATTTGCGATCAGGATATCCTTCAAAATCCCATATACGTGTCCAGGTGTCTCCACCGTCTTTACTTCGGAACAGAATGGCATCCGGCCACCAGGAATTCAGTGTGGCAACCATTATTGTACCAGGTTCCTGAGCGTCAATGGCCAGCCCCCCGTAACCATAGTAGTTATCTGAGCTGCTGCTCGGCACAGGGCTGATATTTTTCCACACCCCTGTCGCTGTGTTCAGCTTCCAGACTTCCCCCTTCGTTCCGTCGTAGGGTCCAGCACCGTTGCTGTAAGTAATATACAGACTTCCATCCACATCCATTTTTCCATGATGAGGCAGGTAACCTGTCGGCTGCCCAGGAACCGCATCCCAGGTCAAACCACCGTCTGTACTGCGGTATATGCTTTCACTTTTGTCCGCCACCCCGACATAAATCGTCTGGGATGCCTGTCCGGCGGTACCGCTCGTTTCATCAAAGGTGATCCAGGCCAAGCCTATAATGTCACTCGTATACTCGTTGGCTGGGTTTTCAACATAATTACCTGGATTCGGAAAACTGGTGACTTTACTCCAGGTTACTCCATAATCCGTACTTTTCCATAGTCCGTTACCGCTGCGAGCTCCAAAGTATAAAATCCGGTGATCGTTCGGGTCAATGGCCAGACGCTCTCCCATGGAACGTCCAGGCATGTTGCCGCCTACCTTGAAGGGCAGCTCTGTTTTTTCCCACGTATCTCCCCGGTCTGTGGAACGAAAAATATAACCGTTATCCTTCACCCATGAGTTGGTATACGTTCCTACCGCCATATACACGCGGTCGGGATCGACAGGGTCGGAGGCAAGTGCGTCGACTCCGTTATTGTTCCAGTCATCCCATCCTACAAAATCCGTCAGAGGAGTCCAGCTGCTGTCTGCCGGATTCCAGCGATAGGCCCCTCCGATATCTGTTCGTGCGTAGATTAAATCCTTCTCGGACTCATTAAAAATGATACCTGGAATAAAACCTCCGCCTCCGCCAGTGACAACGTTTTTCCATTCATAAGCTTCACTCGGCGCTGCCGCGGAAGTTCCAGCCATCCCCATGCCGCCCAGTGAAGCCGCCACAATCGCTGCACTCAAACTTATCATTCGCAGCTTGCTCATCCATGATCTCATCTCAATATACCTCCCTTTCCTGTTTGAACGTTTCAGGCAACCCGGTCTATCCCCGCTGTCTCATCCTGCTGATGATGGCGTTTCAGACGAAATCACAGCTGCTTCTTATAGGGAAAATCCACCTCCCTTCATTTAAGATTAAGCGCTTACAAAATCTCTCATTCAAAAACCATAAAATGTATTATTTTTTCAATAATTAACATTCGATGGAAAACGTTTTTTTCCTTTGTTTGAAAACTCTTTTTTTAAAAAGTTTTCTAGCGATAGTTCTAACAGAGATGACATACCAGGCGTGCACGACAAAAAAGGGGGAAATGAACTCAAAAAAAGATGCTGTTCTCACAGCATCTCTGATCCATTCGTATTTTGTCGGTACACTTTGCTTACGCTTTACGTCCATAGACATGTGTTTCCTGCCCTTTTACGCCAGGCTTCACCACAAATAATGAGCCTGCTTGCGGCGTTTCCTGTAATCGTTCTTCCTTGATTCCGATCCGTGCGGTAGTAATATACAGATCTTCGAGGTCAGGCCCGCCAAAACAGCAGGACGTTACCTGATCTGCTGGCACGTCTATCTGCTGCAGCAGTTCCGATGTATCGGGATTCCAGCGGGTAACTCTCCCGCCGCCCCAATGTGCAACCCACAGCATGCCTTCAGCATCTACAGTCATCCCGTCCGGGAATCCCATGTCTTCCGGAACCGAGACGACGCTGGTCCGATTGGAGATCGTGCCGGAAGCCAGATCAAAATCAAAACGGTCAACGGAACGTGTCGGCGTATCAATATAATACATGAACTTGCGATCCGGGCTCCAGCCGAGACCATTGGATGTAGATACGTGCTGCACCATGGTCCGTACGGGCTTCCCTTCTTCCAGACAATAGAGTGATCCAGCCTTTTCCTCATTGTTCAGACTCATCGTGCCAGCCCAGAAACGGCCATAAGCATCGCATTTTCCATCGTTGAATCGATTCGTTGATTTGTCCTGCTCCGGGTCTGCAATGGCCTCCCGTTCACCCGTGAGCAGATGGTATGTATAGAATCCGCTGCGAAGAGCAGCGATGACCTCATCTCCGCGATAGGGAACGACTGCTCCGACATGCTCACCCACGTCATAGGCTCGATCCTCACCTGTGAGCGGATTGTATGCGTGTATTTTAAAACCTTCAATATCTACCCATAACAAACGGTTATTTTCTGCATCCCAGCTTGGTCCTTCTCCCAATTGTGCCGGCGTATCCACAACTACAGTTACATTACTCATATCCTCGTTCCTCCTCAGGATTTTGGTTTCCCGGACCACTCAAAGCCAATCGCATCCAGGAAAGCCTTGCTTAGTACCATGTGACCTGCTGCATCCGGGTGTACTCTGTCATGTGTAAGTACGGATGTATAAAAATGTTCCCACAGCGGCTCGAATGCTGCCTGTGTATCTACAAACAGAGCATCATATTCAGACGCCACTCTGCGAACAGCCTCACCATAGATATCCATCGTGGCCCGCATCGGATCTTCCGGGTTCGCTTCAAGATAATACGGAGTCATCAGCACAAGCCCTTTTAGATTAGGGCGAACAGATGCGACCAGTTCCCTTAGTGTTGTCTCGTATTCTTCCAGAAACACATGTGAATCTGCCAGCGGATGATCAAACTGACGCCATACATCGTTAATACCGATCATCACTGTCAGCCAATCGGGCTTCAATTCGAGCACGTCTCGTTCCCAGCGCTGCTTCAAATCACGGACGGTATTCCCGCTATTACCCACATTCTGTACACGAAGCAACAATTCAGGATAAATCGAACGTAACAGTGCATTAACCTGGCCCACAAACCCATGACCAAGCCCCGAGCTTCCTTCCCCGACAGGATGTGCACGTCCGCAATCCGTAATGGAATCCCCGATAAAAAGAAGCTTGTCATTCTTTTGCAATTTCATAGTTCTGTTCTCCTTTGCAGATAAGAAAGTACGATATGGTTATTTGCAGAACGGAATACGTACTGTTATTACCAGCCTTGATTTTTAAGCCATGTGAGGCACAGATCAGACCATACACGCACGGCATTATCGTTCTCCGCCAGCCCCAAGCCGTGTGGACCTTTTTCAAATACATGCAGATCATATGGAATTCCATGTGTCCCTAAAGCCAGAGCATATCGCAAACTATTCTCTACGGGTACAGCCTGATCATTACTGGTGTGCCAGATGAATGCTTCCGGAGCATCCGCTTTAACCTGCTGCTCTGCACTAAAAGCCCGAATCTGTTCGTCCGATGCATCCTCGCCCAGCAGATTGATACGTGAGCCCTCATGTCCGTAAGATCCCATCGTAATGACCGGATAGCAGAGAATGACACGGTCTGGACGAGAGCTGCACCGTTCAATCCAATCTTCATGGTCCGGTTGTCCATCATCATACTGTGTTCCCAACGTTGCTGTTAAATGGCCGCCCGCCGAAAAACCAAGCACAGCGATCTTGGACGGGTTGATTCCGTATTGTTCTGCATGGGCTCGAACATAGCGGATGGCTCGCTGTCCGTCAGCCTTAGGCGCTGGATGACGATGCGGCGCTACCCGATACTTGAGTACAAAAGCACTAATCCCGGCACGGTTTAACAACGCTGCTATAGGTGCACCCTCGTGATCAGCGAGACCACCATAACCGCCTCCTGGACATACAATGACAGCGCTCTCGGAACCAGGTTGAATAAAAGGGATCAGGTGCGGCATTTCGTCTTCACGACCTGCTGCCGCATAGGGGGCCGCCTGCTCCCACAAAGGAATAATTGAACTCATCATATGGCTCATCCTCTCTCGTTGGCACGGATTACATCCGTTTAATCGTTTTCGATTCTAGGATTCGATACCATCATAACGGCAACAGGAGGAAGCATCAATACCCTTCTGTATATCTTTTTGTTCAACTTGGTCCTAATTAGTACAAGTTACGGAACTGCTCCGGTGTGACCCCTTCAATTCGCCGGAAAGTTGCAACAAAATGACTGGCATCCCGAAATCCGGCCCGTACCGCGGTCTCCTTAATCGTAAGGTCTGTACTTCCGGTCAGCATTTCTTTGGCTTTACGTAGACGAAGCAGGATGAAATAACTATAGGCGGTTATACCGAAGGACTGTTTAAACAGCGTATTCAGATACCTGGACGAGATTCCGGTAATGGATGCCATCTGCTCCAGCCCAATGCCAGGGTCACTATAATGCTGCTCCATGAACGCAAGGAGCGGAGCAAGTCTGGTTACAGCATGTGAGATGGAGAAACGATTGCCGGTCATGCCGTGTTTTTTGAGCAGAATTAAAAAACGGTACATATCGGCCGAAGCCTCCAGTCCGGATAAATCCTGGTCGCTCCCGATTGAATCCAGCACCTGCTGCGCATAGTCGCCCAGCGGACTATTCCCATCCCACTGGCGCAGAGCGGTCTCATTTAAACCAAGTGAGTCGACAATGGCGGCACATTGAGAACCACCGAATGTAATATAGATCGTCTCCCATTCACTTTGAGCACGAACATATTCATGCGGCAGGTTTGGCGGAAGCAAAATGCCCGAGGCCGCTCCTATCGTTATGGAAGCGCCGGACAGCTTAAATTCCCCTGCTCCTTTTACCGTCTGGAGCCAGTGATAACACGGGTAACCTGCTGGTCTGGAGACTTTCTCCTGACTGCCGTTATAACCTATGCTCTCAATGTACAGCGGCAGCGGCTGATCCCGCGGTGTCATAAAATAACGTTGATGCCCGGGTGAAATGAGCATAAAGGCCTCCTTGCGTACCGTAATATTAAGTTCCGTATTCTTATATACTTCATTACTTTTATTATATTTTAAATGTCATAGGTATCATATAGTATTGGATTATTCTTATACAAGAGGTGAGCGCGGTGATCAGCAGCAAACTACCCAAAATGTTTTATGGAGGCGATTACAACCCTGAACAATGGGATCACGAGACCCACTTGGAAGACCTCCGTATGTTCAAACTGGCAGGCATTGATATGGCAACCATTAACGTCTTTTCCTGGGCACTGATTCAGCCTGATGAAGTGACTTATCGTTTTGAAGATCTGGATCAGCTGATTGATCGTTTGTACCAGAATGGTGTGTACATCTGTCTTGCTACGAGTACCGCTGCACATCCAGCCTGGATGGCCAAAAATTATCCGGACGTGCTGCGCGTGGACACGGACGGGCGCAAACGAAAATTCGGCGGACGACATAACTCTTGTCCGAACAGTCCCACCTACCGCAAGTATTCCGAGATCATCGCGGATAAACTCGCGGAACGATATCAAGATCATCCGGCTGTTCTCGTCTGGCACGTATCCAACGAATACGGCGGCGAGTGTTATTGTGAAAACTGCGAAAAGGCATTTCGTGTCTATCTGAAAAAGCGCTACAAGACCATTGAGCAGGTGAATAAAGCCTGGAACACAAACTTCTGGGGGCATACGTTCTATGATTGGGACGAAATTGTGCTTCCGAGTAATCTGAGTGAACATTGGGGACATAACAGCTCTTCTTTTCAGGGGATCTCGCTCGACTACTCCCGCTTCAACTCGGACAGTATGCTGGAGTGTTATCTGCTTGAGTATCATGCCATTAAAAAGCATATTCCCGATTCGGTGGTCACAACCAATCTGATGGGCTTTTTCAAACAGTTGGACTACTTCAAATGGGCAAAATATATGGACATTGTCTCCTGGGACAGCTATCCCGGTCTCTCCACACCGATCAGTTATACCGCAATGGCCCATGATCTTATGCGCGGACTCAAAGACGGTCAGCCGTTTATGCTGATGGAGCAGACACCAAGCCAGCAGAACTGGCAGCCTTATAATTCGCTCAAGCGCCCTGGTGTCATGCGTCTGTGGAGTTATCAATCCATCGCACACGGCGCGGACACCGTCATGTTCTTCCAGCTCCGCCGTTCAATCGGTGCATGCGAGAAATACCATGGCGCCGTCATTGAACATGCAGGACACGAAAACACACGGGTATTCCGAGAGGTCACGCAGCTTGGCAGGGAGCTGCAGCAGCTTGGTAATACCACACTAGATGCCGCAGTTCAATCCAAGGTGGCGATTGTATTCGATTGGGATAACTGGTGGGCTATCGAGAAATCAAGCGGGCCAACAGTGGCGCTAAAATATGTCGATCAAATCCATAAATACTACGCGGCCTTCTTTCACCGCAATATTCAAGTGGATATTGTTAGTGTTGACAGCGATATCAGCTCATATGATCTGGTCCTTGCCCCTGTTCTTTACATGGTCAAACCGGGCTTTGCGGCGAAGCTGGAGCAGTTTACAGCTGCAGGCGGTACATTCCTGACCACTTTCTTCAGCGGGATAGTTAATGAACAGGATCTCGTGACCACCGGCGGTTATCCGGGCGAGCTTCGCAGCCTGCTTGGCATCTGGGTCGAAGAGATTGATGCCCTGCTGCCCGATCAGAAAAACAGCATCGTTCTGAAGGAAAAGTTTGGCTCACTTGATGGCGTGTATGAATGCGGAATGCTGTGTGACCTCCTGCACAGCGAAGGTGCGGAAGTGATTGCTGAATATGGCGAGGATTTCTATCAAGGAATGCCTGTGCTTACTCGTAATCCTTTTGGTCTAGGGGAAGCCTGGTATGTCGCCTCCGATCCGGATGACATTTTCCTGGACGGTTTGCTTGCTGAACTGGCAGCAGCCAAAAACATAGAACCTCTGCTTGAAACTCCCCGGGGTGTAGAAGTCTGTGCGCGAACTAAAGACGGGGTAGACTATCTCTTCGTTATGAATCACCACGATTCCGCACAGTCCTATGATCTGGGGGATACAGAAGCTCGTGAACTGTTAACGGGAAAATCGTGTGCAGGACTTATCGAGATTGAAGCACGCGGAGTGCAGATCTTTGAATTCACAGCATAGCGATTCTTCCTGTGCCGAGCGGCTCATCCATGCGTAAGGCATCAAACCTGAATAAGGCAGCAATTCGGCTGTCTGCTGCAAGCAGAGCCGGATTGCTGCCTTATTTTATTTTGCAGCAGGTACGTTTAGTTTAGAAGTTTAGAGAATAACCCCATCTTTGAAGATGGCGATCTCTCGAAAACCGTGCTGCTCACTCAATGTCTGCGCACGTCCTGAAGCAATATCAATGATCTGACTGAATAATTGCTCTTTGACTTGATCCATCGTCTGTCCTTCAAGCAGCTGACCTGCGTTAAAGTCAATCCAGTGCTTTTTACGATTCGCCAAATCCGATTGCGTAGCAATTTTGACCGTAGGGACCGGTCCGCCAAAAGGTGTACCGCGCCCTGTCGTAAACAGCACAATGTGAGCGCCTGCCGCAGATAGAGCCGTCACGGAAACCAGGTCATTGCCGGGTGCCTCGACAATGTTGAGCCCGGTTTTGGTCACTCGTTTACCATACCGCAGCACATCGACGACCGGGGAACGACCTCCCTTTTGCGTACATCCGAGTGATTTCTCTTCAAGTGTAGTGATGCCGCCTGCCTTATTACCCGGTGAAGGATTTTCATAGATATTTTGACCATGATTCACGAAGTACTGCTTGAAGCCGTTCACCAGATCGACCAGATCGTTAAATACATGCTCATCCGCAGCCCGATTCATCAGAATCGTTTCCGCACCAAACATCTCCGGAACCTCCGTCAGAATTGCTGTCCCCCCCGCAGCAACGAGCATGTCGGCAGCAGCACCTACGAGCGGATTCGCAGTAATGCCGGATAAGCCATCCGAACCTCCGCATTTCAAACCAATTTTCAATTTGCTCAGCGGCAGCGGCTGACGTTTCTCCTGCTCCGCAGCCTCCACCAGCTCCTCCATCAAACGCAGTCCTTCTTCAAGCTCATCATCGGTCTCCTGTGCTTTAAGAAAACGTACCTTCTCCCAATATTCCGGTGCGATGCACTCACGGAATTCATCCACTTGGTTGTTCTCACATCCCAGACCGATGACGAGCACACCACCCGCGTTTGGATGTTCCACGAGCGAAGCCAGCAGCTGCTGCGTATATTTCAGATCATCCCCAAGCTGTGAGCATCCGAAAGGGTGCGGAAAATGGTATACCCCGTCAATCCGGCTGCCAAATTGGGACTGTCCCATACGTGCAAGGGCTTCACACACCTTGTTAATACATCCTACCGTATTCACAATCCAGATTTCATTACGGATTCCCGCTTCACCATTCGGACGCAGGTAACCATCGAAAGAGCGTAAATGTTCCGGCGGCATGTCTACAGCCATTGGCTGCCCAGGCTGATATTCATATTCAAGCAGTCCATGCAGACCCGTCTTCAAATTATGGCTGTGAATCCAGCTTCCTTGGGCGATCGGTTCCTGTGCAGTACCGATGGAGAAGCCGTATTTCATAACATCTGCTCCTTGTGCGAGATCGTGCACAGCGATTTTGTGTCCTTTCGGCACATCATCCCGCAGTGTAAACCCCGCCCCGTCCGGCAGATCAATACGCTCTCCCTTTACATAATCCCGAAGGGCGATGATGACATCGTCCTGAGGCTGGATCGCAATCCATTCACTCACTGTACTAGTTGTATTCATTTCCCTTCACCTTCCAGTTTACCGATTTCATGGACAAGGGCTGCTCGCAGTCCTTCTTTTTCATCCAGATTCTCTCCCCAGATCCTTTCATCAGAGAGCACGGCAGCAGCTCTTTTCTCCAGCTCAGCTGCCTTATTATTCGAATCTTGGTAACCATCCCAATGTGCCGCCAAAGCCTCCAGCACGTCCGGGTCGTCTCTTAGAGCTATGGATTCACCGTTTAAAAGGTAGGCCTTGTACCCCTCCTCCGTATGCACAGGGCGATATAGGTACAGAAATCCTGCAAAACCTTGGATTAACCGCTCAGGCCAGCTCCCCTGACTCTGTTCGTAAGCGAGAAGAGTAGGCAGTACACGTACTTTGAATTTGCCAGCCGTATTCAGCGCAATGTCCTGCAGCTTGTGATCAATGTAAGGATTCAGGAAGCGTTCAAACACTTCTTCCGCATAGCGCTCCAGTTCAAGCTCAGGCATATCCATCGCAGGCACAATCTCTTCCAGTACGGCTTCCCTGATCCATGAGCTGAACTGCGGGTCCTCCATTGTTTCCCTTACATGCTGTTTACCGCGAAGCAGGCCCAAAGAGGACATCAGCGTATGTGAACCGTTCAGGATGCGAACTTTCCGCAGCTGATAGGGTTTCAGATCTTTTACCCAATGCACATTCAGTCCGGCCTGCTTGAGCGGAAGGCGCTTGTCCAGTGACTCCTCGCCTTGGATCGCCCAGAAATGATAAGGCTCCGCCGTATTGATTAACTGATCTTGATATCCCCAGCGCGCTGTGAGTGCATCCGCTTCTTCCCGAGAAGGTGCACCCGTTACAATGCGATCCACCAGGTTATTCAAGAACAGATTGTGATGCTCAATCCACAAGCGGAAATCATCGGAATATCCGAAGTCTTCGCTATGACGCAGTACACAGCTGCGCAGGACGTCACCATTCCCCTCCAGCAGCTCACATGGAAGATGAACCAATCCTCTGGAAGGATCTCCGTCAAAGCGTACATACCTTTGATGCAGGAAAACGGTTAATTTGCCTGGAAACGATTGAACCGGTTCACCCGGGATATAGTCTGATTGTATATATTTCAAGCCCGATTCCGTTGTGTTCGAGATGACAAACTCAAGCGATGGCAGTTCCGCAAGCTCCAGAAATGTCTGCCATTCCTCATATGGATTAATAAACCGTGAAAAAACAGAAACCATTTCCGTTCGCTCCACACGCTTTCCTTCAAACAGACCTCGCGTAATCATCGTATACAGTCCGTCCTGATCCCGAATCTGCTCAAGCTTGGCCTTTCCCCCAGGCCGAGGCTGTGTAACAGCTACACTGCCATGAAACTTGCCCTGCCGGGCACTTTCATGAAGCATCCAGTCTGCGAATCCCCGTAAAAAATTACCTTCTCCGATCTGCAGTACTTTGACGGGACGTTCAATCATTTCTTTGCATTTGCGCTGACTATCATTACCGAGCAGATGCATCTTTAATCTTGGCCGCTTAGTGCTTGCAGACATGGACACTCACCTCACCGATTATTTGGGAACTCAGAATGCAGCTGCAGAAGCAGCATCCTATTATTGTAAACGCTTTAAATTCATTGTATCATCAATAAAAGGAAATTAAATTGCTTATTTTGTGTTAAATATACTCTTTCATGACTTTATCACATTCAGCGAATCTCGTCTCCAAAGGAGCCCTTATGGAACAATCACCTGTGCGCACGACCATTCATACCGAATCCGGCATTCCATTTCGCCTTGTCTATAGTGATACCAAATCTCCGCAAAATGAGCTGCCGGATCATCTGCATGACTGGCATGAGATTATCTATGTCTATCGGGGACAAGGAAGTATTTTTATCGATACGGGTCTTGAAGATATGCAGGAGGGAGATCTGTTTCTTATTCCTGGCAGCACCGTGCACCGTGCTCTGCCGGATGCCGGCAACCCCGTTACTTCTTCGGCTCTCTTTTTCAGTCCAGGGCTGCTTGCCTCCACGGCCGGAGGAATGTCCTCCTCCCTACTGCATCCGTTCGAACGCTGCCGTCAAAGGCGTGTATACAAAAGACATCTGAACAGCAGCGATCGTATGCAGGTATCTGCACTGATCGACGATATTCATACCGAATTTCGGTCAGATCATCATCTAAGCGCTCACGCTGCACTGCTCCGCCTGCAGCTGCTGCTTATCTTCCTGGAACGACTGGAATCTGCTGCGGGACCCGCTCGCACCGCACCTTCACTTCCTGCTCCGACCTGGCTCTCCTCAACACTGACTGACATCGATCATAAACTGCGAAGCGGGTTATCCTTACCAGATCTCGCACAGCAAGCTGCGGTGTCTCCCGCACACTTCAGCCGCGCTTTCAAGCGATATACAGGTATGACACTGACTGATTATGCCTTGGCCCGCAGAGTCATTATGGCCAAAGAACATCTCGTACAGAGGGATGAAACGATGGCTGCTGTCGCAGATGCTTGCGGTTTTGAGAGCCTGCCCCATTTTTATAGACAGTTCAAAAAACTGACGGGTACTACACCCGCTGCTTACCGGAGAACCATGGTGCGTAATCGCTGAACTATATAGACACACATATTCTTCCAAGAGGGGATATGCTATGATATTCAGGGCGTACGCAGCGTACCGGATACGATTAAAAAGGTACTGGAGTTGAATCTGTGATTATTAAATTCCTCATTTTTGGTCTGCTGTGGCAGATCATTGGCAATCCATTCCTTGCCATTCTGATCCTGCTTGTCATTCTATACTTTCTGGATCGGCGGTTTGTCGGCGTGTTCCCCAGCTTCACCAAACCGTTCAAACGAATGCGCAGCATGTCCCGGCTCAAGCAGCAGCTTGCACTGAATCCGAACGAAGTCTCTTCCAAGCTGGAACTGGCCAGACTGCTGATCGAACGCAAACGTTACGGTGAGGCTCATGCTCTCCTGCTTGAACTGGAACGTCCGTACGAACAATCCGCGGACTATTGGGAAGCTTTGGGTACCGCTGAACTGCACTTGGGCAGCGTCGCAGATGGCGAACGTCATATTTTACATGCGCTTGAGATTAATCCTAGAGTAAAGTACGGCGAGCCTTACCTGAGCCTTGCCGCAGCCTTCAAAGATACGGACCGTGACAAGGCGCTTCATTATGTGCAGCAGTTTCAGGAGATCCACTCCTCCTCCAGTGAAGCCTTCTATCTGCTTGGCTCCGTATATCGTTCGCTGGGCCGCAGCGAAGATGCCAAACAAGCTTTTGAGCAATCCATCCATGTATATCGGACGCTGCCAAAATATAAAAAGCGCCAGGAGCGACGCTGGGCTGTTCGAAGCTGGTTCCGTAAAAGGGGCTTGTAGAGCTGTATTCATGTATGCTGGGTGTGAAAATGAAAAGTGCACGGTCTCTACTTAACCAAAGCAGAGATCGTGCACTTTGTTTACATTAGTCACAAGTTATTCCATTAACAATTGGCGTAACCGATCCTCATGCTGCCTCATCCAGTCGATTCGCTGCTTCAGCTTCACAATCTGCTGTACCGCTACCCCTGGCTCATCTGTTCCTTCCATCATTCGGCTGATAAAATGCATCACCACATCCAGACTGCGAAGCAGGATTAACTGAGGAATGGCCTTCAGTTCCTCACCTGCGAGTCCAACTTTTTCCCGGAATCCCCGAATCAAGCTCGCCTGCGCCTGCCACATCCAATCTTCACTCTTGTCCATGGTCAGCATATCAGACATCGGAACAGCCAGTTCCATAACCCGCAGATCCCAGGTAGCAAACTCAAAATCAAGAATCGCACTTGGATTCCCTTCACGATCAAACAGCACATTCGATGCGTTCACATCGCCATGTACGAGCTGATGCGGAAGCTGTTCCATTCCACGCAAAGCTTCGAACAAACCTGGCAGCTCATGCCGCAGCTGCTCCAGTTCTCCCGAACAAGCTGCAAGCATCTGCGGCGGCGAAGCACACAGCTCCAGCAGATGAACGGGCGTACAGAGCGGATAAGCTTCGTCAATCCGATAATATGGCGGATAAACCGGTTCAAGTGCCAATTCAAGTCTTGCGAGGGCTGACGATAACTGGCCTGCCGCCCGGCCTAATTGAAGAAGCTGACCCGGAGAATCCCATACGGGGTTGACTCCCTCCAGATAACGAAACAACGTTACGATTTTTATGGCGCCCGTGTTATGATCTCGAATGACTTGGTACGTCTTCTTATTTTCTTTGTACATTTCTTGGTTTCCCGTAGGGACCTGATCCGTTGTCTCACTACCATTAGATAACGAGATGACAGGTTTGGGCACATCAAGTTCAAACGCTGTATCCGACAGTGCGATCAGCAAACCGTGTTCAAAAGCTATTTTCATTTGATCATTATGTGTTTCGTATTGTCTCATAATAAAATGTGCTTCACTAGTGTGCAGCACAAAGGTGGTGTTGTTCATACCGCCCTTGCTGCGTTCGGCCTGCCACTTTGATGTGAATCCGTATAAATCGAGCACGTTAGATATCAGCTGCTGCTCGGACGGAAGAAGAGAATGCTGCTGTTTGTTAGACACCGGTTATAACTCCTCTGTTACGATAGTTTGAATGAACCCTTTCATCATATCCAAAGTTATCTGACCGGTCCAGTCATGTTCAGCATTTAGGCAAAAGGAACATAGCCCGTTCGATTCAACTGCTCCGCGATCACCCGATATCCCCTAGCATTCGGATGGACTCTGTCCCAGAACAGCAGCTCCCGCTCTCGTCCTTCAAACTTGTCGTATACCTGTGCACAGGCGTAGTTACCTGAGCCGGCACTATTCAG
Organism: Paenibacillus sp. AN1007; assembly: GCF_040702995.1. Classification (NCBI taxonomy): domain Bacteria; kingdom Bacillati; phylum Bacillota; class Bacilli; order Caryophanales; family Paenibacillaceae; genus Paenibacillus; species Paenibacillus sp. AN1007. Next base: position 3,502,040 of record NZ_CP159992.1, read on the forward strand.
ATAAACATTGTACTGCCGTACCCAATATGCAGCTTCTGTCGATTGTGGATACGGGTTGTACAATCCGATAGAACGAACAAAATACTTATGATCCCCTTTTAACTGCCGAATTTGTCTCATCACCTGGGATACGTGCTGCCGCGTTTCACCCAGTACCTGTGTCATTCTCCCGGCACTCGGAATCCCGCCGCTGGCCTTAAACGTACGGATGAGGTCGTTGCCGCCAATGGATAATGTGATGATATCTGCTTCACGCAGTGCTTGACGCACCCGCGGATGGGCATTGATCATCTGCAGCAGTTCCCCGGATGTCAGTCCGTTCACTCCTAAATTGTCCATGGAAACAAACGTACGCAGATTCATCTCTGCCATACGACGATAGATTGGAACAAAACCGGTCCCGAGGAGCGCTCCTGTACCCACGGTCAAGGAATCTCCTACAGCCACATAACGATATACCATCCCGCCACCCCTCTCTCTGCTGATCTTCCTGATTATTCATTAACTGCCATATATCATATGAAAGCCAATCAGCCAGAGCGCGGGATAGTGTCCTTAGGCAGAAACCTTTCTTTGGTTAAGTGGATTGTCACGAAAAAGAAGCCCCACCGCATCATGCGGCAGAGCCTCTTTCCCGTATTACATATCGATGATGATTACATGCCTACAGTATGATTGGAATCATTGGATTCTGACTGTTCCTTGTTACGGAACGGCCACCAGTTCGCCCGGCCGAACATCTTCACCATTACAGGTACGAAGAATGGCAGGAATAACAGGGAATATAAAACCAGGCCGCTGAGCACAACAGTCGCAATTTGCATCATCGAGAGCACCCCTGAAGGGTACATCGCGGCAAAAGTTCCACTTAGAATAACCGCTGCCGACAAAATGACGGTTCCCATGTTTTTCATCGCATACAATATCGCATCCTCGACTCTCATGCCTTTGTTTTCATTGAAACGATCCATGAGGAAGATGCTGTAATCCACGCCTAGAGCAATCAGCATCACGAAACCAAAGAAAGGAGTAACCCAGCTGATTCCTGCATAACCCATAATATTTACAAAGACGACCTCCGTAAGTGCCATAGCTGTAAAGTATGCAAGAAGCAGTGAAATAATCAGGTAGATCGGCATGATCACAGAACGCAGCAGGATAACCAGAATGATAAATGTTCCTGCCAGCATCAGCATAACCGTCCGTGTATAGTCTTTATTTGAAATCGACTGTAAATCTGCAAACGTACTGGTTACACCACCTACGGCAATGTCAGCTTTCTCAAGCGCACTGCCCTGAACGGCACGATTTACTGCCGCTTCAATATCGGGCACACGGTCAATCGCTTCTTTACCATACGGATTCTCTGCAAAAATAACATCCAGCATCATCGTCTTGCGATCCTTGGACAGATACGTATCAAATACCTTCTTGAAGTCCTTGTTATTCAAGGCTTCTTCAGGAACATACCAGCCTGCAAGATCGGAATCCGGTGAATTTTGCAGTTGTGTCAGATAATCCTGAGCGGAATCGAGACCACCCGACACCTTCTTGATTCCATCGACACTTTGATTCAATCCATCCGTCAGCTGCGTCAATTGACCACTCAGATCCGAGAAGCCCTGCTGGATCTTCTCCTGTCCCCCCTGAAGCTGACCGAGACCATTCTGGATAGAAGGGATTTCCTTAATCACTTTACCCTGACCGTCCGCAGCCTGCTTCAAGCCTGATTCCAGTTGTCCAATACCTGCTACAATCTGGCCCAAACCGTCAGTCAGCGCCTTCTGCCCGGATGCTGCAGAAGCAAAACCTTCATTCGCTTTATTGATCCCGGCCGCAGCCGCACTCAGGTTCGTCTGAATTTGGGACAGTCCCTGTGCAAGCTGTGCTGTGCCTGAACCTGTTTGACCGATCGTGCCTTTGATCCGTTGATAGTCGGCGTCCTGCTGCAGCTCTGGATAACGCTCTTCAAGCGTGGAGAAGGATTGGGACAAACTCGTCAATGCCGTTGAAACACCAGTCAACTGCTGCTCCAGCTCCTTCGTTCCATCACCCAGAGCAACCACACCAGCTCCAGCCTGGCGATAGGCCTGCAGTAACTGATCATTCGCTTTGGCAAGCTGGTCTGCGCTGGTTTTTGCCTGCTGCAGTCCCGCTTTCAGATCCCCCGCCCCGGAAGAACCATCGCGAATGCCTTTTTCGATCCGTTTCAGTCCATCGCTGAGCTGTGAAATACCGGATTGCAGCTGGCTTGTGCCCTTGGTCAGCGCTCCAGCCCCATTCGCAGCTTCTTTGAGCTGAGGTTCATTTTTACTCAGTTCACTGCTGGCTTTGCTCAGACCGTCGCTGATTTTGTCCAGACCTGTCTTCCCTTCGCCTAAGCCATCAGATAAAGTACCTACTTGTTTAGTCACTTCAAAATCTTTGATCTCGTCCCCTGTAGGACGTGTCATACTGCGCACACCCGCAACCCCGGGAACCTTTTCTACTTCGCGGCTGATCTTCTCGGCTGCAGCCATATATTTGGCGTTATCCATCGTTTCGTCGTTTTGAATGACGATCTGCCCCGGCAGGGATTCACCCGGCCCAAAACTGTCCGAGATAATGTTAAACGCTTTAACCGAATCGTATTTGTCACCAATTTCATCAAGACTGTTAAATGATAACTTCCCATCATATGTTATGAGAAGAGGAACCGTCACTGCGGCAGCAATCAGCAGGGCTGCCCACGGTCGTTTAAGTGAAAATTTGCCTGCTGCGCCATAGATTTTACTCTCGGCATGTTCCAGGGAGCCTTTCGATGGCCAGAATAACTTCCTGCCCAGCACGGCCATAAAGAACGGCACAATGGTCACAAGTGCAAGCATCATCACGGCGATTCCCACAGCTACAGCTACCGCAGAACGATACAGCATAAACTGCGCGAAACCGATCGCCACGAATCCTACCAATACCGCCAGAGCTGAGAAAAACACCGTTTTACCTGCCGTACGATATGTAGCAATAATCGCATCCCACGTGTTCTCATGGTGTGCCAGCTCTTCCTTGAACCGGCTGATGAGCAGGATACAGTAGTCTGTTCCAATCCCGAACATAACGGCCACCATAAAGATTTGTGTGAACGTGGAGAGCGGGAAATTAACTCCGTCTACCAGGAATGCAACAATCTGCTGAGATACGATATAACTGATGCCCACTGTCAGCAGCGGTACAAACGGAGCTACAAACGAACGGAACACCAGGAAAAGAATTAGCAAAATGAAGACTACCGTAATGTACTCGGATTTCTTGAGTCCTTCCTGAGAACTCTCAATCGTATCTTCATCAATCAAACCTTTACCTGTAATATAATGCTCAACATTGACTGATTTCAGTGCACCATTCAGGTCATTTCGCATTTCCTTGACGGTGCGATCACCCTTTTCAATCGAGAGCGAAGTCAGAATAGTTTTACCATCTGCCGAAATCATTTTGTCTGACAATTCCGGCTGTGAGAACGGCTCTAAAACAGACAAAATGCCGAGCTTTTCTTTATCGGCTTCAAGCAGTTTGACCGCTTTTTCGGCCTCTTGTCTGCCCGTTGTGCCAAGACCATCCGGATTATGAAATACCAGTGCAATGGAGGTCCCTTTTTGTTCCCCATTTTGGGCTGCCGCTTCATCCAGAATCTCCGCAGCTTTCGTGGAAGAATACCCATCCGGGACAGAAAACTGCCCCTTTTCGCGAATCAACTCACTCATGTTTGGCGCGGTAAACATCAATACGGCGGCTGCGGCAATCCACAGCCCCATGATCCACCAGCGCCCTTTTAATATCGCTCTCATTACTTCTCCAGCCCTTCTTCTTGTGTTAGGAGTGCTGCCAGCTTCTCGAATGAATCAATAAAATTCTGGACCGCTTCCGGCGTAAAATGTTCCAAATAAGGTTCCAAAACCTTCTGAATCTCTAATTCTGTCTCCCTGTACAGCTCATGACCAGCATCCGTCAGCGTCAGATAGATGACACGGCGGTCGCGTTCGTCCCCTGTACGATGTACCAGATTTCGGTCAGCCAGTTTGTTGACCAGAGCCGTGATGCTGCTCTTGCCTACACACAGAAGCTCTGCCAGATCCGAAGGCGTGCATTCCGGTTTCTCGTGAATCAGACGCAGTGCACAGAACTGATCTGTCGTAACGGTCTGACCTACCTTTTCACGTATCCGCGTATCAAAACGCTTGTTGACCAGAAACGAAGCATCCAGATAACGATTCACTAAGCTTTTGGCGTCCGGAGTATTCATATCCTTTCCTCCTCTCAAAATTAGTTCACATAACGAACTATTCATGAACAAAACTATTCTATAATGAAACTATGTTGTAGGGCAATACTTTTTTCCTATGTTTAAAACAAAAAAACAGGACATTCAGCTCAGCACATATGCCAAGCCAAACATCCTATCTGATTCATCTGAATATAATGTTACGCTGTACTCGTCACACACTTCAGCTTTACAAGTCTTCCTCGTCTTCCTTCTCAAGTACACAGCGAAAACGTTCAATACCCGGATATAATTCGCCGAGACTGTATACAACAAATCCGCTGTTACGGTAAAACTCTACCGCTTCCTGATCCGTCTCAGCAATCAATGTGTCGGGATTGTGTGCTGCAAGCAGCTGGGAGATCATGCCCCGACCGTAATTTTTGAACCGGTTCTCTGGAAGCACTGCAATATGGCGAATCGTAATTTCACTCGCTCCTGTATGTTCATATCCAATCAGACCGACCAGCTGATCTTCGTCCTCATAACCGGACAGGAACAGAGCATCCTGTTCTGCATACTGCTGGATCGCTTGATCCACCTGATCCGGGTCCGGAAAGACCGAGTAGGACAGCAGTTCCTGCACTTCCGGCTCCTGCAGGCGTGGTTTCAAATTTTTCAACAACACAATTCCTCCAATACTATTAACGCTCACTCCAACCTTCGCATTTATAAGACCTCATCGAATCTGCGAAGATTACCAATAATGAAACCCGTTATCGTATTGTAGATGTTAACTATGCAAAGTTCAAGACTTAGCGATCCATTCTTTGAACAGCAAACCGAAGCAGCTCACATCTAAACTCCGTTGGTTCATCATACTTTTCTTCTTCAATCGTCTGGGTCACGTGCTCCTGAAAAAGAATGTTCCATCCCTCATATGCCTGTTCCAGCAAGGTAATGGCTTCGGATGTAGGCAGATTCAACTCGATTAACGGTTCGATCTGACGCCCTGTTCGAATTTCCTTCTCCTCCACGCTGGTGCTCATCGTAATACAGTGGATGCCTCCCAGCCTGGTGCCTGCTTTTAACCGCTCCACCGTTTCAAGAAAAGCCTCTCTGCTCGATGTGTGTTCAAGACATGAACATGCCGCAATAAAATCAAAATCATCCGGTTGAACCGGATAGTGTTCGACATCTCCCTTTTCAGCCTGTACGATCTGTTCTACCTGATACTGCTTCGCATATTTACGGAGCCCATCGACAGCTTCATCCAGCAGGTCAACACCGATGACCTGACTGTTAGTCTGTGCCAGACGCTGGGCAATGGGGATCGTATGTCTGCCCACCCCGCATCCGAGATCAAGTACACGTAATTCCTGCTTGTGAACAAGCAGACGTTCCAGCATATCCATCACCATGGGCATCGGTCTGGACATCCATGTTCCTTCTTCAAACAGTTCATTGTTTTTATAAAAGTCAGAATGATAACCCGCTTCAGCTTGTCGTGCAGCCTCAAATTGTTGTTTTCCCATCCCTGGTACCTCCTGCAAATGGAATTAGACGTTCACAGTAACGTTCACCAGAAAGCGAAAAAAAGAATCACATAGACAACCATCATAATCAAACTGGCCGTAACCAGGATTTTCCCGGCGTCTCGTTTGCCTGCGTGGTCATTAAATAACAGCACTCCACCGACGGTCATGGCAATGGGAGCAAAAAACAGCGTCATAAGCACAAGCAGCACCATCGAGTACTGGTCCAGTACCGATTCGTCATACTCCGCCATGTAAGGCTGTTCCGGCTTAGCCGTCTTGGTCGTAACCATGTTGCCGCATGATTTACATTTGAATTCATCCGCTTCCATAGGTTCATGACAATAAGAACACTCTCTTGAGATGCGCGGCATGTTTATCTCCTTCCAAACAAAAACTTGATTCAATAATACATGAATACCCCGAATCCACTCTGGTAATTGAAATCAGCTCATCATTGGCTGGTGCTGTGAATATGTTTCTGCAAAAAAGCCCCCAGCACCGACTTGTATTTGTCTCGATCCACCTGAAAAGCCGTTCCGTGGCCCGCACGGGGAATCGTTAGTAATTCCTTATCCGTAGGACAGGCTTCGTACAAGCGATAGACCATTTCCGTGGGTACAAACATATCTGCCTCACCATGAACGAACAGAACTGGAACATTGACTTTGGCGAGCTGTTTTAGAGCCGATGCTTCTTGAAAAGAATAGCCCGCCTTCCATCTTGTAATCAGACTGGTAACCGGAATGAATGGAAAGGCCGGCAGCTTGTACAGCTGTTTCAATTGAAACGTCAATTCCTCCTCAACCGAGGTATAGGCACAATCCGATACGATGGCTCCGACCTGAGCCGGGAGTTCTTCCCCGCCTGTCATCAGCACAGTGGCGCCTCCCATCGATATGCCGTGCAGCACAATATCAGCAATTTTCCCTACACGTTCCAGCACCCAGTTCACCCACTGAACATAATCCTTCCGATCCAGCCAGCCGAATCCGATCACATCTCCTTCGCTCTGACCGTGGCCCCGATCATCCGGCATTAATACGTTGTAACCAAGGGTCTCTGCGTAAAATCTGGCGAACCCCGCCATTTCTCTGCCTTTTCCGGAATAACCGTGGGCGAGTATAACCGTTTGGTCAGACTCTTCCTTCGCAGGGAGCCAGATGCCATACAGCTTCAATCCATCGTGGGACTGAATCGTAACCGTCTCGACATGCTGACGATCAAGCCAGTTCAAATCAGAAGCACTGCTGATCAGCTCTTCATCCGCCTCCGTCTTCAGGTTCGGATTATCTGCCAAAAATGTTTTCGGGGTGCGGCGAATCGCCGTCTTGAAAAAATAAAGTCCTCCAGCCCACAGAAGAGCTGCAATGATTAGAACCAGAGCCGCAAGACCATACAATATCATGAAAAGAAATCCTCCCCTGCTCTCAGTAAGTTAAAGCGACTCTGTACATGACGTTGACGCAGCACTGCTGCTTCATACTTCAATCTTGGTTGGTTTGCTGCAGTGCTGCGCAGGCAGCCTGATATGCCGGAAGAAGCTGATCAAGCAGTGGTTCTGCCTGATGTGTCTGCTCTGCCTTGGCATAATCCTCAATCTGACTGAACAAGGTTGAGAGATGGCTGATCCCCAGACTCAGACTTCCTGATTTCAAATCATGAGCTGTCTCGGCTGCCGCACCATGATCGGCTGAAACGACATGTCTGCGCAAATCCTCGATTTTCCCCGGTGTTTCCGCACGATACATCTCCAGGAGCATACTCAGCAGTGTTTCGTTCCCGTCCGTATTTAATTCAGCAATTTCACGAACAACGTTCATATTCAGAATGTCAACAGGCTTCGAAGCCGAATGCCACTTTCGAATAGTCGTGCCCAGCACTTCCAACGTAAACGGTTTACCGATAAAGTCATTCATTCCGGCTTCATAACACTTGTCTTTCTCGCTCTGCATCACATTGCCAGTCATCGCAATGATCGGTGTCGGCTGACGCATTTCATTCCGCTCCATTGTGCGTATCTGACGGGCAGCCTCCATGCCGTCCATAACAGGCATCATGCTGTCCATCAAAATCAAACTGTATGTTTTATGACGAAACGCATTTACAGCCTCTTCGCCATTGTGTACACATTCGACTTCGGAAAACCCCAGCTTTCTGAGCTGCAGCAGCACAAGCTGGCGGTTAATGGCATTATCGTCAGCCAGCAGAATTGGCAGGGATTGATAGTCTTCTTCGGGTGTATCTGAATGCGTTGAAGATGCGCCTGCATCAGCCTGCTGCACAGCCTCTTCGTCCTCTTCCATACCTAGTCCAAATTCAAGCTCGAACCAAAAGGTGGAGCCCTCACCTTCTTTACTGTTGATTCCAATCTGTCCATTCATTAGAGTGACAAGTGACTTACAGATCGTTAGACCCAGTCCCGTGCCCTCATACTCTTTTGACCGTCCCTGTTCAGTCTGCATATAAGGCTGGAACAGATTTACCTGGTCCTCTTCTGAAATCCCTATTCCCGTATCCCGCACCTCAAACCGAACAATCTGGGTACTCACTTGATGCTTTACAAGTTTAACCTTCACTTCAACCGAGCCATCCGTCGTAAATTTGTTTGCATTTTGAATCAGATTGATCAGAATTTGTGTAATTCTGGTGGGATCGCCTTCAAGAACAGCAGCGATCTTTGAATCACAGTCAATAATGAGTTGATTTCTTTTCTTTTCAACCTGCGGTTTGAGCAGATGCATAATGTGGTCCAGAATGTCCTTGAGCTTCACTTCTCCCCGTTCAAGGCGCATCTGTCCCGCATTGAGTTTGGAGAAATCCAGCAGGTCCTGTATTAATTTCAGCAGGAGTCTGGCTGCATCCTGAATGACCGTAACAGAATTTTTTTGCTCCTCTGACAGAGGAGACAGCGCCAACAGCTCAGCCATTCCCAATATTCCGTTCAGCGGTGTACGAAAGTCGTGGCTGATGACTGCCATAAAAGCACTTTTTGATTCGTCAGATGCCACTGCCAGCTGCCGAGCTGATTCAAGGCCTGCATTGTTCTTGGCCAGTCGCCGCTGGAGTGTAGCCAACTCATTGTTCATTTCCGAGAATTCGGACAGTGTGCGCTCCTCCTGCTCCTTGCTTCGAATCAGCTGGTCGGATAACTGCTCGATTGTGCTTCGCAGCCTCTGTATCTCTTCATTGTCATTAGACATCACTTCATCCCTTTCCTATTCACTTGCCGTACTTACATTGTCAAGCGACACCGGATGAATAAGCAGACGCTCTGCAACTGCAACAGCCTCTTCCGCTCCCGGAGCATAGCCATCAGCGCCGACTGTCCTCCATAATTCTGGGTCTATGTTAAACGGATAACCACCAACCATCACTTTGACGTGGGCCGTTTCTGGATGATTACGAATGCGTTCGATCAGATCTTTAGCCAAATGAAGATGATAAGTCATTGTCACTGAAATCGCCACCACATCACTCTCATGCCGTTCAATTGCCTCCACGATGCTTCCATTCGGAACGTTGGCACCGAGATAATACGTATCCCAACCCTCCATCTCGAATATATCCGTAAGCATACGCAGTCCAATCTCATGCTGTTCACTTCCGACACAGGCAGCGACCAGTCTTTTACCCTGATTCGGCTGAATCAGCCATCTGGAATACAGCCTGGAAATAAACGATTGCGTTGCCGCTGTGCAAAAATGTTCTTGTCCCACACTAATCTGCCCCTGCTGCCACAACCGGCCAATTTCATATTGGACGGGTTGAAAAATGTACCGGTACACATCACGAATAGATGCTCCATCATCCAGTTCCGCTTGGATCATTTCGAAAGCTTCCGTTCGTTTATTTTCAAGCAGATGCTGCAAATAAACCTGTGCCTCCAATCCATAGGGCATGGAGGTATGGATAAAACTGGCCTGGGACTGTGCATGCCTCGTTACATCAATGCCCATCTCCAAATATTCCAAAAGGAATTCACGGTGAGGATGCTCGTACTCTTTTTCTAGTGCCTCTTTGATCAGCAGAAGATTCGTTTCCAAATCTTCCGCCGATACCCGATATCCTGCAAGCAGCACTTTTAACCACGATATATAATGAGTGAACAAACTTGGACTTTTGACGAGTACACTTTCTGCCAGATAGCTGAGGCTGTACTGTGAGTCCTGCTTGGTTCTAATTTTTCCGATCGTACCGAAACGCTCCATTAAGTCGGGCTGCAGCCGATACTGCATTTCGGTTATTTTCTCAGCCAAGATCCCTGCATCTTGAAGTAGACGTTCTCCGGCCTCCCGATGGCTCATCGACGCATTCCTCCTTTGTCTGCAATCTACTGCACATCCATCTGCTTCATCTATAACTATATGAATTATGTCTTAGGCAGCACTACTGCTCTATTATACATGATGCGGTATATACATTTTCGGGCGCTGTAAAACAATCTTCCTATATTATGAAGCTGTACGCAAGTCATACAGCTAGGAGTAACGCCATTTAATAGGCACAAAAAAAACGGATCTACGTTAGGAACGCAGGTCCGTTTTGCCTTCTGCAGCAAGCCCCAATTTCTTCAGCAGGCGTATCGCATCCACTTTCTCGGAAGGCTCAAGTCCTTCCAGAATATCAATAATGACTTGATGATGCTGTGGAAATATTTGCGTGAATAACTGTTTACCTTCCTCCGTTAATTCGGCATAAATCACCCTGCGGTCCTCCTTGGAGGGGCGGCGAAACAGTAGATTCTTGTTTTGTAACTTGTCGACCACATACGTAATATTGCCACTGGACATCAGCACTTTTTCACCGATCTTTTGCAGCGCTTGCGGTCCTTTATGGTACAGCAGGTCAAGTACACCAAATTCCGTGGAATTGAGTCCATGGCTCTGGATGTCCCGATTGGAACGTGATGTCACCGAATTGTAAGCTCGAATTAGAACGACGAACAACTGCAGTGACAGTTCCCGGTTATCCTCCGTGTTCAGCATTTCTATAATCCTCCATCAGTTGTATACATTTCCGTCCGCTTCATTAGACGGCTGCTGCTCCCACTCTTCACGGAGCATCCCCATCCGAATTGAATCATAATATACGCCTTCAACGATCCTGCACTTCCGCAGCCTTCCCTCGATCTGCAGTCCAGCTTTGGCAGCAGCCCGCATCATTCGTTCATTGCCAGACCAGGTCGTCAATCCAACCCTCACAATAGGCATTTTTCTAAATAAATGGCTCGACCACAACTGAAGCGACCTTGTGCCAATTCCCTTCCCCCATCGGGATGGTTTATAGATTACAATACCCATCTCAAGCCACATGGATAACGGATCTTCAATATAATAACTTATCATTCCCACGATTTCTCCGTCTGCTTCAATGACCCGGATGGAACAGGGGCGCGCAGCTTTTTGATCCGTTTCCATGCGCCCAAGCGTCTGCTGCTCGAAATGCTCGTAACGTTCACGTTCAAGTGGATAATAAGGCGCATCCCATTTTTTCCATTCAGGATCTTCATCGCTATAGATCAGTTCATAGAGTTCGGACAGGTCTTCATGCTCCACCGAGCGTAGAACGAGTTCCTCATCTCTTAGCGGCAGTTCTTTCATATACAGCAGGGCACCCTCTTCCCTTTTAAAAATTCATTACGGACGGTGAAGCTCGTCAATACTGCCGTCTTCTTTGGCGATGACCACAATGTTGGCCATGTTCACAAACAGTCCATTGTCGACAACACCTGGCAGCATGTTCAGCTGCACATTGAGTTCTTCTGCATGATCGATCGCTTCCAGATGACAGTCTGCAATCAGATTTCCGTTATCCGTAAGATAGCGTTCCTGCCCGTCCATTCTCCACTGCGGCTGGCATCCCATGGTTTCAAGTGCCTGAAAAGTCCATTCGGATGCAAAAGGTACAACCTCAACCGGCAGCGGAAACCTGCCCAGCTTATGTACAGCCTTGCTTCCGTCAGCGACAATAATCAGTTTATCGCTGTTCGCTGCTACTATTTTTTCACGCAAAAGAGCCCCGCCGCCGCCTTTGATCAGGTTAAAATCAGGATCTACCTCATCCGCTCCGTCGATGGTCAGATCGAGACGTCCGATCTGGTCAAATGGAATGATCGGGATTCCCCATTCCCGTGCGAGCTTGTCCGAAGCCTCCGAAGTGGCTACGGCCTGAATGTTCAGCCCCTCGCGAACCCGTTCCCCGATCCGGCATATCGCATAATACGCGGTAGAGCCTGTGCCTAATCCAACTTTCATTCCATCTTCAACGTACGATGCCGCATGTTCTGCCGCTATCTGTTTCAGATTCATTATTTAACACCCGCCTGCTCGTAATTTGTAAACAACCATATGTAGTTATTATAGATAAAACCTCTTCCGATGTATATCCATGCTTATCAAGCTGAATGAAGACCTTTTATCTAGTAACTTATCTAGCAACAAATGAATGATAGATAGTGTATTTTTCCTCACTATGTTATAGAATACAGAATGAAGCTAAAAATTGGTAATTTTTAATAATAAACAGTACTAAATACCTATAAAAAGAATGATGTGTCCATAAATACGTAAAAAATTAAAAAACTTTTAACAAAACTATTCAATTTAACGACATATTGCACGACATAATAGGTATAGATGTGTTTTAATAATTAGACACATGAGGTTTCATAAGGTACATAAGTCTCTCACAGTGACTAAGAAACCAAGACCATTGTCGCATACTTTCCTTTGAAGGAGATGACCTAATGAAGTAGCTTTTGTACAAGAGCATACCTTAGAGTTTTTAATTTACAGAAGATCAGGAGTGGAATTTAAGTGAAATCATTAAGTTGGAAAAACATGTCGTTTTTCTCCAAAAACCTGCTGCTATCATTCACGAACATTATCATTATCGGCGTGGCTTTGATCGCAAGCAGTTACTACTTCCAAAGAACGATTCTGGTCGATCAGCTGCATGGACAGGTCGCACAGATTACGAAAAAATGGGCCCAGGATATTAACCCGGCAGAGGTACAAACCGCAATTACTGAACGCAGCTATGATGGTACAGCACAGACAAAGCTCAGAGCTTATTTTGACGAAATGCAAAAATATTATCCTAACATTGCACAAGCCTATATCTTTGGTGTGGAGCTTGGCGGAGACAACAAACGGTTAACTTCCCTTGTTGCGATGCCAACGAACCTGAGAGAGGCTTTTCAGAGTGATAAAGTAAATATTGGCGATATGTACGAACAACCGGTCGTTGTAGCTAATGCTCTGAAAGAAATGCTGAGTACAGATCGTCCGACGTTCACAACCTTCTACTCGGATGACTTCGGAACCTGGACAACCATCGCTTACCCGATTAAAGACAGCAACGGCAAAATTTTTGCTTATTTCGCGGTTGATGCAGATGCAAGTGCCGTTCCAGCCGGCCTGAATTCGTTGTTAGTCAATGGCATTATTATTCTCGTAGCCTTTCTGCTTCTGTTCCTGATTATTCAATACCTTGTCGTTAAAAATACCCTCTCACCTATCCGTCACCTGATCAAAGGGATTGATGAAGTCAGCAGAGGTAATTTGGATGTCACCATTCCGACGGGAAAAGACGATCTGGGACTTGTTAACGAGAAATTCAACGTCATGGTACGTAGAATCAACGATACAATCGTAAAAGTGCAAATGACTTCCCAGGAAGTGAATCAATCTGCGAAGGAACTCTACGAAGTGTCAGAACGCAACAGCGACAATGCAGATACGATTAACAATAACGTAACGCAGATCACTTCTAACATTCGTTCACAGGAACAGGCTACACGTGACAGTGCACGTGCCATGTCCGAGATGGCCACGGTGATTCAGACCATCGCAAGCAGCTCCGCAAGTGTTGCAGATGAAGCCTATGAGATGGAACGGCGTTCACAGCAAGGTAACAGTGTGGTTCGCCAGGTATCTCAACAAATGAATCTAATTACAGAATCCGTAAAAAACACAGCAGCTGCCATTGAAGTGCTGGAGAGCCGTTCGCAAGAAATTGGCGATATCCTGAATATTATCTCAGGCATATCCAGTCAAACCAATTTGCTTGCCCTGAATGCATCTATTGAAGCAGCGCGTGTAGGTGAAGAAGGAAGAGGGTTCGCCGTCGTTGCTGGAGAAGTACGTAAGCTCGCGGAACAGTCGGAACAGGCCACCAGCCAAGTCGGTGTATTGATTCAGGAAATTCAGACGGGCATTAAACAAGCAGTCCGGGCGATGGAGCAGGGCACTTCTGAGGTCGATACAGGTCTCTCCGCAGCAGATCAAACCGGGCAGTTATTCGATGAAATTCTGGAAGCGGCGAAAAAGGTTTCGCATCAAATTCAGGAAGTGTCCAGTGCAACCCAGGAAATTTCTGCAGGCACAGAAGAAATGACAGCTACAGCAGATGACTTGTCCGCAAGTGTAAGCAAGACAGCAGACAGCAGTGAACAGATCTCCGTATCGGTGGACGAACAGAAAGCATCCCTGATTACGCTCGTGGACTCCTCCACTAGGCTCAATGATATGTCTGAAGAACTGCAGGAACTGATTGCCCATTTCAATGTAAGCAAGCAGCAATAAACTAAACCGACATTCGGTTAAACCAAGGAGGAAAACTGAAGTGATTGAAAACCAATCATCATCCCGTGTGGAATCTGGCTTACCCGTTCTTCAGATTCCACTGGATTATGGGCGCCGCCAGCAAACTTTTTCTTATGAGTCTACTCATATAACATTGGAAGCGTCATTGAGTCGTGAACTTAAAAAGAAGTTTGGGGAGCAGATGGTCTACCCCGCATTCCTTTCAGCGTATGCAGCCTTGATATTCCGATTGTCTGCAGAACAGGAACTAGCGATCGGCGTACTCGCTCCGGATCAGGCCGCTTCTTATCTTTCATTACAGCTGGGGGGTACGACAACGTTCAGTGAACTCCTTGAACAAATTGTGCAGCAGCTGCAGATTCATTACACACAACAGACAGGTGGATATCCTGAGACCGTGTTTATGCTGAACAGCGTACAGCTGCCTCAGTCTCCTCAAGTGATGAACTGGAACGTTCGTTATGATCAGAATAAGACCATACTCGACCTGTTTTATGACTGTTCGTTATTAAAAGAATCTACTGTGCTGCGGTATGCAGCGTATTTCCAGACACTGCTGCTTGCACTCCTGCGTGATGAAAATAAAGCGATTGGCTCAGTGGATATACTGTCCGCTTCAGACCGTCTGCTCTATCGTGAGATGAATGACACCGCGGTACTCGAACCCGTCCATTCCACCATTCATGGCTGGTTTGAAGCCACTGCCGCAGCGTACCCGGATTCCCCGGCGATCACCTCCCTTGCAGCAAGTTATACATACAGGGAATTAAACGAGCGTGCAAACCAAGTGGCCCGTGTATTGATGTCGAACGGCCTGAAGCAGGGTGAATTCGTCAGTATTTTTATGGATCGAAGCCTCGACACGATCATTTCACTACTGGGTATTCTTAAGGCAGGTGGTGCATATGTACCGATTGACCCTGAACATCCGCAGGAACGCAACAGCTATATTGTCGAAGATACAGCTTCATCGTTTGTATTAACAACAGAAGCCTCGTATGATCAGGCGAAACAGTTGTTTTCCGGCATCTCTACAGTACGTCAAATTCTCTCGGTAGACGGCAAGCTCGCAGGGTTCGCAGCCAGCAATCCTAACCTGGATATTAAGCCTGATGATCTCGCCTATATTATCTACACTTCGGGTTCTACCGGCAAACCGAAAGGCGCTCTGATTGCGCACAGGGGCGTAACCAATCTGGGGAGCGTCGTGCAGCGTGACTGCGATATTCAACCGGGTGATGTATTAACACAGTTTGCAACGTACAGTTTCGATGCCTCTGTATGGGATACGATCGGCGCCTTGTTCTATGGTGCTGAGCTCTATCTGTTATCGGCAGAAGAACGCGTATCTATCGAAGAGTTTGCAACTGCAATTGAGCGAACCGGCACAACAGTTATTACGATTCTGCCTACGATTTTCTTTAATCAACTCGCCTCTTATCTATCTGATGAAGGCTTTCATAAGCTGGCCAAAGTACGGATCATCACCGTAGCGGGGGAAGCTCTCTATGGAGAACAGGTCCGGTCATTCCAGCGCAAGTTCGGCAATCAGATTGATATTGTTAATGTGTACGGTCCTACGGAATGTACTGTCGCTACCACTACGCACCGGATCAGTGAGCAGGTTCCGGAACACGTCGTCAATATTCCAATCGGGAGACCGATTCATAATTATAAAGTGTACATTGTCAACGAAGAGCAGCAGCTCTGTCCTGTAGGCGTTCCAGGCGAAGTGTATATTTCTACTCCGGCGCTCGCTAAAGGTTACTTGAACCAGCCAGAACGTACGGAACAGTCTTTTATTGAAAATCCGTTTGCAATCGGCGAAAAAATCTATAAGTCTGGTGATATTGCCAAACTGCTGGACACAGGATATTTGGAATATGTCGGACGAAGCGACTCTCAGCTCAAAATCCGCGGTCACCGGATAGAAATCGGGGAAATTGAGGATCATTTGGCCCGCCTGGAGCAGATCCAGGACGTTGCTGTTATCCCGAAAAAAGAAGCGGATGGTCAGAACATGCTGGTGGGATATTTCACATCCAAAGATGGAAGCACCCTTTCGGCAGCCGACATCAAAGCAGCACTCGCCGAGAAGCTTCCATCGTATTTTGTACCGAAGTGGATCTGCCAGCTGGATGAGATGCCAATTGCGCCGACTGGAAAAATCAACCGCAAAGCGATGGTATCCATGCCGCATGTGGAACGTCATACAGAGCAGCCTGATCGAGTGATGCCCGAGACAGAAACGGAACGAGTTCTCTATGACGCGTGGAAACAAATTCTGCAGCATGACGATTTTGGTGTCGAAGACAGCTTCTTCAGCATTGGAGGCGACTCCCTGCGTGTCATCCACGTGTTGGTTATTCTGAAGCCTCATTATCCGCAGCTCAAGATCGCCGATTTCTTTGCCGAAAAAACGATCTCTGCACTAGCTCGCCGGGTTGAGACTTTAGCGGAGCAGCGTTCAGCTGCTGCACATACTTCTGTCCATAAAGGCACTATTACCCAGTTATCCGAGCATCCAGTAGAACTGTCATCGCAGCTGGGCTACCCTGCTATCCTTAAACCTGAGCACGTGTTGGTAACCGGCGCAACTGGTTATCTCGGTTCCCATGTGCTGCAGCAGCTGATTGTGAAATCTGCGGCACGCCTCTATGCTCTTGTCAGACGTCCGAGCGATGGAACGACAGCCATGGAGCGTTTGACTTCAGTCATGCAGGGCTATTTCGGCAAACAACTGGCTGACCAGCTTGCTGATCGGGTTGTTATTGTCGAAGGTAATCTGGAGGAAAAAAACCTCGGTCTTTCCAGCGAGCAGCAAGCTTTAATTGAATCCAACGTGGATCGCATTATTCATTGTGCTGCCGATGTTCGGCATTTCGGGGAGGCATCGCAGTTTGCCAAAACCAATGTGGAGGGCACCGTTGCTCTGCTCAATCTGATCCGTAACAAATCAGGAGCTTCATTCCATCACGTATCCACCATGGGTATACCGGAAGACCTGGCACTTAGCGGACAGTGGGAGTCCACGCTGCAGTATGACCGTTTCCCGGCAGATCTGCATGTGGACAACCTCTACTCTGACAGTAAACTTGAAGCGGAGAAAGTACTCATGACTGCCGCAGCAGAAGGTGTACCTGTCAGCATCTACCGGGCAGGCAATCTGACGTGTGATTCTCGTACCGGCCGTTTTCAGACGAACATTGACAGTAATGCTATCTACCGCATGATCAAAGCGATGCTGCTGCTGGGCAGGGCTCCTGCTGCAGACTGGATGATGGATTTCACGCCGATCAATTATGCCAGCGAAGCCATCGTGCATCTGGCCCTGCGCGAAGATACTGCCGGACGTGTGTTCCACATCTGTAACCCGGAGCCGATTCGTTATGACGAATTAATCAAGGCCGTGAAACGTGCTGGTTATAACGTCGAAACGATGCCGTTTGAAGACTACAGCAGCTGGCTGTTCGATGCGAATATTCCTAAAGAGCCGGAAGCTTTACAGCTTGCGATCGCTCAGCTGGAGGGTGATGGAGCAAAGGATTCGGCATATGCTTATGCGTCGCCGGTTACAACGGCTTACGTCGAACCAGCCGGAATTACCTGCGCCAAAACCGACGATCGCTTCATTCAAAGTATGCTGGACTATGCTGTTCAAATCGGTTATTTCCCGGCGCCGATTCGTCCAAACTACGGCACAACCCGGATTGCCGATTAAACTGAAGCGAACAAATCTATAAATGGATATGAAGTTAAAAGCCACTCTCTCGCCAATCCCGGCGAAGAAGTGGCTTTTTTTTGCCATAAGCTGAGTTGAGTGACAAGCTCACATGCAATTAAGCTGCGCAGTGACTTAAACGACATACCGCTGCAGTATCTGACCTTCCACCGCACCGGCTAGATCCAGCGAATTACGGCAATGATTGCGAGATGAGCCGGGTAGAAATAACGCCATATCCAGCGTGGGCCTTTCAAGCGAAAATCTGCCTGATTGTATTGTGCAATGGCAATGCCGATCGATGCCAGCACGCTGAACATCTGTAGAGAGCTGTGGTGGAGCAGCACATAAAGTGCATTCAACACGACATGTGCCATGACCAGCACAGGCCCTTTGAAGTAACGGAACAGCAGCACGAGCAGCAGGCCGTACATCCCATAGTCCATATGTGTCCATTCCATCACCAAGCCTGCCCCGATCGCCAGCGGAATACTAATCAGCTTCGAAGGAATCTTGTCCAGAGCGAGCAGCACAAGCAGTGCAGACCATAGGGTCCAGACGACATTCAATGAGAAATGATTAAACGCTGCCATAAACGGCACTTGGGAAATAAGCGCAATCCAGAACAAGCGCCATATGTATTTCTGCACATTTCTTGTATGTTTATAGCCCATATATATGGAAAAAGCATAGATGGGAAAAGCGATGCGACCGATGATTCTCAGTTCTGTGATATGCGGATAAAACACCGCTCCAATATGATCAATCAGCATCGTTATCATGGCAATCCACTGCATCATAACGACTCCTCCTTTCTTCCCCGTTTCCGTACAGGTAACTTAGTGTATCACAGCATTCCACCCTTTACGCTGCATTCATAATACATGAAGCTCTGATCCTGGGCATATCCTTCAGATTCGTATAATGCTTGAGCCTGCTGATTACTTACAGCCGTAGAGAGTGTAATACGAAGGATTCCATGATCCGCCGCCTGCTTCATCACCGCCTGCATCAGCTTTCTTGCGATCCCCTGCTGACGGTAATTCGCATCCACGTACAAATCGTTCAAAATCCAGATCGGCCCCATCGAAACAGAGCTGTAGCTGGGATAAATCTGCACCAGCCCCGCGGCCTGTCCTTCCGCTTCATTATACTTCCCTTCATTGACTGCCTGGGCTGCACCTGCTCTTTCTTTCCGGTCTTTGATACACTGCGCAATAAAAACAATCGATTCATTATTGTTCATCCGTTCTTCCATGAAACGGCTCGCACCTTCGACATCGGATGACTGTCCATAGAACATACGGTACTCGTTAAACAGCCTGGATACTTCAGTCATATCGTTTAAATTCGCTTGTCTGATTTCAATCTCCATCTTATCCCTCTTCTCCATGTGATCCACTTCGTGAATTTATTGTATAAGAAGTGATGCTGTTCTCCCATTCACCAAGCGGAGTAAAGTTTGCAGTAAATCTATCATTGATCGCTCGGATGAATGTAAAAAAGCGACGAAAGCCTCGCCAGCATCGTCGCCTTGACCGTATAACCTTAATTGGATTCTGAGTTCATGCGCATCTGAGCCGCGCTAGCTTCGGGGAAAATAACGCCTTTTTTCAAAATCAAATTCGCATATTGTGCCCGTTCCCCTGTTGCAATGATGACGTACGCCTTAGAAGCACGTTCATAGAAATCAAAACGCTCTTCGTATTCCAGTGCATCGCTCATGTCCTCGTACTCTTCCATTAACCGCCGGTAATCTTCCCAAATAATCGGTATGACCGGATCTCCCTTAACGACCTGCATCACGGCGGCTGGGTAGTCTGCATAAGTATCCAGCGGGAAAAGCTGTAATATCGCTTCCAGCAGCTCCACAGTGCCCAGGCCATCACAACGTATCAATCGCCGGGCATGACTTGCTGCCGGAAAATGGGCATCAGAGAGCACAAGTTCATCACCATGTCCCATTTCGGACATCAGTTTGAGCAGTTCGGGTGGAAGTATGGCAGGAATATTTTTCAGCATCGTTAAACGCTCCTTACCTGGCAAATTTAATTACTTTGGAAGCCGTTTCATCCTTATTCTAGCAGGATTTCAGCTGCTTTGCACGGTCAGAGAACTTCCCTGTGTATCCATAATCGGCTTTGACAAAATTAGTTGTTTCACATATAGTTGTTATAACAATCAAATGAATTTGAGAGATATTCGAGTACGAAAGCGAGGTTCCCCACTCATGGATTATGATCTTGAGCAATCCGTTGGATTCATGCTCGGACTTACGCACCGCAAAACGGCTGCGCTGCTTGCAGCTCAGTTTAAGCCCTACGATATCACCACAGAGCAATTTTCAGTACTGTTTAATGTGGTACGTAAAGAAGGCGTTAATCAGAAAGAAATGGCAGGATACGTGTTCAAAGACCAGCCCACTACCGCACGCATCATCGATTTGCTGGAGAAGAAAGGCTGGGTCGAACGCCGAACAAGCGAACAGGACCGGAGAGCATATCTGCTGTACCCTACCAAAGAAGGTAGAGCATTAATCGATGTGCTTGTTCCAATCGAAAGAGAAATGAATAAAAAACTTGCTGAAGGTATACCGGAAGACCAGATGGAAGCATTTAAGCATACTCTTTCCCTCATTAATCACAATCTGTAACGATCAAAACTCAGGGGGAATGTATCACCATGAAAGAACAATCTGTACCTGTCCGATTATGGACGACCGATTTCATTTTGCTCATGTTATGTAACTTTTTGCTGTTTCTGCAGCTGCACATGATCGTTTCGCCACTGCCTTCCTATGTACAGGATCGATTTCAGGCCAATGCATTTCAAGTCAGCCTGTTCACTTGTCTGTTTGCCTTAAGTGCTATTGCAGCACGGCTGTACTCTGCGAAAGCGCTGGAGAAGGGTCTGCGTAATGCGATGATCTATATCGGCTTGTCCGTAGCCCTGCTCGCCACGCTCGGCTATTATTTTGCTGCGGGCATTGCTGTGCTGCTGCTGCTCCGAATGGTATTTGGAGTTGGTTTTGGGATGAGCAGCACCGCTTTTCCAACAATGGCCTCCGATATTGTACCCGTAAAACGAATGGGAGAAGGCATGGGTTACTTTGGACTGTCTACAAGTCTGGCCATGTCTATGGGTCCTATTATTGGTGTAACACTGCTGCAGGGAGCCGGATTTGTCACTCTGATGCTCTGTACTGCTGGTGTGATCGCCGTGATCTATCCGCTCAGTTACAGTTTGACGCGCAGAAAGACGGCCCGCACTTCCAAGGGTGCCGCAAATGCTGCAAATCAGCCATTGCACCAAAGCGCGGGGATGACTGCATCTGTGTCGGGAGCCAATACCGGCTCCACGGTGAAAACACCATTTAACCGCAAGCTGATCCTGCCTAGTATACTTAACGGTTTACTGTCCATCACCTATGGTGGATTGGTCGGGTTTATCGTTTTGTTCGGCAAGGAAGCACATTTGGCGAATCCAGCGCTGTTTTTCCTGTTTAACGCCTTGGCGGTTCTATTGGTTAGACCGTTTGCAGGCCGGATTTACGACAGTAAAGGACCCAAAGCCTTGTTGATCCCAGGCGCAGTATGTATCGCACTCGGACTTATTATGCTGTCATGGGCGACAACGATGCCCATTCTGTTTGCTGCTGCTTTTGTGTACGGTATCGGTTATGGCTCCATGCAGTCTTCACTGCAGACCTGGATGATTCAGGTCGTCTCGCCTGCCCAGCGTGGGATGGCAAACGGAATGTTTCTGAACACACTTGATCTCGGCATTGCGACAGGGGCCCTTCTGCTCGGTTCCATCGCATCCCTGACCAGTTATACCGAAATGTATCGGTACTCCGTCCTATTTATGGTCCTTTTTCTGCTGATCTATCTGATCCAAGGCAAGCGAAGCGGCAGCTTCCAAATCGAAACGCATCCGCTGCTGGCTCATACCCATATTCCTGCGGCACAGGATGCTGCTTCAAAGGATTCAATGGATACGGAATCTGAACCGGAGAAAAAATGAATGAAACTTTAATCACCAGACACATGTCCCGCACCTTAAAAATCATGTGTTCCTGAACCTATTTTATCCTGATGGCATCAATATAAAATCATTGCAATTGTCATAAACACGCGTTTACACCCGGCAAGCAGTCTCCTGCTTGTGCGGGCGTAAACGCGTTTTTGATCTGAATGCTGCAAACCAGGACATCGATTCCGATGCCCTGGTTAGTATGGACTTTTTTTACGGCGCAGGGGAGTCGGTCGGTATCCTTGATCGGTTTCACTTTCCTGCACACGCCTCTTCTGCAGCTTATCCTGACTCTCCTGCTTCTTCTGATTTTCCTGATCCTCCTGCTTCGAACCACTCCCGGAAGAGGGCTTCTCGCCTTTCTCGGGTTTTACTGCGAGCAGGGTAAGCAGACCACCAACTGCACCTGATGCTGCCAGAACACCAAACAACAAAAAGTGTTGAGAACCGATCAGTAGAGACACCACAGGGGGACCGAGAGATACCCCGATGAATCGCATACTGCTGAACAAAGCTGTGATCGTGCCCCGCTGCTTCTTGTCTACCCCTTCTGTGATCAAGGTATCCAGACATGGCAGTGCTGCACCAATACCCGCACTACCCAGCGTAAACAGACCAACCACGACGTAGATATTATCAAACAAGCCGATAACAGCCAGCGCGACGGTCACCAAGGCAAGTCCGGCAAAACCGAGCCATTTCATGCGTGATTTATGTTTACCGATCCACTTTCCTGCCAGAAACGAAGCCAGACACAGTGAAGCAAGCGGAATGGCCAGAACGAGCCCTTTGACTACGCCCTTCAGAGCAAATTCACTCTCCAGCGTCTCGGAAAGATAATAAAGCACGCCAAAAATGAGAAACATGCAAATCCCACCGATTGCAAACAAAGCGTACAACCAGCGTCCTTTTTCTTTTAACACCTTACGGATGGAAGTAACGAATTCTGAAAATGTAGGTGGTTTTTCGTTCCTCTTCGGTGTTTTCACCAGAAATATAACCAGAATCAGCGAAATAAGGCAGAGAACCGGGATTGCGAGAAATGGCGAGTACCAAAACCATACCGCAAGCGCAGCGCCTAGAATGGGACTCAGCACTTTACCAAAGGTGTTCGAGGTTTCGATGATCCCCAGACTTTTGCTTACCTCATCTTCATTCTTAAACATATCTCCCACGAGAGGAATGACAATTGGAAATGCACCCGCAGCTCCGACTCCCTGCAAAAATCTGCCTGAAAGAATAGTCCAGTAAGCGACATTACCGTTCATCATCCATGCAGCAGCTCCTGCTACTGCTCCTCCAACGGCAGCAATGACAAGGCTGGGAATGATCACTGCTTTCCTGCCGAATCGATCCGATAAATATCCTGCCAGCGGAATCAGCAGAATGGCTACTACAGCATATACCGTGATCAGCATACTGACCCTGAATGCAGATACCTTAAGTTCCCGTTCAATCTGTGGCAGAATCGGTATAAGCATGGAGTTCCCTAAGGTCATGATCACAGGGATAGAAGCAAGTGCGACGAGGTCCCACTTTTTATCAGACATACCCTAACCACCTTCGCAGATTTTACACACAACAGCATTATTGTCGGTTGATCGGGGGTTGATTATGCAGCCTATGTCAAAATGGGAAGATCAGATTAGCGGAAACCAAGCTGTTTCCACTGAGCCAGCAAATCCATTGTCCGTTCAGCATATTTTTGGCCATCTTCTGGCTGATTCACCTGATGCTCATGCACGTATGCGTTAAAATAGGAGGATAACAACCGGTATGCCAGCCTGCGTGCTTGTCCCCCTGGAGACGCATCAAGCGGATGACCATAACCATCATGAAAAGCTTCTGATTCTGTCGAAAGAATCGCCTCATACTCCCGATCAGCATACATGGAGCGGTCTCCATCGATGATCGCAGCTATGCTCATACAACCTTGTTCGCCGTGCACCAGCACATTGGCTGCCCACAGATCATTATGGACAAGCACGGGCTGTTTGATTGAATCAAACAGCAATCTATGCTGTTCAAAAATGGCCGTGATCTTTTCTCCTACGCCAGGCATAAATGCTTTTTCATGTGCTTTTCGGGTTGTCTCGTCGGCAAACATGCGAAGCACCTCAGACCACTGACCTGATCCGCGAATGGACCCGTCAGCCTGCGGCCAGCCAAACGAAGCTCCTCTAATCTGATGCATAGCCGCAGTGTACGCACCAAGCTGTTTATACAAACGCTGCTTGTCCAGCTTGTTAATAGCTGCATGATCCAGCTGCACGCTTGGAATAAATGTCATAAACATATAGGTTCGCGGTACATCGAGACCGCTGTCATCACAGGCCAGCACTTCAGGCGCCGGGATTCCAGCCTTGCGGTATCGTTCATAGACAACAGGCTCTGCAGCCATCATCGTGCGTTCAAACGAAAATAACGGATCGCTCCAGGCAATCTCAGCGATCGTTTCGCTGCTCGGAATGTCTACCTGTTCAGGAGCAAGTCGTAGAATGACATCCGTTACAGATGTATGTTCCAATTGAATGCGGTAGGTCGTATTGAACAGACCACCCCGGAGCAGTCCAAACTGTTTAATGAAAACATGATTTCCAAAATGTTTGTGCACAAGTGCATGAAGTACCTCTGTTGATATTGGGCTGTGCAGGCCCGAATGTGGATGTGAATGCGGCATATTGTTCCCTCTTTCCTATACAAATAAACAAACAGACGGCGCCATCAGGCACCGTCCTTTCATCGTCTTATTGTAACATGTTACATCTCGATTGTAAGCGTACTTGCACCTGCATCCGCAGTGACGACAACTCCTTGTGCGCCTGCCGCCTGCAATCCGCCTTCCACACGGGATACGGAATCAACACCGCGAAGCACGAGATTCCAAGGCTTGCCTGCACCTTCGGCACGCACTTCGAGCTTCGATCCGCTGCGAGTGACGGTCACCTGCAGTTCACGTTCTGCTCCTTGGTTTACAACAACGGCTTGTGCGGTCTGTCCTTCTGCCAGTTCAAATAAATGCAGGGATACATTATCGGCAAAATCATAATCCGGTCTGCTGTCCACTGCACCTACCGCGATCAGACTGTTCGGTTTGACCATCATCGGCAGCGTTTTGAAGTCGTGAATTTCGCTAATCCAGCGTCCGCCTTCCACTTTGGTCCCTGTCAGATAATTCGTCCAGGTTCCTTCAGGCAGATAATAACGCACGTCGCCTTCCTTGTTGAAGATCGGCGCAACCAGAATCGAGTCACCAAACATATACTGCAGGTCAAGAGTCGCACAGGTCGGATCATCCGGGTATTCCAGTACCATCGCGCGCATCATCGGCAGCCCCTGCACTGAGGACTCTACCGCAGCATTGAACAGGTACGGCATTAAGCTTAGCTTCAGCTTCGTAAAGTCACGTACAACATCGACAGCCTCTTCATCAAATAACCAAGGCACACGATAAGACTCATTGCCATGCAGACGGCTGTGCGAAGAGAGCAGTCCGAACTGCACCCAGCGTTTGTATACGTCCGGCTCGGCTGTCGCTTCGAATCCGCTGATGTCATGGCTCCAGAAGCCAAACCCCGAAAGACCGAGAGATAATCCACCGCGCAGCGATTCGGCCATGGAGGAATAATTGGACGAGCAGTCTCCGCCCCAGTGTACAGGGAACTGCTGCCCACCTACGGTTGCAGAGCGTGCAAACAGAGCCGCTTCATTTTTACCGAGGTTCTCTTCGAGTACATCAAATACCGCTTTGTTATACAGGAACGTGTAGTAGTTGTGCATTTTCACCGGATCGGAGCCATCATAATACACCACATCAGTCGGAATTCTTTCGCCGAAATCCGTTTTGAAGCAGTCTACACCCTGATCGATCAGACCTTTCAGCTTGTCCTTGTACCATGCGGTTGCTTCTGGATTGGTGAAATCTACGAGCCCCATACCTGCCTGCCATTTATCCCACTGCCATACACTGCCGTCAGCCGTTTTGACGAGGTACCCTTTTTCCATGCCTTCATCGAACAGAATCGATTTCTCTGCAATATAAGGGTTGATCCACGCACAGATTTTGAGTCCTTTATCCTTCAAACGCTGCAGCATGCCTTCCGGGTCCGGGAACAGGTCTTTATCCCATTCAAAGTCACACCACTGATACTCCTTCATCCAGAAGCAGTCAAAGTGGAAAACGGAAAGCGGCAGATCACGCTCCGCCATGCCATCGACAAAATGATTCACCGTCGCTTCGTCATAGTCCGTTGTGAACGAAGTCGTCAGCCACAGACCAAATGTCCATGCGGGCGGCAAAGCCGGCTTACCTGTAAGCTTGGTGTAGTTATCCAGCACCTCTTTGGGATTCGCACCGCCGATAATAAAGTATTCCAGCGTTTCGCCCTGTACACTGAACTGTACTTTGGATACATTCTCGGAAGCAATCTCGTAAGATACTTTTTCAGGATGATTAACGAATACCCCGTATCCTTTGTTGGAGAGATAGAACGGAATGTTCTTATAGGCCTGTTCACTGCTTGTACCGCCATCCTCATTCCAGATATCCACGACCTGACCATTTTTCACAAACGGAGTAAAGCGTTCACCAAGGCCATAGACATACTCACCCACGCCCAGCTCCAACTGTTCTCGGAAGAACGTACCTTCGGACGCCGACTCGATATATGCCGGACCTCTCCAGCCGCTGCCAGTGAGACGTTTGTCATTATAGTCGAAGCCAATGTCCCAGCCTTTTGTTTTATTCACGGTGACACGCAGATTGCCGCTTTTCAGGGCTGCTCCGCTTTCATCCTGAGTAATCTGCACATCCGTATTCAACGTGTTCAGCGCAAACTCCGGGCCTGGATTGACTTTACCCTTGTGATGGTTCAGCTGCACACGAATGACATCAGGCATTGGTGAGCTGTAGGTTGCCTTGAGCAGCGTTCCGTTCAGGGTATCCCCTTTGCGCTCAATGCGTTTGGTTGCTGCGTATACAGTAAAGGAATCGCCCTTTTGTACAATATCTCGAATATCCGCCGGATTTTGAACATGATATCCATCACGGATCTGCCAGTAGCCATCGGTAAATTTCATCTTGGATTACCTCCTTCGGTTATACTATAATGATATTGATATAAATCATGAATTTCTTCTTTTATTTTGATCAATTATATAAGTATTTTGATATTTTTAGTGTTATGAGGGCTCATTTCAAATATATTTTGCAAACGATTACATCATTACTAAGCAGCATATTCAATAAGGAGGTTTTCTTGGATGGAGCGTGCACAATTAAGGGAAGACCGAATTCACGGCAATGCCATGTATCCGGTTAGTGTGTACCCTGACATACAGCAGTTAAACGGGGACAGCATTCTCGACTGCCATTGGCATGATGAGATGGAATTCACGATGGTGACGCAGGGCTCTGCGGTGTTTCAGATTGATATGAACCGATACGAGGTGAAGGCCGGAGAGGCTATCTTTGTTCACCGGGGGGAGATTCATGCGGGATACCTTAAGGGCGATGAGCCTTGTGTCTTCTCTTCCATTGTATTTCATTCCGATCTGCTCGGCAGCCAAAGTTTTGATGCAGTCCAGGAGAAGTTTATCGCACCTATACTTCGAAAAAACATACTGCTTCCTTCTCACATTACAGCCGATGGAGGCTGGGGCTCGGAAGTTCTGGCGTACCTGAGGCGTATCTTTGCAGATCACGATAGTGGAACTGACACCTGTGAAATAACAACAAAAGCACACCTCTACCTTATGCTTGCCCGCATGGTTGAACATCGGGCGGCACTGCCGCTCAAAGGCGCGGTAAACGGGGGAAGCCCGGACAAAGTGGAGCGCCTGAAGACGGTGCTGGGTTATATTCACAAGCGTTACCCTGAACCGCTTAAACTAAAGGATCTTGCGGATGCAGCGAATATGAGCGAGGGACATTTCTGTCGTTTTTTCAAACAGATGGTGCAGAAAAGTCCTGTGGACTACATTAATTATTATCGGGTGCAGCAGGCCTGCAGACAGCTGGAGAATACGGATCATAAAATTGTCGATATTGCCATGGATGTTGGATTTGAGCATCTCAGTTATTTCATTACCACCTTTAAGAAACATAAGAACACCACCCCGTCCCATTATCGCAAAATGTTCTCCAAAAATGTAACAATTGCGCCTGATGTCCTTACACAGGTACTCTAATTTAGAAAGAGTGATTATATCCTTATATCGCGATTAATTTTGACGGAATCCAGGGATAAAACGACAGAAGGTGCTTACAGCGCATTCGCTGCAGGCACCTTCTCATTTTATTTACGCGCTAGAACCATGCTTCTTTGCAGTTATTTTCGTAATGTCTTCCAGGATGAATACTCATGAACCGAAAATCCGTTAAAGGAAGCATGCACACTCGCCATCTGCTCCACCAGCTTCAGCTGCTGCTCCATATACGCATCCCCCTCTTCGAAGAACGTAATAAAATCGCCTTCTTTGCTCTGCTTGGTTTCCACCGCAATCGATATTTTTTTGCCAACGGAGGCTGCATCGATCAGTTCGTCCTTCGCCACGCTGTATATAGCGGCAGCTGTATCCCGATAAGCCATAATGGTAATGGAATCAAATTTGCGAATCATCCAGCTGCTTACCGCCATCGTCGAACCGGGAATTTTGTAATTGTCCAGCCAGAACGGCAGATCCGCGGCCACGGGCATCTTCATAGCGGAGGCACGCTCGACAATATAATCCACATTGCCCTGCCACTGTGTAATGACACTGGCCTGATTGGTTTTCCACTGCGGATGCACATGAGGTTCGATATCCAGATGAATCCCTGCGAATTTCTCGTTGGACAGCGCCTGTGCTTGATACGATTCGATCCAGTCCATAAAGGAGGCAATATGTCCTCTGCTTTCGGTCAGCCCCCAAGCTGAACGTCCATCCATAATGTCAACAGCTATATGCTGCGCCCTTGCCAGACGGATAAAATTTTTGTATTCGGGTATTTTCACATCCCGGTTTATCTGCAGGTAGATCGTATTAATGCTGTTCTCCGCTGCAAAATTCAACACATCCTGAGCACCGTTTCGGATCTGCGTAGTATCCCACACCCATGTAGCCCGCACAGGACGATCCAGATTCCCGTGAATGGATGCGTAACTGTCTACAGGTTCGACGGAACCTACAGCAGCCGCTTTGGTGGAACAAGCAGTACTCAAACACAGGATCAGACAACTCATCAGCAGCAGGATACGGAATTCTTTTTTGGTTTTCACATTTGTACACTCCCTTGAAGTTATAGCAGCTCTTACGTATAAATCCGGATGAAATATTGTCGTTTCTATTCATTTTTTGCACTCTGATGGAAGTGCTGTGAATTAAATCTTCTTCTATACGCAATATCATCTATAAGACTCACGACGAAAGAATCATATAACTATATTTCGGGAATTCACAGTTCCGAATACATAGTCCAAAAGTCTCAATATTTCATATTCCATGTAAACATGTATTAAACTTCACGACTTCTGTCTATATTTTGTTTTAACTCCCAGCTTCTGTAGACCTAGAGAGCGTTTTCTTTCTTTAAATCAGGACCACCCGTCCAACGGGTGGTTTGCTCTTGGGGTATAACCCCCTGTTGCCAAACTGCGCCTAAAGACGCTAGCCTGACAGCAGGGCTGTTCAGGCTCAGTGTAATTTGTCTCTTTCACTTACCAGTAAACTGGTTTTACTTCTTTTTGCTTCGATTACTGCTGAATGGATCTTCGTATTCTTTTACACTCAGCTTATCTACCGCCTGATCATGTGCTTCTTGCTCACGAATATACTTTCTTACGGTTGCTTCATTTAGACCCACTGTGCTCACATAGTACCCTTCGGCCCAAAATTTTCGATTTCCGTATTTATACTTAAGCTGGGCATGTTTTTCGAAGATCATGAGCGAACTTTTTCCCTTTAGATATCCCATAAACGTGGAGACCGCAATTTTTGGAGGGATGGCTACTAACATATGGACATGATCGGGCATCATGTGACCTTCTATGATTTCGACTCCTTTGTACTTGCACAAACGTTTAAAGATTTCGATTAAATCTCTTCTCACTTGATTATAGATTTCTTTCCGTCTATACTTCGGGGTGAACACAATGTGGTACTTACACATCCACTTTGTGTGAGCTAGGCTGTAGCTCTTGGTTGCCATGAATGACCATTCCTTTCTTTTTGAGCCTGAACATCTCAATTGTATTGGAATGGTCATAATGGTCAAACCCTTCATCCCTCCACCCGCATAGCGGGTGGTTTTTTGTTTCGCGCGTTTCACGCACTCAACTGGCTAAAGCCATAACCAAAAAGCCGCCCGAAGGCGGCTCAGAATGCAGTATTTATTTTCCTTTCGTTATCCGTTAACGTTTCTTTTCTCCGAAACACCCGCTTCATCCCTCATTAGGTTGGTCAAACAGCGAAACAAGTTCAATTCCCTCCGCAGAAATACGCACCAGGCCAATATCGGACAAACGAAGTTCTGGAATAACCACCAGTGCGAGCAGCGACAAGGTCATAAAGGCGTTGTTCAACGTACAACCTGCGGATTGCAGCGCTTCGCTGACTGCCGCAGATTGGGCCGCAACGACTTCAAAAGGTTCCACCGACATCAGCCCGGCTATCCGAAGCGGGAATTCCGTAACCCCCTTATCCGTAACAACGGCTACGCCGCCCTGCATACGAATAACACGATTACCAGCCTCCGCCATAAGTGCATCATCATTGCCGATAATCAGCAGGTTATGGCTGTCGTGAGCAACAGTCATCGCAATGGCTGCCGGTGAGGTGAACCCGATCCCGCCAACCAGTGCCACCGCACGATTTCCCGTTTGTTTATGACGCTCCAGCACGGCAATTTTGCATACTTCACCTGCCGCAGGTAGAACCACCCTGCCGCCCTGCACATTCACCTGCACTCGTTTCTCCTTCGTCTCAACGTGATTCTCCGTCACATCAATGATGCGCGCGCCTATGGCTCCATCTGTAATAGGTGCAGCCAGTTCCAGATCCTGCGGCTGGATGTTAGCTTCCAGCTTTACCGTATTCAGAGCCTCTTCAGGATAAGTAAACGTGTCCCAAACGGCTGTCATTTTTCCATTCTCGGCGACCACCTGTCCCGCCGCAATCGTCATCTCTACACGTACGTCTGCAAGGCGTCCGTCTAACAGAATAATATCAGCAAAGCTGCCGGGAATAACTGCACCTATATCTCGTGACACACCAAAACGTTCCGCCGTATTAATCGTAGCCATCTGGAATGCGGTTACCGGTTTCACGCCCTGCGAGATCGCCAATCGGACCACAAAGTCCATATGGCCTTCCTTCAGCAAAGATTCCGAGCTGCGGTCATCTGTCACCAGCATCATCCGGCGGGTATCCAGCCCAAGCTCTGTGCAGGCTTTGATTGTCTCCGCTACATCATGCCAGGCTGAGCCTTGGCGCATCTTCGCATACATGCCAAGCCGCAGCCGTTCCACCACATCTTCTTTAGTCACACATTCATGATCTCCAGTGACACCGCTCGCCGCATATGCAGGCAGACGCCAGTCATCCGATGCCCAAGTAAAATGTCCATCTGCCACTTTCCCCGCGCGAAGCGTCGCTTGAATCTCTCCGATCATCGTTTCATCTCCGTATACCACTCCCGGGAAGTTCATCACTTCGCCCAGACCAATCATGTCCGGTCCCCATGAAAGTGCCTCCGCGACTTCTTTGGGACCAATATAAGCTCCTGTCGTCTCCAGACCCGGGTGGGTGGAAGGCACACACGACGCCACCTGCATATAGGCAGCCATAGGCGTCGTGCGAGCTTCATCCAGCATAAGCCGCAGTCCTGGAAGTCCAAGCACATTCGAAATTTCATGCGGATCAAAGAATCCACCTGTCGTTCCGGATGGCAGTACAGCTCTTGCGAACTCCGACACCTTCATCTGCGTGCTCTCGATATGACAATGACCATCAAGCAATCCCGGCGCTATATACTTCCCTTGGGCCTCGATAATCCGGGTGTGTTCTCCGATGGTATGGCTCACGTCTCTGCCGACATATGCAATTCGTGACCCCTGCACGGCTACAGACATATCCGGCAAAATTTCGCCCGATATCACGTTCACCAGTGTCCCGCCCCGAATCACCAAAGTTGCCTTCATATCTCCCCGGGCTGTAGCGACCAGATCGGGAACGCAATCGGCCAAATGCGGCCGTTCAAAAGCTGTTTTGTTCAAATTAACTGCCTCCTCCATAGAGTCACCTGTTTTTCTCTCTTCAGATTTTTTGTTTCTCCTTCATGTAACGCTCCTAAAAAACAGATAATGTAACGCTCCAAAAAATTAGATTGTTACGATTATATGAGTCTGAGCTTCACGTGTAAAGAAAAATCACATTGATTGTATATGAAGACAATGAAATCAACCTGTTTTATCAATATTGACTAATTTGTGTATGCTTATTTCACAAACAGCTATATAAGACTTTTCTCTCTACAGCATGCACAAAAAATAAGCCAGTCAGAAGTTTGAATTCTGACTGGCCATACAGCAGGCTTATTCCACGTGAGAGGCAGGTATGCTGCTCATCTCATACCACTCTCCTGATTGTGAAGTAATAAACGGACTTGGTGCACCCAAAGAGTACACATGCAGCAGATGCATCGCCCGGGTACAGGCCGTATAGAACAGTTTGCGCTCCTGCTCACGGGAGTACGTCTGAGCTGACCCGTTATAGATCAAAACGGCATCAAACTCTACACCTTTAGCCAAATAGGCCGGAATAACATGAACGCCCTGTTCAAAAGCAAGTGTCGTTTTTTTGAT
Source organism: Paenibacillus sp. AN1007 (assembly GCF_040702995.1). Lineage (NCBI taxonomy): Bacteria > Bacillati > Bacillota > Bacilli > Caryophanales > Paenibacillaceae > Paenibacillus > Paenibacillus sp. AN1007. The sequence continues at coordinate 3,535,015 of NZ_CP159992.1, forward strand.
AAGTTTGGGAGCGGTTTTCAGCTTTTGACTCAGCACGGCATGTACCTCTCTGCTCTCCTCAGCCGTCTTGCAGATTACCGCTGCAGACTCGTATCCCTCTTCAATCAGATGATTGAGATCGGCGGTGATTTGGTCGAAATGCTGTTCCAGATCTGCGGTCACGATAACTTGGGGTTTCTCTCCATTTCGGTTGAACGGGATAATCTTCTCTCCACTCGGAACCATGCCGCGCGTAAACTCAACAATCTCCATCGTAGAGCGATAACTGCGCGTCAGTTCAATCACCTCGGTATTTTCCGGTCCATACAGATCACTTAACGGTCCGGTCCCGCTGAGAACAGAGGAATGCGCATAAATCGCCTGATTAAAATCACCAAGTGCCGTAATCTTCGCGTGTGGGAACAACCTCTTCATAAAGGCCAGCTGAAATGCAGAATAATCCTGCGCTTCATCGATAATGACATGACGGATGCTTGAATTAATATGGAAGCCCAGCAGCAGTTCGCGCAGATACAGATACGGTGTAATATCCTCATAGGCCAGCTCTTGAAGCTTTAGTCTGCGCAGCGTCATCGTCGAGATTTCTTCCCAATGCGCAGGCAGGGGCTCTCTGTCCAGCAGACGAACCATCTGCGTCTGATCTTCGAACAGGTTCGCGTACAACTGGCGGATATCCACAAACCGCAGGGATTTGATCCATTTACGCAAAGGCTTGAGGCGGTCACTGACCACCATCCGGGCCAAAATCTCTCTTTCCTGCTGGAAATCGTCAAACGTATGTGATTTCCCTTTTTGTTTGCGTTTTAACCGTTGGTACGCACGCTGTAGATCCTCGGGTTCCATCAGATCCAGCTGCTGGTCGACCCAAGGTGCGTTAAGTTCGCCTTTACCAAATGCGGACAGCTCCTTCAGCAGCCAATCCCGCAGCATTTCGAGTCGGCTCACCAGTTTGACAGATGATCCGAAACTGTAGAATTTCTCCGCCATCGCTTCCGCATCCACAATGGCCTTCCCCTGAAAGCGTACCGGCTTGAACTTCATGCCGCCGGAAAGCATGTTTTCCTTGTAGCGGGTAATAACCTTCAGAAAGGATGCAGAAGACTTGAATCGTATGCTGGACATACGCGCATCGTAACCAGGTTCTTCGGTCCCTGTCAGCACATATTCGAGCTGGATAAAGGGGTCCTCAAGCTGGTATTCTCGTCCCAATCGACGTTCCAGATATTCCTGAAACGTCGTCTGCAGCATATTCTCTTCCCCAAGCTCGGGCAGTACCGTCGACACGTAGCTGTTAAACATCGGATTCGGTGAAAAAAGAACCATCTGATCCGCCTGCAGATGCTCGCGGTATTTATAGAGAAGATAAGCCACCCGCTGGAGAGCGGCAGAGGTTTTGCCGCTGCCAGCCGCGCCCTGCACAATCAGCATCCGTGTCCGGTCATTACGGATAATGCGATTCTGCTCCTTCTGAATGGTTGCCACAATACTTTTCATCTGTGCATCAGACGTACGGCTTAGCACAGCCTGCAGCAGCTGATCTCCAATCGTTACTCCTGTATCAAACATAAAACGGATACGGCCATCCCGAATGACGAACTGACGTTTCATCTCGATCTCGCCGCTGATTTCACCACTTGGTGTACGATAGGAGATGGGTCCTGGCGCACCGTCATAATAGAGGTTGGAGATGGGTGCGCGCCAGTCGTAGATCAGAAAGGACTCCTCTTTCTCATCCAGCAAGGACGCAATGCCCAGATAGATGCGTTCTGCATCGGGATACCCGTCCTCCTTAAAATCGATGCGGCCAAAATATGGCGAATGATGCAGTCGTTTCATTTTATCCAGAGCCGCGGCTGTATTCAGATGACTTCGTTCGCGGTCGGACAGCACCTGCGACTGCTGCCGCATACTCGTTGATGTCTCCCCGACATCATCTGCTTCACTGAAGTTCATCGTAACCTCATCCCAGAACTCTTTTCTCATCTCCACAACTTCGCCCCGGAAGGACCCTACTTCTTGTTCCAGTTCGGCGATTTTGCGCTCAATCTGATCCGTAACGGTATTAACCCGCTCCTGTTCCTTGTTCCACTGCTGATCTGTACTCATATGCTGTGTGCCCCTCTTTCCCCGGATTGTGTCCTCCAATATCCATTTGACAAGCCCGAAAAGGCAATGGTATAATTATTAGAAAGTAAACATTTTAATTTCATGTTAATTAATCCTAATTTTAAGAAAACCATTTTATATTCTACCAGTGACAGCGTCCCGATGCAAGCGGAGACGTTATTTGTTGTTTCCCCTAATGCTGCTTCTCTTGAAAAAACATAAGCTGTAATACCAATTACTAATGATGTGCACAAAATATCCCCATGACTGATCAATCTTCTGCCCTCTCCGGTTCTCCGCAGCGCATGAGTTCAGCTAATGCAGTATTACCCCTTTTTTCAATTTCCCGCTACTTCTTCAGATCCTCAATTGCTGCAGCCCAGCGTGCCAATGCTCCGTTTGTATCCTTCAATTGAAATGTAATACCTGACGTAATTTCCGCATAGGGTGCCTGATCGACACGAATATGAAGGATATTACATTCGTACCGATCCCGCGGGTGAACAGCGTCTGCTAACTCCGGCAGCAGACGGACCTCCAGCCGAACATGCAGTAAACGCTGTCCATGCACTGCAATTAACGCAGCCTTGCCCGTTTCCATCATGTTCATACTTGTCTGCGTACCCTGCCAGAGTGCCAATCGAAGGCGGCTCGGGCTCATGGCAACCACTTCGCCCATGCTGACCATGGCCAGATGCGGCCACTGCCCATCCGTTACCGTCAGCAGCTGCATCGCCTCATGCTGCTTGCTCTCCAGATTGCTTCCACTAAACCATTCCAACAGCGCTGCATCCAGCTGATCCATCTCCATCTCTTCTATCCCTCAATTCATTCAGAATTCAGTATCATTGTCATTCAGCATTGTGAAAATACATCATCGAGTCAAATATACGAACAGCCCGGACGCTGCTGTCCGGGCTTGGTTGTTCCTCTATTGTAGCTGATTTCAGAAGCTAAGGCCATTTGAGCCAGTTTAAAATATTGTCCTGGGACTCTTTGTCCTCACTCGAAGTGTGTACATGGTCTGCAAGCCGGTTCAGCCGTTCGAGCTGATAACCGTAATCGTATATTGCCGCGGCTACAATGGATAACCTTAACATGCCGTCCTTGTCAATATCAAACTGGGTAATGGCCTGTTCCATGAAAAAGTCATTTTCCGTTACAAACTGCGCAGCCTCTTCGCCATTCGGTTTTAACTTGTCTTCGAATTTGAGCAGTGCATGTTCATGAAACTTGATGACCCGTTCCAGATGGGTGTCAAAGAACATATCCATGTCCGGTGTCCGCTGTGCCTGAAAGTAATGACGTTCGACTGAATCCAGTACATCGTACCCCTTTTGCAGACTTAACAGCATCTGCTTATATACGACCATCTGACGGGTTTCACTGAATTTGGCACGTTTCATCTTCTTCTGCTCTTCTTCAAACAGGTGGTATTTGTCAGATAGAGACTTGATGGACCCGCCAAGATTGTTCTTCTCTTCCCGGAAAACAACCTCTTTAATCTCATCCGAGATCGACGTGCGGAGCAGCAGCGACATGCCGTTGAACACACTCTGGATCTGCTTCACGAACTGTACTTTGGGCTTGGGAGGAAACACAGAGATGTTGATCAGGAAAGCGGATATGATGCCTACAAGTGTAAGCAGGAAACGGTTAAGCGCAAAATGCCAATCCCCTGAAGCTTCCATAATCGATACCACCGTGACCAGTGTCAGACCCACCGTCTCACCCATATTTAATTTAAGACAGATCATAATAACCAGCACAATAATCAAGCCTACCGCGATGGGTTCATTGGACAATACCATGCCGCCCAGCAAAGCTACAATCGCGCCAAGCGTGGTCGTCTGCAGCTGATCGAGGAAATACTTCCAAGAACGATAGATGGAAGGCTGCATGGCAAATATCGCTGCGATGGCAGCAGGCACAGGAGATTGCGGATTCAAGAACAGACTGCTCAGATATAAAGCCAGCGTGACCGCTATACCTGTCTTAAGAACACGTGCTCCAAATGACACGGCATCTCCCTCCTTTTATGCGACCTGTTCGTTTACCTTTGATGATAATCATGTTCATTATTACCCCATATTTCTTTTTTTACCTGAATGAGTTCAGGAGAACGATTCATTGTACCATGAGAGCTTACGCCTTTGCTATCCCAGTTCCAAGATCCCACCCATATGCAGACAAATCTTGGGCCTAGGCCCATCTTCGCTGCTGCTCAAAAGCAGTAAGCGATTCAGTATTCGACATCTGCGGTATGTACAGCGGTTCTAAAAAAGCACCCCGCCCCGGTACAGGGGCGAAATGCTCCAAAATGATTTTAATTCAGGGATATTACGGAATACCGCGGTCTAACCATCCACGCTTTCCCATTCCCTCTTGAACTGCTCCACAAACTGCACCATATAATCATGACGCTGCTGAGCGAGCTGTTTGCCATAGGAAGTATTCATCAGATCTTTAAGTTTGAATAGCTTTTCGTAAAAATGATTGATCGTTGTGCTGCGCCCATTCCGATATTCCTCACGGGTCATCTGCTCCCGCGGCGGTAAGGAAGGATCATACATTTCACGCCCACGGGCCCCCGAAAATGCAAATGTACGGGCAATGCCGATGGCTCCCAGCGCATCCAGCCGATCCGCATCCTGCACCACCTGAGCTTCCAGCGAGCAAACTGCAGCACGTTGGCCGCCAGCATAGGAGATCGTGCTGATAATGTTCACTACCGCTTCCCGCATTTCAGGCGCCAGCGGCTGGGTATCCAGCCAGGCATGCAGCTTAGCCATACCGGCCTCCAGACTGTCATTCAGCTTCTCATCCGGCACGTCATGCAGCAGTGCAGCCAGTTCACAGATGAACAGGTCTGCGCCCATCTGATGAGCCAAGCGGACCGCTAGAGCAGTGACACGTTCAATATGGGACCAGTCATGCCCGTCGGAATGCCGGGATGCTTCTTGCTGCACAAAGGCACGAGCGGCGCATAGAACAGCTTCGTGAGTCGTGCTGCCGTCCCGGTTCACCTGCTCTTGTTCAGCTGGCGGGCCGTCAGCAGCTTGTGTGCCTTCGGCTTCCATAGATCGACGCGATGATTCCGATGACATCAGGACTCTCCGCCTTCACGTGGTTGTTCACGCGGTATACGTCTCGCCACACCTGTCCGGACTGCTGCTTCAATGACACGACTGCGCATTGATTTGACCACCTTATCGTTAAACACACTCGGGATAATGTAATAACGTGTACGCTCTTCATCCGAGATAGACGAGGCTATTGCCTGGGCTGCCTGCCAGTTTCATCTCTTCGTTGATTTCGGATGCACGGCAGTCCAGCACAGCTCTGAACATGCCAGGGAAACAGAGCACGTTATTAATCTGGTTTGGATAATCCGAACGTCCCGTCGCCATAACGGCAACTATATCTTCAACCAGAGCCGGCATGACCTCGGGCACCGGATTAGCCATCGCAAATACAATCGGATTGTCCGCCATTGTCTGCACATCTTCACGGGTCAACAGATTGCCGCGCGACAGGCCGATAAATACATCTGCTCCCCGAATAACTTCGCGCAGTGAACCTGTCTCCAGATCGGGATTAGTGCGTGACGCATATTCCGTCCATACTTCATTGTCGTACGAATTCGTGCGTACGATGGCGCCCTCACGATCCACCCCGATGAGCCGCTTCGCACCTGCAGATAACAAAATATTGCTGCATGCCACACCCGCTGCACCGATACCGCACACAACAATCTTTACATTATCAATGGATTTGCCAACCAGCTTGAGGGCATTAATCAAACCCGCATATAATACGACGGCCGTCCCATGCTGATCATCATGAAATACCGGAATATCCAGTTCTTCATTTAACCTGCGTTCAATCTCGAAACAGCGCGGAGAAGAAATATCCTCCAGATTAATGCCGCCAAACGCAGGTGATATCGCTTTCACTGTTCGAATGATCTCTTCAGTATCCTGCGTATCCAGACAGATCGGGAACGCATCCACGCCAGCGAACTGCTTGAACAGCATCGCTTTACCTTCCATCACCGGCATCGCGGCACGCGGACCGATATTACCGAGTCCAAGCACTGCACTGCCATCAGAAATAACGGCTACTGTGTTTCTTTTGATCGTGAGTGAAAAAGCTTTGCCCGGCTCCTCTGAAATGGCCGAACATACCCGAGCCACATCCGGCGTGTACACACGCGAGAGGTCTTCCCGGTTATGAATCGGCGTCTTGGGTGTCACTTCGATCTTACCGCCGAGGTGAAGCAGAAATGTACGATCCGATACGTTAACGATGGATACACCTTTGAGCTGGCGCACCCCTTCTATAATTTTGCTGTTATCCTGTGAATCGGTGACTGCGACCGTCAAGTCGCGCACGCTGACATCCTGATTGGTCGAAATGACGTCGATGGCAATGATGTCTCCTCCAGCTTCCGAGATGGCTGAAGCCACTTCGCCAAACTTGATATCTTTCGTTGTCATTTCCAGCCGAATAATAATGCTGTTGCCGTCCAGATTTCTCTGATTCATCTCAATTCCTCCCAGACAATGAAAGTCTTAAGTTGACAAGTTACGTGTTTGTCTTCGCTGCGCGGACACGATTATCCTTTATCTTGTCCAAAAAAGGCTCTCAAGCCCCATGTAGAACAAAATAAAAAGACTGCCCCGGCACCCTTTCCAAGGCCCAGGACAATCTATTTTACGGTGTCTCTATGTGCAGCATTCGTTTGTTCATCGAAATCACGTTCAACCTCATGTTTCCAGAGAACTCAAGTGCCCCATTCATATCTCTAGTCTATACTTACTTGCGATTGGCAGCTCTGCGCAGCACACGAATATCGTATGGATGCAGGTTCAAGACCGATTCAACCGCCTCTCCGCTTAACACATCGGTGTATGAATGACCGTCCAGCTGCACCTGTTTTTCGTGCTCCGTATAGTTCTGTACGAATACATAGTCGGAATCACCGTCCGTACGTACATGTGCGGTAGTTCCTGCACTCAGTTCTGACTTGAGTCCACGTTCCAGATCCAGTTCTGCAATCAGCTTGCCATAAAAATCATTATAAAATGGTGCTTTCATCCGCGCTGCCATATAGTATGCTTTTCCTGAACCAAGTTCGTTCACGGTTAAAGCTGGACGTCCCGCATAGAAATCAGAACGATATACCGCAAGAGATTTAGCACCTTCCAAATGAATCAGGTCGCAGAGCTCAATGGCATCATATTCTGTAGTGAGTCCAAGTTCATTGCCCTGCGCTGGAATAATTCCGTTCAGTTCACGATCATGCAGACCGTCGATCTCCTCGGACCAGATGCCGAGCGTTTTGCGAAGCGGACCCGGGAATCCACCGAGGAAACACAGATCATTCTCGTTCACAATGCCAGACCAGTAGGTTGCCACAAATGTACCGCCCTGCTCGACAAACTTCTCGATCCGTTCGCCTACCCCTTCCCGAACGAGGTAAAGCATCGGCGCCACTAACACTTTGTACTTGGACAGATCAGCTTCCATATCGATGACATCGACCGCTACACCCTTTTTCCAGAACGCTTCGTAGTGAGCTTCTACGGTCTGCTCATATTTCACCCCGATGTTACGCGGTCCCTGGGAGTCGTTCACGGCCCAGCGGTTCTCCCAATCGAAGATGATAGCCACTTCAGCCGGAACGGAAGTACCCACGATATCCTCCATGCTCTGCAGCGCTGTGCCTACATCGGTCACATCCTGGAACACACGTGTATGTTCTGTTCCTACATGGTCAACCACTGCACCATGCAGCTTTTCACTGGAACCACGGCTCTTTCTCCATTGGAAGTACTGTACACTATCTGACCCATGGGCTACCGCCTGCAAGGAGGACAAGAGATGCATGCCCGGACGCTTCAGTTTGCTAACATCCTGCCAGTTGGTTGAGCTTGGTGTGCTCTCCATCAGCAGGAAGGGCTGACCGCCTTTGATGGAACGTACAATATCATGCATCATGGCAATGCGTGATGCCTGTCTCGCATCGTCCGCTGCATCATGCCACGTCGGATAACTGTCCCAAGAGAGGAAATCGAGAATGTCAGCAAACTTCCAATAGTTTAATCCGCCGTAGAACTCCATCAGATTGGTCGTTACAGGCAAATTCGGATTTTTGGCTTTAAGCGGTTTCGTCTCATGTACAATGAAGTCAGCGGTCTGATCGGTGACGAAACGACGCCAGTCCAGATTCATCGCATGCACTTGTGTTTCACCGTGTGGTGCCGGCGATTCAACCTGACTCCAGTCCGTTACCGTATGACTCCAGAAGGTCGTCCACCAAGCATGATTCAGCTCATCTAAAGTTTTGTACTTGTTTTGAACCCAGCCGCGGAAAGCTTCCTGACAATAATCACAGTGACAATCGCCGCCGAACTCATTCGAGATATGCCAGCCGATCACAGCCGGGTGATCGGAATAACGCTCTGCCAGTTTGCTGTTCATTGCGGTTACTTTCTCCCGGTAAACAGGTGAGGTGTAACAATGGTTGTGACGGAATCCATGAAGATTGCGGACCCGATTCTCGGAGACACGCAGCACTTCCGGATATTTTGCCGACATCCATGCAGGTCGCGCACCACTTGGTGTTGCCAGGAATGCATAGATTCCGTTTGCCGCAAAACGATCCAGCACCTGATCCAGCCATTCAAACGTATAAACCCCTTCTTCCGGCTCAAGGGATACCCAGGAGAAGATACCGATGGACATCACATTACATTTCGCCAGTTTCATCAAACGAATATCTTCTTCCAGCACTTCCGGGTAACGGAGCCACTGCTCCGGGTTGTAGTCAGCACCATGCAGCATGTGCGGGGCTTTGGAACTTACGGGTGGAAATTTAAATGTCATTTTGAGAACTCCCTTGCTGTTGAATTCCATTTATTTGTTTCATTCATTATTTATACGTATGTCTTGTTGTCCAGCTCTTGTACGGAAGCTAAGGCTTTAAATGACTCCAGCTTGCGTCCTTTAAAATCAAACATCGTCAGGTTACCCCAGTTATTCGGGTGTCCTACAGACCATTCTTCTTTACTCGGAATCCACGCAGGCTCCCAGTAATAGAAACCATGTCCCAGATCGCCGGGAACTTCACGAATAATCTGCAGCATATCCTTCAGGTACTTCGTCTGTCCTTCCACTGTTGCAGGATATCCTGGCAGCAGCATATCCTCCTGATTCATAATCCACTCGATACCTTCGGGCTGCTCCAGCGTCCATGGGTATGCCGTTTCCACCACATTGATCGGTTTGCCGTAGCGTTTGGCCAGATCATTCAGATTGTCACGCAGGGCGTCCAGTGTTCCATGCCACCAAGGGTAATAAGAAAGACCAATCACGTCAAACTCGACGCCAAGCGCTTCAAAGCGATCATAAAATTTACGACTTTCGACATTGTCACCGCCGCGATCAATATGAATCATAATCTGAATGGAAGGATCAACCGACTTGACTGCCGCAATGCCATACTTCACAAGTCCGGCAAAACGCTGCCACTGCTCGTCCGTATCATGCTCTTCACCGCCGACACGACCCTCGTCCCATAACATACCTGGTGTAATCTCATTCCCGACCTGAACCATATCCGGCAGCGCATCGTGTTCTTTCAGTGTTCGAAGTACGTCTGCGGTATATGTGCATACGGCCAGTTTGAGCTGTTCATAGGACAGATTCTCCCAAGCTTTTGGTTTCCACTGATTAGCCGGATCGGCCCAGCGGTCAGAGTAATGGAAATCGAGCAGGAACTGCAATCCCTGTGCCTTGATTCGTTTCGCCACTTCTACGGTGCGCTCCAGATTACAGTATCCGCCGACAGGATCATTCCAGATGCGAAGACGGATGGCGTTGGTATCATTCAGTTTGAGAATGGTGAGCAGATCTTCTTCCCTGCCGTCTGCATCACGATATGTTCCCCCATGCTGTTCAATCTCGTCCATAAATGAAACATCCATGCCAAGAATGAATGGTTGTTTGGTTGATTGATTCAAAAATATCAGCCTCCAGTTATTAGGGATTCAGGCTCAGCCTTTAACTGAGCCCAGTGTCATACCTTTTACAAAGAAGCGCTGCAGGAATGGATACACAATGAGGATCGGTGCACTTCCGATAAAGATTTGGGCTGCACGTACCGTCGTTTGCGAGATCGTTGCCACTTCCTGCGGATTCATCGCCATCGTACTCATGTCACGTTTGATAATAACCGTCTGCATGAACGTTGCAAGTGGATAATCCTTCGCATTGTTCATATACAGCAGTCCGTCAAACCAGGAATTCCAGTGGAACACCATGCTGAACAGTGCAATGGTTGCAATGGAAGGCATGGAGATTGGCAGGAAAATGCTGAACAGCGTTCTGAAGTGGTTAGCTCCGTCAATCAATGCCGCTTCCTCCAGCTCTTTCGGAATACCGCGGAAGAAGTTCAGCATCAGGATGACCAGGAACGTGTTGACTGCACCTGGAAGTACCAGCACCCAGAAGGAATCCATCAGACCGATCTTCTGAATGACCATGTAGAATGGAACCAAACCGCCGTTGAAAATCATGCTGAATACGAAAATCCAGGAATACACGGTTCTGCCTTTGAATTCACTGTTTTCCTTGGACAGCGGATATGCCGCCAGGAAAGTAATAAGAAGCGTAATGCCTGTACCAATGACGGTACGCAGCAGTGAAATCCAGAGTGAGTTCAAGAAGATCGGATTGTTCATCGTTTTTTTGTAAGCTTCAAGGGAGAAACCTACCGGCCAGAGACTGACCAGATTGGCATCGGCTGCAGCTTTATTACTGAACGATACAGCCAGGACGTGAATCATCGGTACAATACACATGATGGCAATCAGAATGAGAAAACTGATATTGATGACGTTAAATATGCGGTATGATGGTGATTTATGATACATCGTAGTCCCTTCCTTCTCTGTTCATTCGGTTAGAATATGCGGTATCCGGCGTATTTTTTGGCCAGGCTGTACGATACGAGGATCAGGACCATACTGATGACGGATTTGAATAATCCGATTGCGGTTGCAAAGCCCATCTCTCCATTTTCCAGCGCCGAGCGATATACGAATGTATCAATGATGTCTCCCGTTTGATATACGAGCGGGTTGTACAAGTTGAAAATCTGGTCGAATCCGGCATTCAGTACGTTACCCAGAGCCAGCGTTCCCACAACCATCAACATAGGTACAAGCGACGGAATCGTAATATGAAGCGTTTGCTTCCAGCGGTTGGCTCCATCAATCTCTGCAGCTTCATACAATGCCGGGTTAATGCCAGCAAGAGCTGCCAGGAAAACAATCATGTTATAGCCGAATTCCTTCCACACATCCGTCACAATGATCGTCTGTCGGAACAAGCTGTTATCCCCAAGGAAGAAGTAAGGTCCAAGGCCAAAAGTACCGAGCACCCGATTCACCAGACCTCCTGTTGAGAGCAGATCAAGCAAAATTCCGCCCAAGATAACCCAAGACAAGAAGTGAGGCAGATATACCAGTGTCTGGATCGTGCGCTGAATCGCCATCTTGCGAACCTCATTGAGCAGGATCGCAAACACAAACGGGACGAACAGATTAAAAATCAGTTTGAGCACAGCAATGATCAGGGTGTTCCAGATGACCTGCAGGCTGTCCTCACGTTCGAATAAATATCTAAAGTTATCAAGCCCGACCCAATCCGAGCCGCTGATGCCAAGCCATGGTTTATAGTCCTGGAATGCCATAACGATTCCGCCCATAGGCACATAACTGAAAATAATCAGGAAAATGATGGCTGGCAACAGCATTACGTGGAATGGCCAAGTTCGTTTTAAAGTTCTCATGATTGCTCCCCCTGTAATTCTTCCTACTCAAGTACTCCCTGAGCGGCTTATAAGCAAATTATATCAACCTTCCCGCACCTCCAAACAGCGCATAAAAGCAATATAAATGGCACAAAAGCAACTACTTTGAACATGCATTGGAAAGAGGCACACTCAGGGCATTCAAGCCGCTGTTCACTGCATTTTTTTTTCATTCTGTAACGTTAGAAAACACAAAAAACGCACAGACTTGTATCGTCTATGCGTCTCTCTTGCTTTACCCTTTTCACTTGCGTAAATCGATTATTTTTTCACGCCGTCATACCACTCGTTCACTTCCTGAGTGATCTGATCGCCGCCGCCGGATTTCCATGTTTGAACAAATGTATCAAACGCATCGACCGGACTCTTGCCATAGATAATTTCATTAAACGTTTGGTTCTCGATTTTGTTGAGATAATCCAGCTTGGATTTCATCGTTTTGGTCGTAGGACCTGTGAACATGTTTTTGAAAGAGATATCTTTCTGTTCAAGCAGCACTTTCGCTGCGGCAGGTGTCTCTTTACCATAATTCGCGGCAACATCTTTTTCCAGCTTGGTTTCTGGCTCTTTGCCATTGGCCAGATTCAGCAAGGCTTTCATCTGTGCGTCCGGAATACGGGCGCCATCACGCACAAGCAAATAACGTACTACGTTGACATACCCGCCCTCAATGTCTTCATACCGTTTTTGTTTTCCGTTTGCATCTAATTCATAGTCATAGCCTTCAAACAGACCGTTATCATATTCACTTCCTGGTTTCGGATCTGCATAATTATCAAACAGATAGTTTTGATACGTAAAGAATGCTTCTGGATGTTCCATGTCTTTCTTGATCAAAGTAACACCATTGACAAATGCTGTACCATGGCGCATCGCTTTACCATCAGGGCCACCCGGGATCTCAATCGGTTTCCAAACTGCACCTGGGACATTTTTCACCGTATCGTTCAGCGGCCATCCGCTCATCCAGTATGGACCTGGAATAATGCCGGCTGTACCTGCAACTGCTGGCTCAGCCGTTTTGTTTTCATCCCACAGTGCTGCTTCTTGTGGAATATAACCTTTGGTCAGCCATTCATTCAGCTTGCTCAAACCTTGTTTCATACCAGGATTGATGGAACCATACTCCAGCTTGCCGTCTTCACCTACGTTCCATTGCTGCGGTAAGGCACCATATGCGCCAAAGATCCACGATGGATCTCCCATCCATGTGTTCATGGATTTCTTGAAACCAATGCTGAGTGGTGTGACCTTGTCTGGAGCCAATCCATCCGGATTTTTATTTTTGAACGCTTCCATTACGGCTTCGAGCTCGTCAATGGTTTTAGGTGCTTTCAGATTCAGCTTGTCCAGCCAGTCCTGACGAATCCAGAGCAAATAATCGTTGTTGTACGCGTAATCCAGTACCGGAATACCCATTCTTTTGCCGTCACGGCTGTATTGATTCCAGACTTCAGGATCCTGCTCCATCGCTTTTTTCCATGTGTCTGAAGCATATTTGTCGAACAACGGTCCTACTTCCTGATACATGCCAGAGTCAATCAAGTCTTGAGCTACGAGATTGTCTGGTTGACCAATCGTAACGATGTCAGGCATTTCCTGACCGGAGGACATGGCCAAACGAATTTTGGTTGCAAATGCACTGTTTGTATCGGTAACAGACCAAAGGGATTTGATATCAATACCGAATTTGTCCTTCGCCCATTTGGTAGCGACGTTATTTTCCATAGATTCGCCATTTTTAAATTTCAGTTCCGGGTCAATCCCCCATGCTGTTGTAATCGTTACTGCCGGATCATACTTTTCCTTGTATTCATTTTGGGACCCGGATGCACTTGGTTCGGCACCCTCTTTGCTCCCACTACCTCCTGAACATCCTGCAAGAACGACGGTCAGACAGAGCGTCGTAGCGAGAAGCGACAAGAATCTCTTTTTCGTCGATTGCGCTCTCATGTTGTTCCCCCTTAAATCGTTTTGGTTACCCTTTCATTATAGGCCTGTCTGACACATCAGCCTATGATACGAAATCAAGATTTCTGCACCTTTACCAACCTAAATACTCGAATCATGCTGCATTTATGTCTGATCCCGGAATTCATTCGGTGTCATACCATAATGTTTTTTGAACATTTTGCTAAAATATTGCGGATTTTGATACCCCAGTTCGCTCGTAATCTCGTATATTTTTTTATTGGTATGTTTGAGCAGATACAGTGCGCGCTCCATACGCATGCGAATCATATAGTCTCCCAGACCTTCTCCGGTCTCTGCTTTATAAATTTTAGACAGATACACCGGATGTAAATAAACTTTGTCTGCAATCATCTTTACGGAAAGGTCCTGCCCTGTGTCCCGGGTTACAAGTTCCTGCACCTGTTTGATTACATGTCTGCGACTTTGTACCCCCTCCTGATCCGACTGTTCCTCCTGCAGCTTCGCCAGCATGTCCATCGCCCAGCGCCGCAGCTTCACCGGAGATTGAATCAGCTGATGCGCCAGCACCAGATCGAAACCCGCATGATCAATCTCATGCACCAGATGTCCTTGTTTGTGAGCGATATACATAAAAGCATTCGTAACTGACAAGTACATTTCATACGCATGCTCTCTGGACAAACATACCTTCTCCACCCCGTCAAAGACTGTATTCAACTTCAGTGCCGCGGCATCCCACTGTTTGGTCTCCAGTAATTGAGGTAAAACAGGTGGTTTATACAGCTCCTCAAGTGCACGTGCAGCATCATTATCGGGGCGTTTGCCGAGGGTCTGCTCCATATCGATGTATAGAATCTGGTGTTCGCCCGGTCCAGATAGAACAAGAGATCCCAGACTTTTACGATACACGGTAGTCAGGTCGCTGAATGGAAACGGAGGTGTAATCACCATGGACAGATCACCTTGCAGAAAACGGACCACATGCTCGCGGAATGTCTCTGCAGCACCTTTTAAAGTGACATGATCCATACGGGAGCCTTCAGCTGGCTCCTGATTTTGCAGAAACATAACGAGACAATCATGTGGTCCACGGCCGAACCAGACATTGTAATGCTCTCCGAGCACTTCCTCTGCAATATTGCCCACAGCAAAATCCATCAAATCCAGTGACTGCTGATCCATTCCCGAGAATCGTCCCGCCAGACGAATCAGCATCATCGCAGCTGGCCGTTCAGGTTCCATATGAAGCTCATACTCCTTCAACTGCTCCCGAAGAGCTTTAGGCGTTATCTCCCGGCCAAGCAGTACATCATGCATCAGAATCTCCCGCAAAATTTTGTAATCGGACTTACGGCTGTACAAGAGCCGATGATACTTGTCAAACTCATCCCATTCATCACGCACGGAGGTAATCGCCGCAGATACGGAACTCATAAACTCATCATCGTTAACCGGCTTCAAAATATAATCCGCTGCATGCAGCTGAATCGCTTTTTTGGCATAATCAAAGTCACTGTGCCCGGTCAGTAAAATACATCGCACGTGCGGCCAGCGCCGATTCACCTCGGCAATCAGATCAAGGCCTGTCATTCCAGGCATACGAATATCTGTCACAACAATATCAACCGCATTCTCCTCCATAATTGCCAGAGCTTCCTTACCCGATGCAGCTCGCAGTACAGTGGATACTCCAAGTTCCCCCCAAGGAATCGTTAGCTCTAGGCTTTCCGTTACATACGTTTCATCATCAACAAGCAGGATATCGATCAATTGAATCCCTCCCCATTTCCGCTTCGTAAAATTAAATTCTGCATGTACACAGGAACTTACATATGATTACTTTTCTTGTTCCGCAGAGCGCTCCTCTTCTACCGGCCACGACAGAACTACACGAACTCCGCCCAGTTCCGATTCGGTAATGTGAATGCCGCCCTTCTCCCCGTACTTCAGCTGAAGTCTCTGATTCACGTTCCACAATCCGCAGCCCATCTCCTGATCCATCGAACCTGTAAGTTTGATCATCAGCGCTTCACGTGCCGCTTGTGTCATCCCTTGACCATCATTTTCAACAATCAGAAGCATTTGTCCATCCCGTTTCTCCCCGGACACTCTGATCTCCCCAGCTTCTGCGTCCGCTTCGATTCCATGGATGACCGCATTTTCAACCAAAGGCTGTACGATCAGCGGCGGCACTTCAATGTGCAGCATCTCCTCTGGCAGATCAAGCGTATAATGGATACGCTCCATGCGCATTCGCTGAATCTCCAAATAGTTGGTTACAAATTCGATCTCCTCGGATAAAGGAACCAGATCCCGCTCCTGCCTTGTTGTATATCTGTAGTACCTTGACAGATTGTGGGACATAGCCACAACGGCATCCACTCGCTTCAACTTCGCCATACTCGTAATGAACGAGAAACAGTTATAGAAGAAATGCGGGTTAATCTGTGACTGCAGCTGCTTTAACCGGGCTTCCCGAACATGAATCTGCTCCAGATATACGTGCTCAAACAACTGCTGAATTTTTTCCACCATGGAATTGAAGCGCTCGGACAGGAAGCTGAACTCATTGCGCCCTTTCGGCTGAATTCGTACCGAGTAATCCTCCTGCTTCAACCGCTGGAAACCGCGAATCAACTGTTTTACAGGCACCTGAACCTGCACATATAACAGATACGCAGCAACACAGCTCATCAGCAGCAGACAGATCATGGCTGAATAAAACAGGATATTCGACTGATGGATCGGTTTCAGGATATCCGACAGCGGCATGTAATCTACGAGATACCAGCCGGTTGTACTGGATTTCACGGAATTGACCATGTATGGCTCTCCGTCGATGTTTACCGTGCGGTTTTCTACGTCCTGCAATTTACGGCTGGATAATTCTTTAATCAGTTGATCTGTCAAAGAATGGTCTGATGTCCGATTGTAAATCACACCTGTTTCTTCACGAAAATAGAACGGGTCATGCCTGCCGTCCCCTTTAAATTTATCCAGCATATCCCGGATATTATCACTGTCAAACTCAAGCTTGATAATCGTTTCCGCATTTTCGGCAGGGTTCTCGATTCCATACGGAGATACCGTAATCCAGCTGAACATAAAACGTTCCTGCTGCCTATCCTTGACTTTGTGAACATCCCAGCCTGAAATGATATTTTGTTTTAACGCCTGCTTGTCATACGTGCGGGCATCCCGTTCCGAGATCACTCTGCCCAGTGATGGGGAATACAGATATAACTTGGTTTCCCAATTGGATGAGCTTTCTTGAATACTCAGCTTATTCTGAATTCGTTTGACCAGATTGATCGCATCCAGATCGAAATAGCTGCTCTCCGCGAATATGCGCCGGAAGCTGGCAATATCGGGGTCATGGATCAGCAGATTGGGCCATGAGGATAACAGCTCGATATGGGTATTGACCTGGTTTTGAAAGAACTCAAGCTGATTACTGTTTGAACGGTTAAGCTCGGCCCGCAGTACAGCTGTTGTTTTATGATTAGAGTACCAGTATAGGAGCACTACGGGAATCAGCATGATTAGAATTAAAATGACCATTTTGGAAAACAGATTTGTCCGGTATGACATGGAAGTTCATCTCGCTTCATCTAGATTTTGTCGTGACATTAATTGTAGTCATGCCAGCTGTAAATACAATCTATTTCTTGAACATGAGCTGCACTGCCCACTTAGATGCTTTAAAAAGTCAGAACTCCCCACTATTTATCGTAAGCGTGATCAACGCTGCGGAAAAGGAGATAATAGCAAGTTTTCAGCACTAAATTCAACTTCTGCGCATGAAAAAAGCCGGGGGCAGCCGGCTCTGTTCGTATATACCAATTTGACCATTCATTGTTTCTTCCTACAGATGATTCACGATACTGCTCTATGTACTTGAATCTAAAGTCTGTATCCGCCTACTATGGAATATCATAATCAAATACGGTATTGGTTCCATCCACCGCCACATCAAGTACGATATCATTCAGATTCCCACTAACCTGCAGCGGACAAGCTGCCATACCGGAAAATTCAAGTTTTCCTGTGAATGTCTTCCGGGGTTCAATCCGGATCGGTATCGCCTGCAGCTCAACCGACTGTAAGGATGCAGAAAGCGGATCATCCTGTTTACGATAACTTCCGGCCAAATCAGGCTTAACCATGGCGGCGACCGCCGAACTGCTGTAATTTTTCAGCGTCAGTTTACAGGTTGCCAGTGCTTGTCCATTCGATGAAACATCGTAAGTACACGAGCTGTCATTCTGCATATAAGATATACTGCTCATGCCCGTAGATCCCCATTTCACCACGTACATCAGCTTGTCTGTCATATAAGAATAACTGAATATGATGATCAGAACAGCAATCCATAACGTTCTTGCCATAAGCGGGAACTTGTGCATCATCTCCTTGCGTGTAAGGTAATATCCACAGGCCAGCATGCCAAGTCCAAAGTAGATCGTGATATGTACACCGCTTAAATAGGATGTTGTATACGGCGAAATGCCAATGGATAACAGCAGCGAATCGCCTACTGAAAAACCGAGATGATGTTTAAAGGTAAAGATGATCGCAAACAGCAGTAAAGTCCCAGAGAATGCAAGTCTGATTCTCCTCACGCAAACACCTCCTAATCAGCCACCTGATTATATCATATTTTTCCTATTTTTGATTTACAATCCAAACACAAAAAAAAGACGTTACCGTTTTAACGGTAACGTCCTTTATGATCTAATGAATGCAGTCCATGTTATTTTTTCGCCAGGAATGCATCCAGCTGCTCCTGTTTGGCCGCGATAATTTTATCGATGCCTGCTGCTTTTAATTTTTCCAGATATTTCGGAATCATTTCATTCGGGTCAACAGCACCCGAGGTCATCCCCGGCTTGAACTGTTTATTGACGTTATTTACAGCCGCAATTTCATTTTTAACCGACTGGCTGTTGAAGGTGAAACCAAGGGCAGGCGATTTCACGCCTTTGGCATTAAACTCTTTGAACTTCTCCCATTTCTGCGGATCTTCGTTATCCCACAGATAGTTCAGGAACTGGTTACCGAGCTGCCACTGTGCACCCGGATTGTAGGTACGGCTGTTGGCATCGACACCATCAGGCAGTTTGATGATATTATCCTGTCCTTCAACCTTCACATAGTGTTTACCCTCAATACCAAAGTTCAGCAGATTGTTGATCTCTTTGTCAGAGTGAAGCAGATTAATGACCTGCATCGCTTTTTCTGGCTGTTCAGAAGAACGGGAGATCGCAAGCATTGCACCCGATGCATCTCCTGTTGTAATCGTTGGACTGGTCATCTCAATTTGCGTGAGTGGGTGTCCTACATACCCTTCTTCTTCCTTGTCTTTACCTGGCTTCATACCATCGGTCCACATAAAGGCTTTTCCGGCTTTCGCCTGGTCTTTCGGGAATACGTTGGATGTTGCTGCATCACTGTTAATATAACCTGCTTGATACCATTTACGCGCAAGCTCGGCCGCTTCTTTGAATTCCGGTGTTTCCACTTCATTCAGCACGGTTGTCTCACCTGCTGTCTTAGAGATCACACCCGGTACAGAGGCATCACCGAGCCCCAGTCCACCGCATTGATTTTGATCGTGGCTCCAATCTTGGGCTCCATCTTTTTGTTAATCTCCGCTTCCACAAGTGCAACATCCTTCTGAGGTGTGCCCGGGTAGAATAAGGAAACCTCGTAAGGTTTTTCAGTATTGCCTGCATTCGGTGTACTGCCTTCGGCCCCCGGCGATGCTGTGCCCCCCTTGTCGGACGAACAGCCAGCAAGTACCAGAGCTAATGTCATGGCTGCCGCTGTCATACGTGACCATACCTTTAACGATTGAACCAATTGAACCCCTCCTGTTCATATGATGGACCCTTTACCGTTTAACCCCAATTCCAAATAAACGGTAAGCATTTCTATATATGCCCTTTCGTCTACCTCGGGTTGACCTTCCCCGCTCCCTAACCGGCTGGGTTATCCCTTCACAGCACCTACGGTCAGACCTTTGATGAAGTAACGCTGGAAGAATGGATATGCCAGTACGATTGGACCTATACCGACGACGGCCATCGCCATCTGCAGCGTTTTGTTCGGCAGATTAAGAATTCCGCCCTGTGACGAGATCTGTGAAGAAACGTTGGAGTTGGTTGTTAAATATTGAATATCGAGCAGCGTCCGGTACATAAGGTACTGAAGGCTGATCGTCCGGTTATCGGAAATAAAAATCATACTAAGATACCAGTCATTCCAATAGTTCAGCGTACTAAACAGGGCGACGGTTGCCATAACAGGCAGCGAAAGCGGTAATACAATCCGCAAAAACGTTTTCAACTCACCTGCTCCATCAATGCGTGCCGATTCCAGAATGGATACCGGAATAGAGTTGGCAAAGAAGGTACGCATGACCAGTACGAAGAACGGTGATAACAGCAGTGGTAATATAAGGGCAAAAATCGAGTTTTTCAAATCCAGCACGTTGACATAGACCAGATACCAGGGAACAAGTCCCCCGTTAAACAGCATCGTGAAGAAGATGAAAAAAGCGAACCAGCCGCGGTACGGCAAATCTCTCCGCGAAAGCGGATAGGCATAGAGCGCGGTCAGCGCAACACTCGTGATTGTACCTACGACAGTAACAATGATTGAGATTCCATACGAGTGAATGATCTGATCCATATCTTTGAACAGGAATTCATAGGCCGTGAGGCTGAATTTCTCCGGGATCAGCTTGTAACCATTCGCAATAACGGTTGTCTCGTCCGAGAAAGAGATGGCGAAGACCAGTATGATTGGCACGATACAGGCAATGGCGTAGAAGAGAAACATAAAGTGAATAACACCAGCGGAACGCCGGGATACAGCTAAGGGGTCACGTGTTTTCAAAACTGACTTGCCTCCTCTCAAAATAATGCATTATCTTTGTCAATCCGTCTGACGATGGTATTGGACACCAGCACCAGTACGAAGCCGACAATCGCTTGGTATAGACCTGCTGCAGATGACATCCCGATATCTCCACCGATAAGGAATGTTCGATATACATACGTATCAAGTACGTTGGTTACAGGGAACAGCGCGCCTGATTCCAGCGGGACCTGATAGAACAAGCTGAAGTCTGCATAGAAAATACGACCAATCTGTAGCAGTGTCATAATGACAATCAGCGGAATCAGAAACGGAATCGTAATAAAACGAATCTGATGCCACTTCGATGCACCATCCAGCACAGCTGCCTCATAGTACTCTTCGTCAATGCCCACAACAGCGGCCAGATAAATGACGGCATAATAACCGATATTTTTCCATGTATTCACGAGCGGCAGGATGTACGGCCAATACTTCGGTTCAGAGTACCAGTCAATTGGCTGACCTCCGAACATTTGCAGAATCGTTGAGTTCATAAATCCCGAATCCTTACCGAGGAAAGCGAGTACAAGATAACTAACTACGATCATCGATAAAAAATAAGGCAGGAGCATCAGCGACTGATACAGTTTGGACATCGCTTTGTTTTTGACTTCGTTGAGCAGAATAGCGAGACCCACACCGACAAGCAGATTGAGTGCAATAAACACGGTGTTGTATGCAAGCGTGTTTCGTGTAATCTCCCATGCATCGCTGGTGGAGAACAGGTACTTAAAGTTGTCCCACCCACTCCACGGGCTTCCCCATATTCCGTCCGCGTAGTTTACATTTTTGAATGCGATCAGAACGCCGAACATCGGCATATAATTGTTTACCAGCAGAAACAGAATGCCTGGCAGAAACATCAGGTAAAGCACCTTGTATTTGCCAAGATTGTGCAGCACGGACTTGCGTTTTCGAATTGTGCCTTCCGGTATCTCCGATATTCGTACGCCCTTACCCGCTTGGGGTTGTGTCTTCATAACGTGTTCTCCCTCACTCCTCTTGAATTCTTCCTCAGGATGAAGCTCCGTTGCGCCTCCTGTGGTTCAAGTATACGGCGGGGCGATCAAGTCCTCTATCTGCTGTGGTGACCTGTTCAATGATCAAATTATGACTTTTGTTCCATAAACAGCATACAAAAGGCGCAGCATGCTGCGCCTGATTACACGGTTCTGGATTGTTTGCGAAACTCCTGAGGGGTGATGCCGGTACATTTTTTGAACATTTTCGTAAAATGGGAGTAATTATAGTAACCGACCTTGCCTGCGATATCCGTCACCTTGACGGTGGATTGAGACAAAAGCGTTTTGGCCATGGCTACTCTGCGCTGCAGAATAAATTCGGATAAAGACATGCCTTTCTCCTTACGAAACAAACGGGACAGATAAGCAGGGTTAAATCCGGCAAACGCAGCCAGTTCCTCACGCATCAGCTCTTCGCCGATATGGTTTTCGATGTAAATACACAGCTGATCCACAATCGACATCGGATTCTGATCATTCGGGTACAGTACCGGAATGACACGATCAATGAGATCGAGTGTCCACTGCTTCAACTGCGGAAGCGATCTTGTAACCATGGCTTCTTCGGGCTCTCGCTCTCCCGGGTACAGGCTGCGGATCGACACATTATTCTGATGCAGCAGCGGATAGACTACGTGCAGCATCGCATGATAGTAAAGACGCAGCATCTCCGGGGACAGTCCTTCCTGGGCAGCAAGAAGCTCGAAGATTTCATGCACACGTTCGCGCAGATCATCTACTTTACCGGTCTCAAAAAGAACGGACAGTTCCGAGAACCACGGAATGGGTAAAAAGCGATCTTCATGATGCCGCTCACGCTCATCATAAACAAATACCTCTTCCAGTTCCTTAATGTTCCGCCGCTCCATGTCCATAAGGTCATTCAGCATGCCCTGCAGTTCGGTCACGGCTACCGGCGCCCCTACGTAACAGGACAAACGGCAGTAGAAGTAGGTGCCGCATTCCTGAATGTACCGTTCACAACGCTGCTCCGCCTCTCGGGCAGTGAGAATGACACCGTCCTGTTCGTAGGCCAGTACAATATTCAATCCGCTGTGGTCCTGAAACACTTCACCCGATTTGTCCCCCAGCAGTACTTCCTTGGCCGCATTACGGAGTGCGTATTCCAGCACCTCTTCGTCGCGCAGATTAAATTCACGGACCCATTCCTCCACCGATATGACGATAGGCAGTACGCGTGCCTTGGGATCAATCTCTGCACCATACAGTTCTGCAAGTTCCTGCAGCCGCTGCGGAGTTAGCGTGCTCCGCTGGGATACTGCATCCTTCCAGAATCGTTCGGTCAGCAGCGGTTTATGTGTTTTCCAACGTTTGTATACGATTTCGTAAACTTCATTCGTCCGTGTGCGCTGTTCCCCATCCCTGATCTTCTCCAAAGCTCGTGCAACTACTTTCAGCAGCTGGTCTGCAGGGGCCGGTTTCAACAAATAATCAAAACTGTTCAATTTGATAGCTGTCTGAGCATAATCGAACAGGGCGTGCCCCGTCAGAAAAATAGTCAGGATGGCTGGGTCATGCTTTAATACCCAGCTCTGCAGGTCCAACCCGGTCTCCCCAGGCATCTCGATGTCACAGATCAGAATGTCGATGGCATGTGTACGGATAACCTGTCTTGCCTCTTCGACATCACACGCACCAAACACCTGATCGATTCCGGCTGCCTTCCAGTCTACACCCTCCAGCATGGCCTGTAAGGCGTACACTTCATCATCCACGATCAACAGGTTCCGCATGAGTTCCTCCTTCTTGCTCTTCAGTCTGAGCAGGCAGATAAACGCTTACTGCAGCGCCTCCTTCTGGTCTATTCTCAAATATTAACCCGGCCTCATGACCATACTTTACGAGCAGGCGATGGGCAACATTCCATATTCCAATGTGCTGTCCCCCGGGGTCTTTGGCGTACTGCCCCTGCTGCAGCTGCTCCAGCATCCCGGGTTCGAATCCGACGCCGTTGTCCGTAATCTGAAGCCGAAGCACACCTTCACCCGTCAGGCCGCCCGAAGGTTCAGTGAGATGTGCGGTAATACGAATCACAAACGGCTGCATTCTGCGTTGAAAACCATGGATAATTGCATTTTCCACAAAAGGCTGAATCGTCAGCGGCGGCAGCACATAATGTCCGGCATTAGGACTGATATCCAGTTCGAAATCCAGCTTGCTCGGAAAACGAAGCTTCTGAATTTCCAGATAGTGCCGAATATGTTCCGTCTCTTCGTTCAGCGTAATCACACGTTTGCCGGCTCGTAAACTGGATCTGAAATAGTCAGCCAGATGACCTGCCATCTGCTGCACCAGTTCATGCTTTTGCAGAGAAGCCAAGCTGTGGATAATGTTCAGAGAATTAAGATAAAAGTGAGGGTTAATCTGCATCTGCAGCTGCTTGAACTCTGCCTCACGCGTACGCAGCTGCTCCTCATATACATCAATCTTCAGGTGCTGAATTTCCTGAATCATCTGATTGAAGCTGCGTGTTACAAACTCCAGTTCGGACGAGGATGGTGCCTCCAGCGTTACATCCAGTTCACCCCGACTAACTCTTCTCATCCCCCGAATCAAAGCATTCATCGGCCGAAACAGCAGCTGCCTCAGGAAGAACAGCGCCGTAATCAAGATGACAGCCGCCCCGATGGGAAGCAGCCTGATGATCTGCTGAAAAAACGGCAGGTTGCGCATCATATCTTCCTCTGGCAGTAATACGACGTAGTTCATCTCCGACATCGCAGAAGGAATGCCTACCATCAGATATTGACGAGCCTGCCTGCCAGGTTCAGAGATCACCTGATACGGGCTCTCCAACCCGGTCAAATGATCGGCCGCCAGCTTGATCTGCCCCGCGTTTAACGTAGAATCGGATAAAGCTCTGCCATCGGGTGTAACGATAACCGCTCCACCTCTGTCTCCCGATTCCGTAAACTGCTGTGAGTCATTCAGCGCATTCATATTGACCAGTGCACCGGCATAAAACTGCTGATTAATGCGCACCGTTTTCACAAGCGCATTAAACGATCCTCCGCGCACAATGCTCCATTCCGGCTTCTGAATATCTCCTTCCAGCTGACGCATCTGGGCAGGCATGTTGCGCTGTACCACGGATTTTTTAATATCATAATTGCCCGCGGTCGCCAGCAGCAGGTCATCATTCACAGCATCATACAAATAAAAAGAGTCGATAAGATTGTAGAAACCGATATCGGTCATAAATTTATTCATGATGCGCTGTTTGGCAATGATATAGTCTCCGCTTCCGTATTGAAGAAAAAACAGAGAGATAATATCAGGGTCACGCTCGCCCAAACTGTATAAATATCGATTCGTTTCCTGTAATACTCGCTCATTTTGTTCCACGTTTTTGGCGAGATGATTCATATTGGTAAGGGATACCTTATCCCGGACAACCTTCATAGCGTACACATTGTTGTAGTACAGCAGCAAAAATAGAGGAAGCATGATCAGTGTAAGTCCCACAATAAATTTAAAACGCAATGAACGGATCAGGTTCATAGATTACCGTCCTTTTGATTCAGACTGAGCTGCATTTTCTAATTTCTCCCTGAAGATGGCATGTATATTGTAATCACCTCTGTTTGACGCTGTCTATCAGGTTCGGTGACTCCCGGATATGTGTTCTTGTGACTTGATGCAAATCATATGCTCCCGCGACGTGCATGCCAGCATTTAATCATAATAATTCTCCGAATGTAAAAAAAATCCTGCTGTATATGTTGAACCAAAGACAAAGACGCTCACACCAAGTATGCGAAAGACAGAATAAGAATAATCTTTCAATCGCTGCGGCTCCTTGAACACCCGGGCTTGACATGCATAGGATATATCACGCCCGGGTCGGTGACCAGGGATATAGGGAGGCTGTCATCATGATGAATATTCAACTCGTCCCGCTGCATTATGTATATCTGGCATTTATTGTCCTGATTATCGCTGTTATGGTGCGGCGCAGAGATACCACAATCATCTGTGTCGCAGGCATTATGACCGTTGGACTGCTGGCAGCGGAAACGTTAAGCGGGTCGGTCGCCGGAATCTTCAACAGTTTTATCTACGCAGCGAAAGAATTATTAAGTACAATCTTTATCATTTCAATTATTGTTGCGATGAGCCGCGTTCTGATCCGAACAGGAATTAATGAAGTCATGGTCGCACCCCTCACCCGATTTATTCGTACGCCCTCAGCCGCATTCTGGGGTATAGGACTGATTATGATGGTGGTATCCTTATTTTTCTGGCCTTCTCCGGCAGTTGCATTGATTGGAGCCGTGCTTTTGCCTGCAGCCGTTCGTGTGGGTTTACCTCCGATTGGAGCCGCTATCGCCATGAATCTGTTTGGACACGGCATTGCCCTGTCAGGGGATTACATCATTCAAGGTGCTCCGAAACTTACAGCCGATGCAGCAGGCCTTCCCGTTACGTCGGTGATGGCTGCCAGTGTTCCTCTCGTCATCGTCATGGGTACGGTATCTACCCTTACCGCATTCTGGATGCTTCGCAAAGAAATGAAATCCACCCAAGGGAAGGTACAGGATTCTGTGCAGCAGCAGTCAGCATCTGAGTCACAATCAGAAACAAATGAATCTGCACCCTTCCAAGCGATGCCTCTTCGTCTGAGAAAAACATTCGCTCTGCTCATTCCGTTGTTATTCGCACTGGACGTTGTACTGATGTTTGTGCTTGACCTGCAGGGCGGGGACGCTACCGCACTAATCGGGGGAACCGCGGTTGTTATTCTGATTGCCGTTTCTATTACTGCACACCTCCTTAGCGGATCAGAGGAAACGACCCATTATCTCATTGAGGGATTTCAATTCGGATTCAAAGTATTTGGTCCAGTCATTCCGATTGCCGCATTCTTTTATCTTGGAGACGCTGCCATTACCGAGTTATTTGTAAACCCGCTTCCTGAAGGATCCCATGGCATCGTCAATGATCTCGGAGTGGCGCTTGCGGGGCTTGTGCCTTTGAATGACACCGTGGGGGCTGTTACCATGACTGTTACCGGAGCCGTGACAGGTATGGACGGCTCCGGATTTTCAGGAATTTCACTGGTTGGCTCCACGGCTTCCATGTTTGCCGGAACAGCAGGCTCTGCCCCGATGCTTACCGCACTTGGCCAAGTAGCCGCAATCTGGGTCGGCGGCGGAACGTTAATTCCGTGGGCGTTGATTCCAGCGGCAGCCATCTGCGGGGTCAGCCCGTTTGAACTGGCACGGCGCAATCTGAAACCGGTGATTCTTGGATTAATCGTAACTACCATAGCGGCTATTTTTCTCCTCTAAATGTGACGCGTGATCGAGACCAATCTCGCAGCAGACGTTGGGCATCCTGCTGACGCGAATTAACCGTCGACACATGTGCCATCACCACTGCAGTGGTATCCAGCCTGCCGCTTAACCTCATTGCGGACTATGGCCTGCGGATACCACATGTTTCACTCGGCCGACTTGCCCGCTTGTTAATCTCACTTTAATCCCATGAGGATGTGTTGGCGAATTGGTTAACAAGTCCTTAACGATTCCTCTCGTCAGTTTACCAGAAGATTGATCCTGCTTCAGTACGATATCGACCTCCAAACCAGGTCTGATGTCTGCTCTCTTTTGTCCATTCAACTTATTCACCTTCTCTTTATAGAAATCTCAGCAATGCAGCATCTGCCATTACATGAACGGTATGCAGCATGTTCTACACCTACGGCATTATCTATTCTAGACGTTTGAGCTGCAAAACAAAAGACTGCATCATACATGCAGATGCCCTGCAGCGGATCATGCCAAACAACCGCAGTCCGGCATTGCATCAAGGACCTGCGGTTGGAAATGGCATGACGGCATACGAGCGACTACTGCGGATCGATCCAGCCATACTTCAATAATGAAGAGATTGAAACTTACCTCCCCAGTGTTAAGGATGGCATTACGGCAGTGAAGAGGATAAACCATCCTTCGCAGCTTCACGGGCTTTCACCGCAAGAAGTTCCGATACCGTCACAAACTGATATCCCTGCTCCTGTAGTTTGGGAAGGATTGTTTTTAGCGCTTCAATGGTATGAGATTTGCCATCTACTTTGTCATGAAACAGAACAATATCACCATTGCGTGCATTATGCAGCACCTTCTTCGTAATGGCAGACACACCAGGTAAAGCCCAGTCCCGAGTGTCCTGATGCCAAGACCATAAAACAATGGTGTATCCTTTTTGCTTGGCCGCCTGAATTACCATATCGTTATAGTACCCTCCAGGAGGTCTGAACAGCATCGGGCGATGTGCACCTGCAGCTTCGATTGAAGCTTCTGCCGCTTCCATATCTTTCATGTACTTGTCTGCTGCTGTTGAGCGAACGGCATACGTATGGGCA